>JAZNQM010000196.1:0-6293 GCA_045590175.1 Acutalibacteraceae bacterium | reverse complement strand
AATATTTCTCCGCAAGATAAATCTTGCTACGAAGAATGACGGTGCTATGCACCTTATTGAATATCACTGAAACTGCAAGTTTCAATATCACTTTGCCGATAGGCGAAATAGCACTGTGAGACCTGTCTCACAATATCACTTATTATTCTTGTTTTTGGGGATCTCTCCCTCCGTCTTTTGCTTCGCAAAATCCACCTCCCTCATCAGATGGAGGCAAGAATAGTTGTTTATTACATAGAAAAAGGAACCCTCCGCGAGGAGAGTTCCTTTTGTTGGTTTAGTAAAGTTTATTTAACCTTAACTGTCTTAGCCTTGCAGTATGCACCGTAGTAGGTCTTGCTGCTAACCTTCTTGTATGCTCTAACCTTTACGTAGTAGTTTTTCTCTGAGGTGAGCAGGTCACGATGGTTGTTATTATTTCCTCTTTATGTGCTTGGAATAAATATAACCGCCGCTGAATTTGAACCACTTGCTTCCGGCGGAATTATATAATCTTTGAGTAACCACTATAGTTTCGCCCTTTTTCAGATAGTCGATAGTTTCGGACCTGCTGTAAGGAGCGGAATGCACAGCGGCATCCTTGGAGATTACATAATACTTTTTATTTTTAACCTTTTCGGTTTTTTTAATGCTGGATTTGTCCCACTTGCCGCAGGTCTTGCAGATATTTCCCTTGTACTTGTGTTTGGCTTTTGCAATGGTCGAGGTTTTCTTTTTGCCGCAAACGGTACATTTCTTTTCTTCTTTACCTGTTTTTGTGCAGGTAGCTTTCTTGGTTACCTTCGATTTGCCCCAGGAACATTTGTCGTGCTTTTTGATATTCTCGGAATAGATGTATCCGTCACTGCACTTGAACCATTTATTGTCCCAGGCGTTATACAACCTTTCGGTAACTATGATTTCATCTCCCTCGGACAGACGTTTCACAGTCTTGCACTTGCCATAGGGACCTGTCTGAATTGCGGCATCGTCTAAGATAACGTAATATTCTTTGTTGTCAACCTTTTCGGTTTTCTTAATGCTGTTTTTATCCCATTTGCCGCAGGTTTTGCAAACATAGTTTTTGTATGAGTGCTTAAGCTTTGCGATAGTTTCGGCTTTGGTCTTTTTGCATCCGGTACAGGTGTAGGTCTTTGTTCCCGTTTTTTTGCAGGTTGCTTTCTTTGTTACCTTGCCGGAATCATATTTATGCGAGAGCTTACTTCCACTGGTTTTTCCGCAAAGCTTGCAGGTTTTGGGAGCTTTACATGTGGCAGCGGAATAGCTATGTGATGTTGAACGTGCTTTGCCGCACAAGTTGCAAGAAGTATCACAAGGATTGGAATATGTATGATTGCAATCCTTATTCCACACAGCATACAGAACAACATCCTTATTGGAGGTGTAACTTGCACCGCTTTGGTAGGTAGCTGTTGTAGCAGAGGACTTGGTAGCCCATCCGGCGAAGGAGTAGCCTTCACGAGTGGGTTTGGTGGTGCTGAGCTTTATGCTGTCGCCGTAATTCTTTGTCTGCTTTTTAGGGGCGCCACTTCCGCCGTTTGCGTTATAGGTTATGCTGTTTTCAACAGTCCATATCTGGGTTTTTGCCCCTGTGTAGGTAGATACGTATACGTCCCAGTTGTCTTTTATATCCAACACACAGTTACCGTTTTGAACGCTTCTGATTATATATCCGCCGGAAACCTTTTGGAAATACCAATGTTGTGAGTCGTGAGCGGTGTAGTCCCATAAGCAGACATTATTACCGCTTGTTACGTGCTCCGATGTATATACATTCATAACTCTGCCGCTTGACAAGGTAGGATGAATTATGTGACCTTTAGTTCCGCTCGTTTTAATTTCGAATGGGCAGATTTCCTTGTAGGTATCGATGTTCTGCCCTTGTTTATCTGTGGCATAGGACACGCTCGCATATAAGCCTGTTCCATTGTTTTTAAGACCATAGGTGCCTGTGCTGATATTTGTGAGCTTCATGCAGTCACTACAGCTTTGCAAAAAATTAGGTTCTTTTTTGTTAGCTTTAATTTCGCCACAACTGCATTTGTAACAGTTATAGTGCGGATGTGCAGCTTTGTAGTAGACAAAGGTGTTGTAGTTGTGGGAAGTATGAGTGTTAGAACTTCCTTGGTAATTCGGTCTTACATACACGTGATATTGATCCATAGCGTTTTCATATACATTGGGTTTCCTGGTGCAAACGTGCCACACGCCATTATCTTTGCCTGTGCTAGTGCACCAACTTACATTGCCGTGAATGGTGGTTCCGTCACTGCTTGTAACTATTGAAACATGACAAAACGACGACCCGCTTTTATAAAAAGCGATATCACCTTTTTGCGGTGAGGAAACTACTGTTCCGCCTGCACCTATTACATTAGAGTACAAGCTGGAAACAGCAGCGTGATAAGGAACAGCTGCACTTTGTCCGGCTAAACTGGCACAATCTGATACGAAAGCAGCACACCAATTTCCGTTATAACCCATTTGCGATTGTGATTTTTCTAATTGAGCCTGTGCTACAGCAACAATATCATTTGCACCATTGCCCGATAGTGAGTAAGAGGTGTTGAAATTGGCTGCACATACTACGAATAGGTTTGACGGCAAACAAGTTACTATCAACGCAACTGTAAGCAATAAAGTTAATATTCTTTTTTCCATTTTTATCCTCCTTGAATAAATAATAATTCCAACACACATTATAGTCATAATTATGACTATTGTCAAGTATATGATTAGAATTTATCATTTAATTGACGGGAATAATTTCTGTGATTTGAGTTGATTTTAGGGGGATTCTATGATTAGTTACAAACCGTTTTGGGACACTCTCAAAAAGAAAAACGTTACAACCTACGCACTGATAACGAAGCACGGAATTTCCGGTGCCACCATCAACCGTATGAAACAGGGCGGGGGGATAAGCACAATGAAGGTAGACGATTTTTGCAGAATCCTTAACTGCAAGGTGGATGAAATAATAGAATATGTTTCGGATGAAAAATAAAAGACACTTCAGCCCTTTATCGGGAGCTTGAAGTGTCTTTTGTTATGTAGCTAATGAATTGCAAAAATGGTAAAAGGCAACCGAATATGTTCGGCTGCCTTTTGTGGTTTATTTAGTCTTTTTGGATTTCACCTTGGACCAACTGGAAAATACCTTTTCGCCTTTTACGAATTTGAACACGCGGATGCGGATGTAGTATTTTTTGCTTCCTTTTAGATTCTTTAGTTCAAGGGAGGAGGCGGTTTTGCCGATAACATTAACGCTTTTGGTGTACTTTTCCTTGAAGGTTTTGGAGGTGCTGTATTCGACCTGGTAGCCCGAGGTGTTTTTGTCGGTGGGGGTCCATCTGATTTTGAGACCCTTGGTGCGTTTGCTCAGTTTTTCGAGCTGGGTGGCTTTGGGTCTGATGGTGAAGTAGAGATAACGCGTACCTTTATATTTGCCCTTGAAGGTGACGGTGACCTTGTATTTGCCCACCGACTTGCGACCCTCAGCATACTTGACGGTGTAGTCCACGCCTTTTTTCAGCTTCTTGCCCGCAGTGTTCTTGACAGTTACGTAGGGCTTTCGGGTTTTGCGGCTGATAAGGTAGCTTTCGGTGGAGAGCTTTAGGGTATCAATCCTCTTGATTTTGGTTACCTTCTTATAGTTGCAGGTTGCACAGGATTTTGTGATTCTGCCTGTGCTTTTGGTGGTGGCACGCTTGGTTATTTTTTCCGAATATTGGTGACTGAGCTTCGGCAAAGAGGACTGTATTTCTATCTCCTCGCTACAAACCGAGCAGTAAAGACCTTCGGCTTTGCCCGCTTTTTTGCAGGTGGGCTCTATCTTAGAGGACACCGCAACTGTGTGCCGCAGGGTGGGTACGCTGACCACCTTTATACCCTCGCAGGTGGTACACTTGTAGGTCTTTTGACCCAAAGCAGAACAAGTGGCTTTGGTGGTGGATTGCAGCTTGAATTTCGGATGGGCACAGCCAATGAAGGTGCTGTCGGGCTTGGTGGTCGAAGGCTTTTTCGCTACGGTGAGGTTTATGTAAACCGTCTTGCCGCCGTAGGTTACGGGGACAATCTTCTTGCCGGCGGTGGAATTGAGAAAAATCCCTGACGTAAAGCCCTTGCTGATTTTCTTTTTGGTTCCGTCCTCGTAAACGACTGTCAATCTAAGACCGCCGGTACTCAGCTCTTCGCCTATTTTATATACGGTTTTAGAGGGCTTGGTGGTGACGGTGAGGGTTTTGACCTTAGATGCCTTTTTCTCCCAAATTGCGTAAAGCACGGTGTAGCAGGAGCCATTGGTAATGTCGGGGTTTATGTCGGCGGGCAGCAGCTTTTTATCATTTTGGTCGAAAAGCTTTTTGCCGTGGGGGGTGGTACTCCAGCCCTTGAAGGTATAGCCCTCCTTTTTGAGACCAAATGAGGAGGCGTTTTTAAGACCGTTGGATTTAGGTAGGTTAAATTTCCAGATGTCGGTGATCTTTCGGTCCTTGGATTTTGAGTATATCATTCCGTGGCGGTCCTCCACCGTCTTAGAGGTGATTTCGCCGCCCCCCGTATTATAATATACGGTCAGGGTATTGACCTTCCAAAGGGGGGTGAAACCGAGGCTTATCTGGTCTATATAGACCCAGGCTGCACGGAAGGAGCCCTCTGCCACGGGATAGAGAATTTGAGCCGACTTGTCGTTTACAGCAACAAGATAGGAGGTGTCGCCCGCCACAGTGTAGCCGATTTCTTCCTTTAAATCGCTTCTGGCATAGGTCAGCACCTTTTTTGTGGCGGTGAATTTAAAGGGAGCAAAATCGGGGTCGCCAAGAAGGGCGGAAGCTTCTATATATCCCGTCTGCTGGTCGCCCTTTGTGTCAATGTAGTCGATTTTGCACCAGCCGTCGTCACAGAACTCGCGGATGTAGCAGATGTCGTTGCCACCTAACTTTCGGGTTTTAGCTTCACCCTTTACCGATTTATAGGCGGTGGTGGTTTTGCCCGACAGAGGTATAGCCTTAATGGGCAGTGGGTGAGCGATAACCTCGCCGCTCGTGCCAGGAGAGGTGCACTCGATACAGGTATCCGAGGACAACTGCTTGCCTGTGTAGTAGTAATATCCGCAGGCGGTACATTTCTTATATTCATTGTGAGGATGGGCAGAGTCGTGGTCGGTGACGTAGCTGTGCTTGTGGTTTTCCGCTAAGGAGTAGGGGGCTTTGGCAACCGATGTGAAGGACTCCTTAAGCTTCTGCTTAGTGATGGTGCCGCCCCAACGGATAACGCAGTTGTTCTGGTAGTTGCAATCAGCAATGGTTACGGTGTCGCCGCTGACACCGATAACAAAGGCAGAGTGTCCGTTGTAGTTGTAGCGAATAACGTCGCCGGGTTTTAGATTTTTGAGGGCGGTGTCGGCATTGTATTCCACATCCCAGAGAAGATACGGCTCGCCACCGTAAGCGGTGTAGGCAAGCTGAAAGGCAAAGCCCATACACTGAATAGCGTAGTTCTTGTAGGTAGCGCAACCGCAGGAACCGTCGTAGCTGCAAGCACCGCTATGGTGGGTACAGGGGGTAGAGGTGTAGCTCTCGGGGTCGGAGCCGTTCCAATATTTGCCGTGGGGGTATTTTTTCTGCATCTGGGCTAAGGTCATCTGAGCGGCAGAGGCTGTGAAATCCACTGCGGGCATCAACGAAAAAGCCGTCAGCAATGCCAAGATAAGGCTCAGACATCTGAAAAGAAATTTATTCATATTACCCTCCCCGTATATAATCTGCGACCCAACCTGGTGTGTCGCGTAATTTTAAACTTCTGATTTGTGATTTGTCCATACATTTTCATAATATCATAAAATTAAAAACCAGTCAACAAAATCCGACAAAAAAACAGCCAACGGTTCGCCCCTGCGGGTGCCGTTGGCTGTGCTTGAATTAAAATAAATCCTTAAGTTTATCGAAGAAGCTTTTACGCTTTCCGTAGTTTTTGTCGCTGGACTTCTCATCAAATTGCTTGAGGATATCCTTTTGCTCCTTGGAAAGGTTTTTTGGAACCTCCAAAACAATCTTTACGTATTGGTCGCCGAAGCCCGAGTAGTTAAGACGCTTGATGCCCTTGCCCTTAAGTTTGAATTCGTCACCGGGCTGGGTACCCTCGTGGATGGTGAATTTCACCTTGCCGTCAAGGGTAGGAACGGTTATCTCGTCACCCAAAGCCGCCTGGGTAAAGGTGATGGGAATTTCGCAGAAAACGTCAAAACCGCTGCGTTCAAAAATCGGGTGGGGACGAACATTTACGTTAACACG
>JAZNQM010000195.1:0-9760 GCA_045590175.1 Acutalibacteraceae bacterium | reverse complement strand
AGCGTACATAATTTCGTAGCCGCCAACAGAGGAATCCTTCTTGTAGGATACGGTCATCTGCTTTTTGCCAGCTTTAAGCTTGAGGCTGGCAACGGTCTTAGGATTAATGGTGTAGTACAGGGTCTTGGTGCCGCTGTAGTTGCCCTTGAACTTCAAGGTAATCTTGAACTTACCAATCTTCTTGGTACTTGCAGTACCGCTTACGGTGTAGTACTTAGAAGAAATGGTCTTGCCCTTAGAGGTCTTAACAACCAAAGTGGGCTTAATGGTCTTGCCGGTATAAGTGAAGGGAGCCTTCTTAAGCTTAACGGTCTTAGCGTAGTAGATAGTGGTTGTGCTTGCAGTCTTGCCGCAAACTGTACACTTGCTTATTGTTTTACCGTTCTTCTTTAAGGTAGCCTTGGTTGTGGTGGTCTTGTAGCTATGTGCCTTCTTGGCAACGGTTTTCTGCTTAACAGACACTTTGCCGCAATCTTTACACTTCTTGCCTTCGGTGAGACCTGTTTTAGTACAGGTTGCAGCCTTGGCTTTTACCTTAACAAAGGTATGACCTTTGGCGGGAATTTCTTCCTGTTTTTTCAATTCATAGTAACATACCAAACAACTTCTTATATCTTTAAGTCCGCTTTGGGTACAAGTAGCTTCTTTTCCACCTCTTCCGGTATAATAAAGTACATGGTAAGGTTCACCCAAAGTATAGTTGTAAACCGGATATGAAAACCAAGTATCACAAACGGAACATTTTTCGCCCGGATATTTGATACAGTACTCTTCATCAGTAGCGATAGTGATCTTCTTATGACCTAATGCAGCTATACCTTCGGTTCGAGTTTTACCGCATTTTGAACAGGTGTAAGTTTTGGTGCCATTTGCAGTGCATGTAGGCTTCTTTGTTATTATTCCGGTGTTCCACTTGTGACCTGCATCTCTGGATTCAAAGCAAAGATTACACTCGGCATCGCATACATCATCGTACTTATGAAGCGTGGGATTTTGAACACATATCGGTTCTTCGTCAGTTTTGACCTTCAAAGGTGAACTCATATCTCCGGCATAATACTTTTCTGTTTCCTTGTATCTCTGATAGAAAAGATAGTTGGTTTCAGATTTCAAACCTTCGAACTTGTTGCTTTTCTGCCAGTTTATTCCGTCGCGGGAATATTCACATCCGCTACATTCTTCAAGTGTTACGCTATTAAAGGTTTTTCTTTCGAGGGATGGGATGTATGGTGCGTTTTGTGTACCCTTTTTTGTTTTGAATGCGGCAGAGGTGCTGTTCTTTCCGGCATAGTGAGTTGCCGTTTCTTTATAGCGTTGGTAGAAGGTATATTTTGTTCCACAGTCAAGCCAGTCAAAAACATTGCTTGACTGCCAATACTCGCCATCACAGGAATATTCACAACCGTCTACTGCAACAAGGGTTATGCTGTTTGCAGTAGAATCGGAAAGTTGCGGTGCTTTAGGAATCGAATTTTGCTTAGATTTGTCAGTGGTTAAGCTTATTCCCTTACTACTGTTACTTGCTTCGTGTGTGGTAGTCTCAGCATATCTGGAATAGAAGGTATAGCTGGTTCCGGGGATGAGCCCTGTAAATTCATTGCTGTTTTGCCAATTCACACCATCGCAAGAATATTCGCAGCCATTAACCGGTATAAGTGTAACAACTGTATCCAAAAAGCTGGAAACACCGGGGGTTGCCGGTACAGATGTCTGAGGCTCTTTTAAGGTTATAGAAACACCTTCACTTATTTCGCTCACAAGCGCAGTCGACGAAGCCTTTACTCTTTGATAAAAGGTGTAGGTGGTTTTGGGGGAAAGATCTGCAAATATATTATTTGTTTGCCAACTGATACCATCTTTGGAATATTCAAATCCATCGTAAGCTTTAAGTGTAACGCTATTGTTAGCTTTGTTTATAACCTCCGGTTTGCAGGGAGTAAGACTTATCTTACAGCTCGAGCAAGTGTGACCGGCGTTGAGAGTGTAAGCGTGGTTTGGAACAGTTCTTACATATTCACAGTTGTTACATTTCGTGTCGCAAGCATTGTCGAAGATATGGATTGCGATGGATTGTTTAAGTCCGCAACCTGAACACTCGGTCCAATGCTCAGTATCATCGAAGGTAGCAAAATTAGTGTGAGAAGGAACGCTACGGATTGTTCCGCAAGTGTTGCAAGATGGGTCGCAAATGTTATCGTAAGCGTGACCCAAAGCCTCTTTAACCGTAACGCCGCAAATAGTGCATATAACTGCATCTTCACAGGTGGGGTCAGCATCTTCTGCATTCACCAAAGACGGCGTTAATACTTGGAATTCAATCACATCGCTTCCGCCTGATTGAGAACCATCTTTACTATAGGTTATGTAAAGTTTGTCTCCTGCCACAACAGAAAAGCTGACGGTAGTCCAAGCGTTTTCACCGGATTTGTTGAGTTTTTCGGTTGAATTGAGTTTTATGATAAGCTTATCATATTTCGACTCGGTGGAAGTGAAATATTTAATTTGTATAGTGCCGGCGGATTGGAAGGTAAGAGTAGCCGTTGAAGATGAACTGTCTTTTTTGTTGGTGGAAGAATATATACCACCACTGAGGAAGAAGGGATAAGAGAAATCGTTTGTAAAGGTATACGATAGCCCAACCATATGTGGTTCGGGAGTGCGTTCAGAACTGCAAAGATCACAAGTAGGGTCGCAGGCGTTCGTGTATTTATGTTCTACGGCTCGTGTAAAGGAACAAACATTACAAACACTATCGCAAACATTATCAAAATTGTGATTACCTGTAGCGGGAATTGTGGTGTTTTCACTGCGAGTTTCACGGCAAACCGTACATTCCTCGTGCTTCTTTCCATCAACCCCACAATTTTCCTGTTTGTCTATTGTCCATGCGAAGCTATGTGGAGCGGTCCTTGTTTTTCCACAAATATTACAAATGCTATCACAGATGTTATCATATGAATGCTCTGATGCACCTATGCAAGAATTGTAATGCCATTGTGCATCAATTTGCTGTTTGCCAACTATGTTACAATAGTCCGTTTCGGTGCCTTCATAAAATACATCTGCACAGGGTTGATCGGGAAACGCAAATGCAGAATCACCTATACTTGTAACGCTAGAGGGAATGGTGATACTGGTTAGAGACCAACATTCGTAGAATGCACCTTCACCTATACTTGTGACGCCCGAGGGTATAATGACGCTTCTAAGACTGGAGCCAGAGAATGCATAATCACCTATACTTGTAACGCCCGAAGGAATTACGATATCGGTTGCCAAAACTCCGTTTATATAAAGAAAGCCGTAGTATAATGGGTTTGAACTGTAATCTCCAAAATAAATATTACACCAGGCGGCAAGGTCGGTTATGTAGACATCTTTAAGGTAGGAGCAATCGAAGAATGCACTCTCACCTATACTTGTAACGCTATTTGGGATGGTGACGCTTTGAAGGCTGTAGCAAAAGGAGAATGCAGAATTACCTATACTTGTAACGGGGCAGCCTTGGATTTCAGCAGGGATTACAACCTCTGCA
This sequence comes from Acutalibacteraceae bacterium, assembly GCA_045590175.1. Classification (GTDB taxonomy): domain Bacteria; phylum Bacillota; class Clostridia; order Oscillospirales; family Acutalibacteraceae; genus UMGS1532. Next base: position 6,225 of record JAZNQM010000195.1, on the reverse strand, counting down.
GCAGAGCCGGTGTAGTCGGTGAGGGTTGCATTGCCGCCGCTTATTGTATATTCAAAATATTCAGCCGGGGTTGCTTCGGGATACGGGGCAAAAGTTTCATCATCTGAATCGTTTTCCGTTTTAGGTTCACCTATCACAGCGATTTCACGTAGGCGGACATAACTATAATTTTTGCGATTGTCAGGGCTGTTGGGATTGCAGCCTTTTAAAATTCTTATGCCCACATATTTTGCGGCTGTGGGTTCGTTAAATGTGATATATTGCCCGTCGGTTGCGTAGTTATCAGTGCCCAAGGTGGTGTCGCCGCCGCAATAGTAGGCACGTTCGTTGGAACTTTGGTATAAGGTGCTTAAAGCGGTTGAGGTATAAACCTTATATTCCCAAGTTCTGCGATCCATCTCGTTGGCGAGGGAATTGGAGGCAACGAGAATGTTGTTTATTACGCTTTCGCTGTTTAGGGTAAAGGTTATATCAACATAGCCTTCCTGCCAGCTGCCATCAGCGTCAAACCATTTATGACCGCCGTTAATATTTGCATGAGTTTCGGCTATAATTCCGTTGGTTAAAGTTGTACCTTCCTTGGAATCAAAGGCTCTGTCGCTTACTTCCGAGGTGGTATATGACGACCGATAGGTTCCTGTAACATCCGCCGTGGTTGAATTTGTAAAGCCTGCTACAAGATTATTGGAACCGGATATAACTGTTGCAAGATTTTCGACTTTTGATAAGTCATCCTGAATTGTAAATCCTATATTGGTTGCGGCAGAAGTCGCGAGATTGAATGTGCCGACAGGGGTGATGGACAGCACCATCACAAAAGTCAGCAGGATTGATAGAATTCGTTTTTTCATTCTGTTTTCCTCCTAATCAAGCAAATATAGGTTGAACTTTATTTTGATTATACCATACAATAAAAAGTAATTCAATGATTAAAAAAGAAAAAACACGCCCGACATTGAAAGCGGAAAGGTCGGGCGTGATTCATAATTACTTAATTTTAATGGTGGCGATTTCGAAGTTTTTGAGGGGGAGGATTATTTCGCCGTCGCGGACTTCAAGCTCGCTTATTTCGTTTTCAAGCATATCGCAGAGGTGAGCTTTTTGGAAGTCGAAGCCGACCTTAAGCTTTACTGTTTTTCTGCAATCGAAGGAGTCGAAAAGTCGGGCGACGATGCCGTTGCCGTCGTATGCCTTTTTGAGGGTATCAATGGTAACATTTTCGCTGTCGCAGGAGATTGCGGAATAGCTGTCAACAAGGGTACCGTTGGGATTATCGACGGATTTAGATACCATCGGATTGTTGAGGCGATAAGCTTCCTTTTGCACCATAGCCTCACGGAAGTCACCGCTATGTGGCAGGAGCGAATAGGTGAACTCGTGGTGGCATCTATCTGCCTCGGGGTTGGGATTGGTGCCGCATTTAAGAACGGTTAAGGAAACGGTACTGCCAACGGTATTGAAGCCGTATTTACAGTTGTTAAGCAGAGCTACACCGTAGCCGTTTTCAGAAACGTCCACCCACTTATGGGCACAGACCTCGAACTTAGCCGCATCCCAAGAGGTGTTGGAATGGGTGGGTCGTTCGATGTTGCCGAACTGTATATCGTAGGTTGCCTTGTTAGTATGCACGTCAAGCGGGAATGCAATCTTTAATATCTGATGGTCCTGCTTCCAGTCGATTTCGGTTTTAAAATCAATGCGGCGGCTGTTGTTATAGAGCTGGATGGTCTGGCTAATCTTGGAATCAAGATAATCCCTTTCTACCACGAAGCCTGCACCTACGTTATTGGTAAAGGGCTTGATGTCTGCTTTTGAATCAAGCACCCACATTTTTTCGCTATAGTAACGGGAGATTTCCCAGTTATCATAATCTTTGGGAAGATCCTCGAACACGCGGAACTCGTTACCGTAAGCCCCTGCGATAAGCACCTCTCGGCGGTTTTCCTTATCATAAAGGGTCTTGATACGACCTGCTTTATCCAACACTAAGGTATAGTAGTCGTTTTCGAGCATAGGACCGATTACCTGCACGCGGTTTTCGGCAGCAGACAAATCTACCACCTTGTAGCCGTAGGCGGGAATTTCGGGAGTTTCGTAAAGCTCGCCGTTTTTCTCGATAAGTCCCGACATATCATAGCCTGTGGGGTTATAGACAAGCTCTCCCTTGCCCTTAACATTTGCGGCAATAGAGTCTAAGGCGTTGGTGATTTCGGCATTTGCGGTTTTCTTAATCTTTGCATAATCAACGTCGCAGTCATCGTATACCTCTTTGATGGAGGAACCGGGGAGAATGTCGTGGAACTGATTGAGCAACAGGGTCTGCCAGGCGGAATAAAGCTTTTCGTCGGGATAGTCGGGACGCGTACCCATTGCGGCGGCGATTGCATTGATGCTCTCAGCCTTTTGGAGCAAAAATTCGCAGTCGCGGTTGTTCTTCTTGTTTTTTGCGACCGAGGTATAGGTGCCGCGGTGAAGCTCTAAATAAAGCTCACCCACCCAACGGGGTGTGCGGCGAAGCTCTTCGCAGCTTTTTTGGAAGTTTTCTCGAACCCTACTGAGCCACTCGGCAGAGGTGCTGATTTTGGTTTTGGGCATACCGGGGATTCCGTAGCTGAGGCGACGCTGATTTTCAAGCATCCAAGCGGTAGGACCGCCGCCACCGTCACCGTAGCCGTATGTCATTGTAACATCCTTGTTGTAGTCCTTTTGCTGATAACGGTTCCAGGCACCCAACACTTGATTTGGACGCAGAAATGCATTGTAGGTGGTGTAATTTTCGGTAGAGCCATCGGGACGGCTGTCCTGAGCGGTTAAGAAGTTTGAGAAAATCTCGGTGCCGTCTATACCCTCCCACATAAAGGTATCGTAAGGCATGGTATTCATTTCGTTCCAGCTGATTTTAGAGGTGACAAAATTGTCAACACCGCACTTTTTAAGTATCTGCGGCAAAGCAGCACTGTATCCAAAGACATCGGGAAGCCAGAGGGTTTTGCTGTCTACATCGAACTCCTCTTTCATAAAGCGTTTGCCGTGGATAATCTGACGAACCATACTCTCACCGCTGATGAGGTTACAATCTGCCTCAAGCCACATAGCACCTTCTGCTTCCCATCTGCCCTCACGAACCTTTTCTTTTACTTTTTCGTATACCTCGGGGGCAGATTCCTTTAAGTAGGCATAAAGCTGGGGCTGACTGGACATAAATTTATATTCGGGGTAACGCTCCATAAGTCCCAGAACATTAGAAAAGCTGCGTTGGGTTTTCTCAACCGTCTGAGCCAGGGTCCAAAGCCAGGCGACGTCTATATGGGTATGACCGATACAATGGACGGTTATGTCGCTATCACCACAAGCCTTGCCGTAAAACTCGGTTGCCATATATTGGTCGGCTTCTTTGATTGAGCGATAGAAATCCTCGTTATAGGGACTTCTTAAATCTATCATATTGGTCGCTATCTGCAGATGCTTTAAGATATCAAAACGGTTTTTGTCGTTTTCGGCGAGACAATTTGCAGATTCCAGCGGAACCTTGATATCATAGTAAAGCTTTTCAACCGCTAAATCCACGGTATGGAGGCTTGCTACCAAGTTAAAAATGCCCTCTACTCTTCCGCTGTACAGGTAGAAATAGATATCATATTCGCCGGCCTTCAAGGGGTATTCGTGGTGGTTCGCATCAGCGCCGCCTATAAGCTCACCATTGATATACAGAATACCCTGCGGATTGATAGCATCCCATTCGTTTTCCTTGCCTGTTACAAAGAACAAACGCACCTCTCTGCCTTCGGAACATTCGGGCACAGTAACCTTAAAGTGCAACCACCAATGCTTGTCTATGCCGGAAAAACAGAAATCATCGCTCAAGGGACGATAACCGCAAGCGGGCGGGGTATGACCCTTCTTATAACCTGCTTCCAAGAATTCTATATTTTCGATTTTTTTACTTTCAACTACTATTTTTTCGTTTAAAAATTCAGCTATAGAATTTATCTTTTCTTTGGTGAAATATGTATCCATATATTTTGCCTCCAATCTTGTATAGATTGTACCATTTATATCTATTCTTGTAAAGATTAAAATTATTATATTTTTTGTTCTGATATTCAACTGCAAAAACGGCATCTACACTCCCATCTCATATAAAGTGAGGGGTTGCAGATGCCGAAATTATTAATTATTCCTTGCGGGGACCCGGTTGAATGTAGGGCATTTCGCCGCGGAATTCAATTTCACCGAATATACCCTTTACGAAAGCTTCCTGAGCCTCACGGCTGAGACTGTAGGCATGAGCAAAAACATTGAGGTTACTATAGAAATCATAGTAAACGTATGGAGAACCCAAGGAAACGCCGACCGATTTTTCGATACCGTGGGTAAATGCAAAGAAGAAGGTTGCACACTCATCACCGTAGAAGCTGGAGGCACCCATAGGTGCGTGGTGGAAAAGATAGCCAGCATAGATTATGAGGTCACTGCTGTCAGAAACCGCCTTCATATCGTCCATAGAGGCGATACGTCTTTGAATGCGAACTTCCATTCCCCTTTCTTCAAGTGCCGCCTTCATATGACGGAGACCCTCGTAGGCTCTGTCTACGTGGGCAGAGCAAACGATGGTTACCTTCTTGATTTTCGAGGGGTCAAGAGGAAGCTGATTCTTCTTATCACACTCAAGGGTTACCGCGAGCTCACTCACCTTGCGGTTGTGCTCAGAAATCTCGTTATAAAGGGCTTCATCCATAACGACAGGCTCGGTCTTTTCACCAAACAGACCCAGCTTTTCCTTCATATCAAGAACACGACTGCAAGCGTCATCTATTCGAGATTCGCTTATTCTTCCATCTTTAACAGCCTTTTCGATCATATCTATGTATTTCAGATCTCTGACACCAAGAAGGATATCGTTACCGGCGTTAAGCAGAGCAACGAACAGATCCTCGGGGTTGGGGTATGCGGCATAAAGGGCCGCCATATCGATACCGTCGGTAATAACTACTCCCTTGAAGCCCATCTTCTTTTTAAGAAGTCCTAAAATTATCTTGTCGGAAAGGGTGGCAGGAATGTAGCTGTTGCCAATCATTCTGTCATCTACCGCAGGGAAGCCCATATGAGCAATCATAACCGACATAACACCGATATCAAACATATTCTGAAAAGCCTTGCCCTGCAGCTTCTTCCATTCTTTAAGACTTGAGCCGATTATTGCAGGAGAGAAATGAGGGTCTCTGTATTCGGTCTGGTCGGCACCTGGGAAGTGCTTAACTGTTGCGGCAACACCGTTGTCCTGCAAGCCTTTAATCATACCTGCAGATAAATCGCGTAGCTTTTTGGGTTCATCGGACATTGCACGCATTATCGAAATCGCCGAAAATCTTGATGGAATGTCCATAACGGGTGCCCAATAGTAGTTACATCCACCCGACTTTGCCATTTTAGCCTGCATAACACCATATTCGTAAGCGAGGTCAACCGAGTTAGCGGCGGCAACTGTAGGGGCAGTTACAAGCTCGGGAAAGTTTGTGGCAAAGGTTTCGCCCATTGGGTCGGTGGCTGAAAGCACGGGAATAGGTAGCATTCCGTCGATTTTCTCAACCCACTTGCGGTAGTATTCGCTATCCTGCAGATTTTCACCTACAATGCCTGTGAGGTTAACGATGGTCATTGCAAGATTGCCGCAGTTCCAGATGTTGCCAATGGGGTTCTCCTTGAGGTACTCCTCTATATTTTCGTGGTTGATAAAATCAGCAATCTGCACAACGGCGGTCTGGCCGATTTTTTCACGGAGGGTAAGCTCTGAAAGTTTTGGTTTTGTTGTAAATCTTCTCATAACAAACAACCTTTACGTTTATTTTTACTTTTTGATTTTACCACGATTTTTTATACTTTTCAATACAAAAAATATACAATAAGAAAAAAACGACGTCCATCGTTTTTGACAGACGTCGTTCTAAGGTTTAATTAGTACATACCACCCTGGGCGGCAGCGGCAGCGGCGGCTGCAGCATTAGCGGCGGCAGCATCCTCCTTCTTTTCGGCAACTAAGGTCTCGGTTGTGAGAACCATAGAAGCAACAGAGGAAGCATTAAGAAGTGCGGAACGGGTAACCTTTGTTGGGTCCACAATTCCAGCTTCAATCATATCTGTATAGATTTCGCGGTAAGCGTCGAAGCCGTAGTTAGCCTTGCCGCTGGAAACAATCTTGTCGATAATTACAGAGCCTTCAAGACC
>JAZNQM010000194.1:0-12984 GCA_045590175.1 Acutalibacteraceae bacterium | reverse complement strand
CATCAGTCCGTTAGGACTGTATATCATCACGTGATAGCGTGTGTATCATTACTGCACTCATACGGCTTATATCAACTCATAGCGAGTATACATACTCGCCGAATTTTCGCTCATATTAACAAACCCGACTCTCAATTAATTGGTGGAGAGTCGGGTTTTGTTGATATAGTTCTATATAGCTGAAGCTTTCTATTTTATCCTGTCGAATGCGAAAATTCTGAAGTCATAGGGATTGAGCTGTCGAGCCTTATCAATGGTAGCTTCAGCTTCTGATTTTTTGTCATATCCCAGCAACGCGTAAGCTTTGAGAATATAGCCGTCGGTGAGGTTGTTTTTCTCTATGTCGTATTCGAAAGGCATCGGAGAAGGCGAACCGACACCGTAGTAGGTTCTTAAATCTTTGTTTACGATGAAGTTCTCGGCTACAGACAGCATTTCTTCAAGCACCTTGCTTGCCTCTGCTCTTTCATTGAGTTTGAGCAATGCTAATGCACGGAATAGAGATATTTCCGAAACTGCCGCTTTGTAGATTGCCGCTTCTTTGAAGGCATTATAGGCTTTTTCGGTTTCGCCCTGCATTTCGTACAACGAACCGAGATAGTAGAAAATATGTGCCTCCTGATTAAAGAAGGTTTTGGCTTCTCCGTAGGATTTAGGCATATTAACTCCGTTGAGATATATCTCCTCCGCCTTATTGTAATTTCCCTTTTCCATCAGCTCTTTGCCGTAAAGAGTGTGCATCCAAGCGTGCTGTTTGGTTAGCTTTCCCTCACCGCCCTCGTAAATATGGAAACGTTTGACCCTTGCCAATTCAATAGCCTTCTCGAAATCTCCAGTTTGAGAAATCAAGGTGAGTTTATCAAGGTAGCAATCATCGCGTTCACTCAGCAGCTCGGGATATTTATCATATACCTCAATTCGCTGCTCGGGCGAGTAGTTCATATTTTTAAGCAATTGCTCATACTCCAGCAAAAGTCTGGGGTCTTTTTTATATTTAAGGGCATTTTCCAAGCATTCCTTGGCTTTTTCGGGCTTGCCTGCCTTATCGAAATAATAGAGGGCAAGGTTACGCCATATTTTGCCGTGGGTGCTATCTCGCTCTATCCCCTTTTCCCAGACCTCTGCCGCCTCCGAATAGCGAAAGCGATCGTAGTAAAGGGAGCCTAAATAATAGCAAGCATTAGCGGCAGTGCTGCAGTTTTCTACCGCGTAATTCAGCACTGCGATATCCTCAAGCCGCGAGGGGAAGCAATAGCCTGTGTCTAAAGCCTCGGCTTTTTCTATCAAGGCTACGTCCTTTTTGAGGAAAGCCTTATAGTACTCAACAAGCGGATAGTTACCTTTATACATACCAATTACATAAAGAGCGTCTTCGATGAAGCCTGCCTTAATATAATCATTAGCTACGTCTACGATGTTTTCGGGCTTTCGTGAGAACTGTTCGATTAATTCGCTGTTATCGGTAAAGTGTGAATATTCAACCATACCGAACAGGTCAAGAAGGTCATCTTTAGCATTATAGCTTGCCGACCTTTCGGCGGCTGTCATATCCAAACGGCGAAGAATAGTGGTTTTTAAGTTCTGTGCCTTTGTGTGTCCGTAGTTAAGTCCGATAGATTCTTCCAACTTTTCCAAGGCGGCTGCATAATCACCCAGCTTGCAGTCAAGGCAGGCAAGCTCGAACATTGCGGCACTTCGGTGGGTATAGTTCCAAGCCGCTTTATATAGAACGTCATACGCTTCTTTGTCTCGACCGAGGTATCCCAAGGCTAAGCCTTTTAGATAGAATGCTTCGGTATCTGTCGGGTGCTCATTACGGGAGGTCAAGCGTTTTATGGCAACGTCGCAATATTCCACACATTTTAAGAACTCACCGTTTTTAAGTTTCAGACGAGCCATCGACGTATTACAACGGATATCACCCGCATCGCGACGAATACCCTCTAAGTAATAATCCTCCGGCTTGTAGTTATGTTGTTTATACTGTTCGAGATGGTAGCCGTTGATATAAAGCTCCTCAACATTTTTAATTTCAGAAGGACGTTTTACAGGTAGGCGAGGCTCTATCGGCTTCTTCTGACCTCTGACGTAAGGAGTGTAGGAAACAAGCACCTTGCCCTCAGAGGAAATCAACGAAACAGTTATATCGTTAAACTCTGTGTCACCAATATCTATGGTTTTTATATATGACCGGTCGGGGGCCATATCGCAGGTTTCGGTATAAAGCACTTTATCCTTTGCTAAAACACGAATAGTGGTGTTTTTAAAAGTACCGGTGACATTGAAGCCAAAGTAAAGTCCGTCTTTACGCTTTTCCATATTAAGTGCGGCATCAACGGTGGTGTTCTTAACCTCTCCAATATCGCGGATGGGATACCAATACTGCTCAAATTCACGGGTTTCGTAGGGAGCTATCCAGGTGAAGTCGGGCTGATTGTCAGTATAGACGCCTGTCATAAGCTCGATGTAGGGACCGTTTTCATCTGTAAGATTATTGCACCACATATCGCCGAAATCACCGATGCCCCAATGCCACATTTTTTTGCCCGGGGAAATGTGATGGTTAGCAACTGTGGCGATACCTTTGTTTATTCCAGTGTCGTAGCCCGCAATAAAATCCATATCGCTTTGTCCTTGGGATATAAGGTAGGAGGAAGGAACCTTAACGGAACTGTAATGTGAAAGATCGGTTCCCTCGCCAAAATCATAGGGGCGAGCGGTTTTATAAACCCCCTTGGCAATAGGCCACTCCAAAACGGCTCTGCGGTCGTGGTCATTGACCCATTCGCAGTCGGGCGGGAAAACAGTTCTGTAATCATCGTTTACAGGCACTGCAAGATTAGCCCACCACATAAAAATCTGAGGGAGCGCAGTGCGGTTATAAACACGGACCTTGGCTTTAATATAGCTTCTGCCCTTATCAAGGGTTATGCCCGCCATACCCTTCATTCGATTAAAGGGCTCAACCTCGCCTGTCCAAACGGTTTTGCCGCCGTCGGGATTTTCCTCGACTACCGCCTCTAAAGGCATATAGGTTGTAGGACGATGATGCTGAGGCCAGTTGAACTCAATGCCACCGGAAATCCAGGCACCTGCAAGTCCCACAAGTGCAGGCTTGATTACCTCGTTATAATAAATGAAGTCATGCTCGCCCACTTTGTCATAGCCTCTTAAAATTTTACCGCCTATTTCGGGCAAAACCTGAGTTTTAATATACTCATTCTCAAGGGTGAATACCTCGTACTCTACGTCCTTTTTTTCATCGGTAATGCCATCGGAATAAGGAATTGGATACAATCTGCCGCTGGCACCCTGGTAGGGTTTATTCTCGAAAAACATCGGCAAATCGTTTGCCTTTTTAGGAATGTAAGTAGGGATGATTTGCTTATGTTTTTTAACATTTACTTTGCTCATCGTATACTCTCCCGTATAGTTTTATTTCTATATTTATTTTAGAATAAAACCTTTGGATATTAAAGGCGAAAAATCGCGTGACAAAAAACATATTTTTTAGTTGTTTTTATTAAAAAATGTTTGCAAGAAGATATATTGACTTTTTAGGCAAAATTCAAAGCGTTTAATTTAACTTAAAGATTAACGATTTGCAAAGAAAAATATACTATTTGCTATTGCAATCCCGGTTCCCCCATTATATACTAAACTTAGTCAGTATTAGAAACAAGTTTGAACTTCGAGGTGAGGATATGGTAGGTGTTTTGTTAGACTCTAAATATTCGGAAAGTCTGTGGTGCAAAAGCATTTATAAGAGCCTTACTGAAAGACTGCGCTACCATAGAATTCCCTTCTGCAATATTTCAAATACAGTCGACGGTAACTTAGAAGCAATTTTTATTATCGCTTCCGACCGCGAGTGGATTCTCTCGGCGGTTACTCAATTAAACCGTAACGGCATTAAGCCCATACTTATCTCCAATCAGTCCGAAAAGCTACCTGGATGTATGTACAGTCTTGTCTGTTCGGATATTAACGGCTCGATGAAAAACCTTTTGGATACCTTGAAATCTCGATCCAAAAGTCGCATAGCTCTATACGGAATCAATACCGATTCAATTTCAGATATCAGCCGCGTTGACAACCTTTTGGAATGGCGGGACGAAAATTTCAAATCAATGCAGATTTTCACGAATTTCGGCTCACTTCAAAGATGCTTCGAGGATTTTTATAAATTAATCGATAGCTTCGATGCAGTTATATGTACCAATGATTTTGCCGCTGTATCGTTAGTGAAGCACCTTACGGAACTTGCTCCGCATCAACTATCAAGGCTGACAATCGTCAGCTGTGCCGCCACCAGAATTTCTGACTATTACAGAGAGTATATTCTATCTCTTGATATGAATTTCCAGCAATACGGAGATGCGGCAGTTTACATATACAACGCTAAAAAGAAACACGGGTTTCTTTCCGAGATGACGGTAAAGGTTTTGTGGTCGCTTCAAAACTCCGAAACCGCCGCAGTAGTTTCATCTCCCTTGAAATTAGAGCTTAAATCAAGTAAAGACAAACTCTATACCGACCCGGAATTTCGGGAAATGCTTATTGTTGATAAGCTGTTGAGCACTGCCGATAAAACCGAAATGGATATCATAGATTATTTACTGCGTGATAAGACTATTGAGGAAATTGCAGAGCTTTGTTTTATGTCGGTCAGCGGTGTTAAATACAGAATCAAAAAGCTGCTTGGCGACTGTAACGCTGAAAGTCGGACCCAGATGGTTACCCTAATAAAAAAGTATATAAAATAATCCACACTCTCTTTTAGGAGGTAGCAAAATGTTTGAAAAAATAACACCTGAAAAAGCAGGAATCAGTTCAAAAGCTTTATTAGAAACCGTAAGCCGCCTTGAAAGAAACGGATATAATTTCCACAGTTTTATGATAGTAAAGGATGGAAAGACCCTCACCGAAGCATACTGGAAGCCCTTCAAAATTAATCAGCCTCACCGTATGTATTCTGTGACCAAAAGCTTTGTGGCGGTAGCGATTGGTGCTTTATATACTAAGGGGCTTGTTGATTTAGATAAGCCTTTTGTTTCCTACTACCCGGAATATGAATATCTTAACATTAAAGAAAACCTTAAAAAACAGACCGTTCGCGAAATGCTGACTATGACAACCGCTGCCTGTCCTGTAAATTGGTTTGAAGCAAAACCAAACGATCGACTGGGCTTATATTTATCCTCGGATGCTCCAAGAATGCCCGGCACCTGGTTTCAGTACGATAGCTCAGGTAGCTTCGCTCTCGGCTGCCTTGTGGAAAAGTTAAGCGATAAAAAGCTGATTAGTTATATGAGAGAGGCTTTCCTTAACGAAATCGGATTTTTAAAGGATGCCTATATGCTCTCCTGCCCAGGTGGTCATTCCTGGGGTGACAGCGCTATGATTTGCAGTATGAGAGATTTGGCTCTGTTTACTCAGTTGGTTATGAACGAAGGCGAATGGAATGGAAAACAGCTCATTGACAGACAGTATATGAAAGAGGCGGTATCAAGTCTAAGCAGACCAAACCTCAGCAATGATATAGACCATAAATATGCCTACGGTTATCAGATTTGGAAGCCTCGCGAGGATGCCTTCTCATTCGACGGAATGGGTGGTCAGTATGCAATAGCTCTACCGAAGAAAAACCTTATGTTCCTTTGCAATGCAGACAATCAGTCGCCCAACACCGGTGCTAACACTGTTGCATTATTCCACGCGATATTGGAGCTATTCGATAACTTTTCAGATGAGTTGCCCGATAATCCCGATGCACTTAAAGAATTAGAGGCTTACTGCTCCTCGAGAATACTCCGCTGTGCTATAGGTGACAGTCACAATGCCCTTCAAAAAGAAGTCAGCGGCAAGGTCTTTCGCTGTGATGACAACCCTATGGGATGGGAATATTTCACCATCGACTTTGAACAAAAGGTGCTAAAATATAAAAACGCACAGGGTGAAAAAGAGCTTAGGTTCGCATTTGGAGAAAACGTATTCCAAAAGTTCCCGCAATGGGGATACTCCGATCAGGTGGGCTCCCAGTCAGGGGGAGCAAACTACAAATACGATTGTGCCGTTTCGGCAGCCTGGCAGGCGGGAAATAATTTCAGTATATTTGTTCAGATAATAGATAAATACTTAGGAAGACTTACCATTAACATTTGCTTCCGCGATTCCAAATCCTGCGGTGTGCTTATGGAAAAAACTGCCGAAGATTTCCTTAATGAATACCAAGGCTCCCTTATTGCATACACAGAATGACTATAAAAATACCCCGTGTTCACACTTCACGTAGAGCACGGGGATGCTTTTATTTATTATCTATTGTATTTTCCTGACCGCGATATACCACGAATTTGCAGAATAGAAATTCCAACACGAAATTTGTCAGCATAGTGACAATTAATATTAGAAAATCATTCCCGCCGTGGGCTTCGGCAAGGTTGCCGAGGTAGGTAGATACGGGAGTAAAAACAAGATAGAAGCCGAAAACCTTTGCCATTGCCACAGGAACGTTGACAGCGGATTTAAAGGTATAGCGGCGGTTAAGGGTGAAATTCCAGAGAATGGAAAGCACCAAAGAGGTAAGATAGGGTATCCAATAATCCTTAATGAAAAGCTCCATAAGGGCGAAGGAGCCTATCTGAATTATACCTGCAGAGATTGAAAACAGTGTGAATTTCAACGCCTGCCACATTTGTTTTTTGCTTTCGCTCATATTATTCCACCTCTACGATGCCATCTGCCTTAACAGTTATTTTCATTCCGTCTTTAACATACTGCAGAAACTCGTCGCCGAGAGAGTCCACAACGGGCATCGACACACCGTCCACCCATACATCGGCAAGCACTGCACCTGCGGCAGCAAGGGAGTCAATGTGGTTGGCAAAGAGCATACAGGCTGGGTTTTTCTTCATAGCACAGGCACAATAAAGCACCAAGCCGCCTGTGGTAGAGCCGATGGTCTGGGGCAGGCAGAGAGCCTTGTTTATAAGGGGCTTACCATGAAGCTCCTTGTTGTTCTGGTCGCCGCATTTAACCTGCTTGTCTCCAAATTGCAATGCCATCTGAAAGGAGGCAAGGGTGTTAAAGCCTTCGGTGGTGACTACTGCTTCAGCTGTAACCTCACCGGGAGTTACAACTCTTCCTTTGAACTGTTTCATTAGCGGTTACCTCCTGTGATTATATTAAGAATTTCCCCATCGGTATAGTACTTTGCACTGGTGTAGGTACGAAGCTTGTTGGAGGAGGTTATAACAGGCATTGTTTTGCAAAGGGGATTGTTCATATACATCAAGGGGCAGATGTAGGAAGTGATAACACCTGTGGCCTTGAGTCTTTGGGCATACTCCGTCTTACCGAATTCCTCTAAAACCCTGGGTGCTGCGGTGAATACTGTGGGGATTGTAACCTTTTTCTTGCCACTAATTTTAAGTCCATTTTCGATTTCCTCGGTCCAGTTTTTAAGCTGCTTCAAGGAAAGATGGGGACAACCCACAAAGCAAAGCTTGGGGGCGGCATCGGGATTCTTCCAGATAACAGGATAGTTATCCTGTACCCTTTGAAGCTCGGCATCATCAATTACGTATTCACGGGCGTTTTCGGCAATAAGTGCTGTTCCCTGCTCTACCGCCTCGGGAGTGAGGTTTTCTATATGGTAAAGTCCAACAGCACCGTTAGAAGCGGTGGCGGCACCAAAGTCCTTAAGATAAGCCTGAGTATCGTCGTTGAGCTCATTTCCTATCCACTTATCGAGACCGATAACATAAGGTACATCCTCCATAACCTTCATACCGATTGCGGAGCCTAAGAGCTGTGCTTCGGGCTTTTTGGTTGTGTTGATTTTAACAACCCAGGTAGCTTTTCTACCCTCGTCGGTGAGGAGACCGAAATAAGGAACATAGCCCACTATGGAGCCCATAATGTCGATAATCCCCGAGTTTCGGTTACAACGGGCACCTAAAACCGAGTTTGCATAAACAACGGCACTGGACTCTGCCCAGGAAAGAATCTCTCCCTTTAATGGCTTATTACCCATTTCGTCCATATAACAAGTGCAGCTGAAGGCATCCTTATCCATAAGTCCCAACTCTATAAGCTGCTTCTCATAGAATTCCTGCTTTGTATACATAAAATTGTTGAATACAAAGTTCTGCAGAAAGCTTGCAGGTACGTTTTTATCCAAAGGTCTTGGGTCAACAGAAAACTTCTGCTCGGAGCAAACACCCGCATCCAGAAGCTGCTGCATAAGGTCATACACAGGTGACATAACCTTAAGACCGAAGGAGGTTACAAGGTGGTTGTATTTTGAGGTTATGGGCACTAACTTTTCTGCCTCGAAGGCATCACCGTACATAACCAGAGTTTTCATTACCTTGGCAAGGGTTTCTCCCTTTTCTCCGTCAAGAATTGCCTGTTGTTCTTTTGTCAGTATCATCAAATTTATCCTCCTGTTATTAGAGTTTCATACAAACGTCCCAGGCACCCCAGATAACGGTTCTGAGATTGCCAACGCTTGCGGCATCGCCGATTACGTGAACGTGCTTGCCTTTTTTTGCAAGGGGGGCGGGATTGTAGCCAACCGAAAGAATCACAGAGTCGCTGTCGATATCAAAGGACTTGCCCTCTTTGTCCTTAACAGTAACTGCATTCTCACCAATTTTGCAAAGAGCTGTTTCGAGGTGAACGGGCACGTTATTTGTTTTAAAGAAATCACGAAGGAAGCTGGTGTTTGCAAGGCAGATACCCTTTGTGGTTATAAGGTCGTCCTGCATTTCAACGATAGTGGGCTTCTTGCCCTGAAGGTAGAGTTCGTATGCGATTTCGCAACCTGTGAGACCTCCGCCGATTACGGTGACGTTCTCCCCTACTTCACGTTTACCAAGCAAGAAATCAACCGCTTCAATAGCTTTATCGGCACCCTCGACGGGAATGTTCTTGGGTTTAGCACCTGTGGCAATTATGATTTCGTCGGCATTAAGACTCTTAATGTCGGTTATCTCGGTGTTATATTTGACCTCAATCGGGTGCTTTGCAACCTCGCGAATGTACCAGCTGATAAGGGCTCTGTCCTTTTCCTTGAAGGAAGGTGCTGCCGCGGCAACAAAAACACCGCCGAGACTGTCGGTTTTTTCGTAAAGGGTAACCTTGTGTCCGCGCTTGGCAAGAAGTATTGCCGCTTCCATACCGCCGATACCGCCGCCGATTACGGCGATATTCTTACTTTTTTTGGCAGGCTCTATATGATACTTCTTAGACTGCATTGTAAGGGGGTTAAGGGCACAGCGGGAAAGTCCCATTGTGTCGGTAAGATCCTGGGTATTAGCATGACCTTTAGAGGAGGAAAAATTGAAGCAGCCTGCATGACAGCAGATGCAGGGCTTGATGTCCTCAAGTCGGTCCTCAATTAATTTCGTTACCCACTCGGGGTCGGTTAGGAATTGACGGGCAACGCCCATAGCATCAATTTTGCCATCGGCTATAGCCTCAGCCGCAACATCGACATCCATTCTGCCTGCACAAACAACGGGGATATCCACAAATTCCTTGATATGTGCCACATCCTGCAGGTTGCAGTTTTCGGGCATATACATAGGAGGATGCGCCCAGTACCAGGAGTCGTAGGTACCGTTGTCGGCATTAAGCATATCATAGCCCGCGTCCTGCAGATATTTCGCCGCCCTTTCCGATTCGGGCATTGCTCTGCCAACCTCGGTATATTCCTCGCCGGGCATTGCACCCTCGCAGAAGCCCTTCATTTTAGACTCGACGGAATAACGGAGGGAAACGGGATAATCCGCACCGCAGCTTTCCTTGATTGCCTTTACGACCTCGGCGGCGAAGCGATAGCGATTTTCAAAGCTACCGCCGTATTCATCGGTACGCTTGTTGAAAAATTCGATTGAGAACTGGTCAAGCAGATAGCCCTCGTGAACTGCGTGCACCTCAACACCGTCAACCCCAGCATCCTTACAGAGCTTTGCGGTTTTGGCAAAGGCTTCGATTATTTCGTGTATCTGCTCCACCGTCATTTCGGGACACTCGATATCGTGTGCCCAGCGGGAGGGTTGTGGACTGGGAGAAGCCAGCTCGTGGGAGGTGTCGATGATAGGCTTTATCAAGGCACGAGTGACCTTATTTTTATGGAGAGGAGCCACAAGCTCGGTGATTGCCCAACTTCTGCCCATACCTGCGGTGAGCTGTACAAACAGCTTGGCACCAGTCTTATGTATTTCCTCCATAAACACTTTTAGCTCGTCGAACATTTTAGGATTCTGCCAAAGCCACTTGCCCCAGAAGGTGTCTCTAAGAGGAGCAATACCGGGGATAATTAATCCTACGTTATTGTTGGCTCTCTCCAAGAAAAGCTTTGCTGCCTCCTTATCGAAGTGACAACCACCCAGCTCGAACCAGCCAAAGAGGGACGTACCACCCATAGGACACATCACTATTCGGTTTTTGATTTCTACATTACCAATTTTCCAAGGGGTAAACAGGGCTTGATACCTTTCATTTTGATTCATTCATATTTATCCTTTCTGTTCACAAATTTGCTCAAGACAATCGCTTATAATAGAAAGACTGTTGTAAAACTTCAGTCTATCTTCTTCGCTGAGGCTGCGGTTTAATTCCTTCAGTACTGCATCTATCTTACATGATATTTTGCTTCCGACCTCTTTGCCCTTTTCGGACAGGAACAAAGGGGCTTTATAACGCTTTCCAACGGTTGTACTTTCTACCAAATAGCCTTCAGTTTCAAGATAATCAACAGCTCGGGAAATAGTTGCTTTATCCTCCTCGCACAGTTCACAAAGCTCTGTGGCGGTAAGCCCTTCGCTAAGATAAAGATAATAAAGGCAGGATATGTGAGCACTTCTGAGATTATACTCTGCCATTTTCTGATTCTTGATTTTTCTGATATTTCTGCTGATTCTGTTTAAAAGTATGGTAAAGGTTTGAAACCTTTTGTCCATTTCCACACCCTCCTTTTCTACAAAATCAAGTATACCACTCGCTTGTTGAAAAGTCAACAAGCTAATAAAGAACAACAGCACCTCATAAGAAGTGCTGTTATAATTTTTATTCTATTTTTTTGAATTGCATTTACCGCCGCACTGTTTGGCATAAGGACAGCCTACACACTTTTCGCCACGTTTCTTGGCTTTTATAAGATACAGGATAATTGCCGCGGCAATGACAACCAAAATTAGAATTACTATTATATTTGTGATTATATGTTCCATAACTTTCGTGTTTACTTAGCCGATTTCAAAGCATACTCGGCATTAAGCTTTTTATTAGTGTTTATGATAAGTGCGACCACAATCGCAACCATACACGCCACAGCGATTAAGCCACCGACAGCGGCTCCGATGTTAAGTGTTCCGCCCACTACAATGGTGCCGACGGTATATACAAGATAAGCGATGGTATAGCCAACTGCCAGTTGGAGACCGATACCGCCCCAAAGCCATTTTGCACTCTTCATTTCGGCATTCATAGCACCGATTGCGGCAAAGCAAGGAGGAGAATACAAATTGAACATCAAATAAGCCAAAGCAGCAACCTTGGTGATTGCCATAATGCCTGCAACCTCAGCACCTACACCCTCCATCAGTGCCAGTTCTTCAGTGTCGATAAGGTTATCAAGACCTACAAAGCAAACAGCAAGGGTACCAACAACGTTTTCCTTTGCGATAAAGCCTGTGATAGCTGCGGCGGCTAACTGCCAGGAAAGAACTCCCACAATGGGAACCAACAGATAAGCAAAGGGAGAAGCGATAGAAGCAAGGATTGAGGAGTTTGCATCTTCAGCAACGGTGAAGCTCCAGGTGAAGGACTGCATCAGCTGTACTGCCATATTACAAAGGAGGATGATGGTGGCGGCTTTAACGATATAAGCCCAACCACGGCTGCACATAGACTTGAATGCACCCCAAAAAGAGGGAGCTTTATATTCGGGGAGCTCAATAATAAAGAAGGATTTTCTGGCACGGTAGCCTGTGATGAGATTTATAAGCAAGGCACCAAGGAATATAAGAACAATACCTGCGAAATACATCAAAGCACTAACCCACCAGGCATTTTCAAAGAATGCACCTGCAAAAAGAGAGATAACGGGAATCTTAGCGCCACAGGGCATAAAGGGCGCAAGCATTGCGGTTGCTCTGCGTTCGCGCTCGTTGCGGATTGTACGGCTTGCCATAATACCGGGGACGGCACAACCAACCGTGATAACAAAAGGAATAACCGACTTGCCCGAAAGACCAACCTTTTTGAAAATGGGGTCAAGAACAACGGCGGCACGGGACATATATCCGCAATCCTCAAGAAGGGCGATAAGGAAATACATAACCATAACCAAAGGCAGGAAGCCTACAACTGCAACCAAACCTCCGATTACACCGTCAACAAGTATGGCGGAAATTAGAGGATTGGCACTTTCCAAAAGGCCTCCTACCCAGCCCTGGAAAATTTCAAGGAGGGGTACAAGACCGGGGATGAAGGTATCCCCTACCTCTACACCTTCGGCAATCCAGGCACCAAGGGTGGTCTGTGATATGTAGAACACAAGGAACATAACGGCGGCAAAGATGGGGATGCCCGCCCACTTGTTGGTGAGGACCTCATCAATCTTATCGCCAATATTCCTATCCTTGGTTAAAACCTTACGGGTTTCAACCTCTTTCACAATTTTATTAACAAACTCAAAACGCTTGCGGTCGGCAGCTTCTACCTGAGCCTTAACTGTAAGGTCGATATCTTCCTGACTATAGGGGGCTTTTTGCTGTTTTCCAACCTGCTCCACTGCCGTTTTAATCAGTGCCTTAAGTCCGTCTGCAGAGGTGGAAACCGTCTTAATAACGGGGCAGCCTAATCTTACAGACAATTCATCTGCATCGATTGTATTACCCTTTTTCTTACCAATATCACTCTTATTGAGAGCCACAACAACGGGAATACCGAGCTCCATCAACTGAGTGG
>JAZNQM010000193.1:0-13816 GCA_045590175.1 Acutalibacteraceae bacterium | reverse complement strand
CCCATATAAATATCACACTCAAGACCGAAATATGCGGCGGCAGTAGCAAGAGCCACGCCATGCTGACCTGCGCCGGTCTCGGCAATAACCTTCTTCTTACCCATATATTTAGCAAGAAGCGCCTCGCCCATACAGTGGTTAAGCTTGTGGGCACCGGAATGGTTCAGGTCCTCACGCTTGGCATAAAGCTGAACCTTGCCGCCCAAAGCATCAGAAAGCCTTTCAAGATGGGAAACGGGTGTAGGTCTCCCCTGGAACTCTTTTCTGATTCTTCTGAGTTCGGCTATGAATTTACGGGACTGGCAGATGGAATAGTAAGCCTCGGTGATTTCTGCCATTGCGTTTTTAAGTTTTTCGTCGATATAACAGCCGCCGTATTTACCGAAGTAGCCGTCCTTATCGGGGTAGTTAGCAAAATAAGTGTCAAAATCTACGTTGCTGAATTTCATAATAAATTCTCCTTAATACATAAATAAATGATTGATGGGTCGACTGTCAGCCACGCCATCGTTCCTTGAGAATAAACATTTTATCGGTCCTCCGTGTCAAATAAAAAAGCCCTGTTCCATGTGTAATCATGGGACAAGACTGTGTGAACAATTCCTGCGGTGCCACCCAAATTGACGGAAAACCGTCCGCTCGTGCTCCGTACAATAATACGGCTCGCCTTTGTAACAGGTGCGAAACCCGTCGACTGCTACTAAGGTTTTCACCCTTTCGGTCGCCCTCATAAGTCCATTCACAAAAGTTTTACCTGCCGAACTTTCACCACCCGTCGGCTCTCTTTGAAGCAAAGGTCTTTTGCTACTACTCTTAATCATCGGTTTGATTCTTGATAATTGGATTTTATCAAAGTTGTCCCCGTTTGTCAAGGCTTTTTGGCGGGGTTTATGCAAAAATGTTACAATTTCGTTAATTCCCCCTGTGTGCACCTTGTAATTTTACGGCGGAGTGGTATAATGTAAATGGTTAAATAAACTGTTTCGGGGCGGTGAAAGTGTGATACCTTCTTCACATATTATTAAAAAAACAGCTAAATCCCAGCTTAAAAACCATTGGATCTCGTCTATTTTGGTGGCGGTTGTGTTTTTGCTTGTTGTTTGCTTTTTCTGGATTTTGTTCGGCTTTATGATGCCGTTTTTCGTTTCTAATAAGAATCCTGAGATTGTGTCTGTTATTTTCTCGGCGGCGTATAGCATACTCTTCTTTTGTGCGGTTATGCCACTTTTTCAAGGTGTGCTAAGATGGTATTGGTTTTTAGGGCTTGAAAAAAAGCTTTCCATATCAGAAATATTTTATTATTTTTCCGAGGGAGGATTGTTTTTTAAAAGTCTTTTCTTATACGTTACCTTGTTGGGCAGGGTAGTGCTGGTTGCTTTGGTATCGCTTGTGCCTGCTGCTGTCGTAAGGCTTTTGCCTGTGGCGTTGGGACATTTTTTTCAAACAATTGAAGCGAACGGTATGCTGTTTTACTTTGCTTCGGTTGTGTTGATGGTTGTAGGTCTTGCTGTGGCACTTGTGGTTGTTATGAAATATTTTGCCGCTCCTCTGATGCTGGTGATAAACGAGGAGCTCGTGCCGGAGGAAGCGTTGAAAATTGCTGTTGACCTGCATCTTAGCAGGGGCAGCTGCCTTTTCTTCGTGGTTTCTTTCGTCGGCTGGATGGTGCTGTCTTTAGTGGGCGTTCCCTTGATTTATGCCTTGCCTTACTTCCTTATGTCCTACACTGTGGCGGTACGGTTTGCCGTTACAAATCACAGATACGATATGTCAAGATGGGGGCTTCCGCCTTTAATTTAAATTTTTTTCAAAAAAGGTATTGACAAACCCATTTCCTTGTGGTAATATATCAAATGTTCCGCAAGGAAAACATCAAGTTGGTGTGTATTGCAGTGAGGGTCCACCTGTTCCCATCCCGAACACAGAAGTTAAGCTCACTAGTGCCGAAAATACTTGGGTGGCGACGCCCTGGGAAGATAGGGAAACGCCAACACTAACAAAGCGATTATCCAATCGGGTAATCGCTTTATTTTATGTTTCGAAACAAATTTTTGCCAACTTCAATTTTGTACTTGTTTTTTTGATTAATTTATTATATAATGTATTAAGTATAATGAATAAGTATGCGAAAGTAATCCATCCGCATGTTTGCATATGGTCTTTACCCGCACTAAATGAAAGGAAGTAATCCCCGAATGAGTGAGTATTCAATTCTGGAAATCTTGCGAATCATTCTCAAGCGTATTTGGTTAGTGGCAGTAGTAGGTGTCGTCTGTGCCTCTATCGCCTTTATCTATTGCGTAACTCTTGCCACACCCAAATATGCCGCAGGTGCCGCTATCATAGGAAGTAACGGTAACATCGCCGCCGACCTTGATATGGATTTCACCGCAGGCACAACCGATACCTCAATCAAGTCTAACGACCTGGCAGCATCTCTGTCCTTAACCGATACATACGTATATGTTTTAACAAAGATGCCTTCCGAGTGTCAGGAATTTGTTGACCGCATTAAGGAATCCAACCTTGTTGAAAAATTCAACGAGTCCACTGTTGACATCGTAGCCCGTGCCGACACCCTTATCATTGACATCACCGTAACATCCCCCGATGAGGATGCCGCAAAGCAGATTGCTAACATCTATTCGGAATGCTCCTCTGATTTCATCGCTGAGTATAACATCGGTATGGTAACCCCTCTGTCCAAAGCAAGAAAAGCAAATCAGGTTTCTCCCAGAACCTTGGTTTCTACCCTTTTGGCAGGTGTCCTCGGTGTTGCAGTTACTTGTATGATAATCATCTACCTTGCAGTTAGTGACAAAACCATCAACGGCGAGGATGATATTAAGAATAACTACGATATCCCGCTTCTCGGCTCAGTGCCTGATTTCCAATCAACAGCAAGAGGAGGTAAGCAGCATGGCTAAGAAGATTAAAGAGCAGAACTACAATATCGCCGAAGTCGGCACAGAAAGCACAGAAAACAAGCAGCACGTGCCTTTCGCCATTGTAGAAGCTTATAAAACTATCCGCGCCAACCTTATGTTCCTGCTTTCAGGCGCAAAACGTAAGACCGTTGTGCTTTCTTCTTCCAATGTAGGTGAAGGTAAATCCACCACTGCCGTAAACTTAGCAATCGCATTTGCTCAGCTTGGCAGTAAGGTCCTCCTTATAGATGCCGATATGCGTCGCCCTTCCATTTATAAAAAGATGAAGCTTTCTAATCAGAAGGGTCTTTCTTCCGTCTTGGTCGGCTTTTGCGAAATCGGAGAAGCAATTTCTCCCATTAATCCTTATTTCGATATTATGACTTCCGGTCCTGTTCCTCCCAACCCTTCCGAGCTTTTGGGCAGCGACAAGATGAGCGAGCTTTTAGATAAGCTTTCAGAGGACTATGACTATATCTTTATAGATACCCCTCCCGTAAATGTTGTTTCGGATGCTCTTGTTGTAGCACCTAAAACCGAAGGTATAGTTTATGTTGTTCACGATTCTGTTACAACCCACGACGAGCTTCAGAAGGCTTTAAGCGGTGTGGAATTTGCCGATGTCAGAATGTTGGGTATAATTCTCAATGGCACCAACCGTAAAAAGAGCAGATACCGCTACCTTACCGGAAGATACTATTATAAGTATTACTCATACTACGGATATAAATCCAAACAAGATTAATAACAAGGGGCTATTAGCTTGACTGACATTCACACTCATATAGTACCGAATGTTGACGACGGAGCGCGCAGTACGGAGGAGTCCCTTGCGCTGCTCAACACGCTGGCGGCTCAAGGGGTTTGTTCTTGTATTGCCACTCCGCATTTTTATGCAGATAAATGCCTGAATCTTGAACATCATATAGAAAGGGTAGAAAAGGCATTCAGAGAGCTTAAATCCCAATTAACAGAAAATATGCCGCAGCTTTATCTCGGACACGAGGTACTTTATTTCGGCGGAATATCCTCCTGTGAGGATATGAAAAAGCTTACAATCAATAATTCCAAATACATTTTGCTGGAGCTTCCGTACAGTGATTTCGGCGGAAGTATTGCGAACGAAATAATCGACGTTAATCTTAATCTGGGGCTCAAACCTATCCTCGCCCATATTGAGAGATATGCCACCCGCCGAGGCTTTCCCGATGTATTGGAAACCATACGCGAAGGCTATGCCTTGGCGCACATTAATTGTGATCAGTTGCTGGATAAAAAGACACGAAAGCTCTGCTTCAAGCTCATTAAGGACGGTCTTATATCCTTCGTCGCCAGCGACACCCATTCTGTGGATTACCGTCCGCCGCAGATGGCAGAAGCTATGGCTTTGTTGCAAAAAAAATTCGGTGTTGAAATTTGCAATAAATTCAGAGAAAATGCCAATAGTCTTATAAACCCATAACATCAATCATTTGCTTCAAATACTTGCTTTGGAGGACCGAAATGAAAAGCAATTCCGCTTCAAAGAAAAATAGCCTTGTGCTCATAGATTTAACCGTTATGCTGGTCATACAGATGGTCAGCGTTATTCTCATAAGCGACACCACAGGACTCGAGGCCTTCGACCTTTACACAATCGTCCACGTGGTAGCTTTCGCAGTAGTTAATCTTATCGGTATGGCTGTTGTGGGAATATACGACGTAATATGGCGATATGCAAGGTTTATGGACCTGTTCAAATGTGGTTTGGGAATTCTTGTTAGTTCTGCAGTTTTTTGTTTTTATTCCATCGTTACCAACTGTCGCGAGCCTTTCGGTTTCGAATTCAGTATAATCGGTATGTCCTTCTCCTGCGTTGTGATAGTTGGTACAAGACTTATATACCGAATTGCATACGAAATGATGAACCGTGCCAATCTCAAAAGCTTTGGCAAAAGCCGCACCCTTATCATCGGTGCAGGTGCTTGCGGTAGGTCGGCACTGTCCGAAATGAACGGCACCGACACACCCTACCTTCCTGTTTGCATAGTAGACGACAGCCAGTCTAAAATCGGCAGAACTGTGGAAGGTCTTAAAATTCACGGTCCTATTCCGCTTGTTCCCGAGCTTTGCCGTAAGTTCAAAGTCGAAACCATCTTGTTTGCCATTCCCAGCTGCGATGCAGGTGTGAGAAACAACATTCTTAAAATGTGCGGTGAAACGGGTTGTATCGTTAAAATTGTACCGAATATTGCTGAGTTGGCACAAAGCTCCGAAATTCTGCATCAGGTTAAGGATATCAAAATTGAAGACCTGTTGGGTCGCGAAGTGGTAGACTTCAGTAACGAAGACGTTGCTAATTTCGTTCGTGACGAGATATGCCTGGTAACGGGCGGCGGCGGTTCAATAGGCTCCGAGCTTTGCCGTCAGTTGGCAATGTATAGTCCTAAAAAGATAGTCGTTGTTGATATATATGAAAACAACGCTTATGACATCCAGCAAGAGCTTCTCAGAAACAATTTCAAAAACATCTCTATTGAAATTTCCTCTGTGAGAGATTTCAATAAGATGGACAAGCTTTTCAAAAAGCATAAGCCCACCATCGTTTTCCACGCAGCGGCACACAAGCACGTACCCTTGATGGAGGATAATCCCGAAGAAGCCGTTAAAAATAACTGCATAGGAACTCTTAATATAGCCACCCTCAGCGACCTATATAAAATCAAGAAGATGGTGCTTATATCCACCGATAAGGCGGTTAACCCCACTAATGTAATGGGTGCCTCAAAGCGTTGCTGCGAAATGATAATGCAGTATATGGCTCAGCAATCCGATACAACCGATTTTGTGGCGGTAAGGTTCGGTAATGTTTTGGGCTCAAATGGTTCTGTAATACCGCTTTTCCGCCGCCAGATAGAGGCAGGCGGTCCCGTAACCGTTACCCACCGCGACATCATACGCTATTTTATGACAATTCCCGAGGCGGTGTCCTTGGTGTTGGAAGCGGGTATGATGGCAAACGGTGGAGATATATTCGTGCTTGATATGGGTTCGCCCGTTAAAATCACAACCCTGGCAGAAAACCTTATCAGAATTTATGGCTACGAGCCGTATAAGGATATGCCCATAATTTTCACAGGTCTGCGACCGGGTGAAAAACTGTTTGAAGAGCTTCTTATGGATGAAGAGGGTCTGCGTTCAACAAAATCCGAAAAAATATTCATCGGTCAGCAGATTCACATCAACCCCGTAGAGTTCATCGCAAAGCTGTCTGCCCTCAAAGAGGCAGCGGTCGACAATAACCGTGACTTGGTGGTGGAGCGTCTGGCAGATTTAGTGCCGACCTACTCACCTAAAATAAACAAACAAGATTAATCTGGAGGAATTGAAAATGATAGTTACAAAAGATATGTTCATCGGCGACGTTCTTGATATGGATGAGGGTACTGCACCCTTCTTTTTCGAGATGGGTATGCACTGCTTAGGCTGTCCCTCTGCCCGTGGCGAGTCCATCGAAGAGGCTTGTATGGTACACGGCACAGATTGTGAGCTCTTGGTTAAGAGAATTAACGAGTATCTCGAGTCTAAATAAATGCAGAATTTAAGCAAAAGACTGCAAATGGTTTTCAGGTCGGTGCCCAAAGCTTCCCGTGTGGCAGATATCGGTACCGACCACGCTTTTTTACCTATTGCCCTTATCAAAAGCGGAGTTGCCAAAAAGGTAATAGCCTGCGATATTGCAGAAGGCCCCCTTAATGTTGCAGCGAAAAACGTTAAAAAATCGGGGGTGGAGGGCATAGAGCTTCGCCTTTCCGACGGACTTTCTGCCGTTAGCGAGGACGAGGTGGATGTAGTTACTGTTGCGGGTATGGGCGGTGACCTTATTTCCCGAATTTTAGCCGCAGCCCCTTGGGTTAAAAACCCTGAAAAGCGGCTGGTACTACAGGCTATGACCTCGGCAGATTCCTTAAGGGATTATCTATATTGCGAAGGGTTTCGCATATTAAGCGAGCTTGCAGTAACCGACAGCGGCAGGGTGTATTCTGTGATAACTGCTGAATACGATGGGGTTGTCAGACAGCCGAGCAATGCTGAAAGGTTAATTGGCGGTCTTGCCTCTGACCCCTCTCCCGATGCCACTAAATACATAAGCATCCAGCTGAAAAGAATTTCCAAATGTGCCGAAAGCTTAAGGTCTGTGGAACGCAAAGCGGAGGAGTATAAATCCGCGATAAAGGCAAGAGACCAGCTTTTTGAAATATTAAAGGGCAGATAAACGAGGTGAAAATATGGCTCTTGACGGTGCTTTTCTCAACAATTTAATAAGAGAGCTTAACAGCACCATCGAGGGTACAAGGGTGGAAAAGGTCTTTCAGCCTACCCGTGACGAAATCGTGTTGTTGCTTCGTCGTGCAGGTTTTTCGGGCAGACTTCTTATCAGTGCCTCGGGAACCACACCCCGCATTCACCTTACCGAAAATGCCCCCGAAAATCCCAGCCAAGCCCCGATGTTTTGTATGCTTCTTCGTAAACACATCGGCGGAGCGAAGGTGCTGGAGATAACCCAACCCGGTTTTGAAAGGGTGGCTAAAATAGGCTTTGAAGCCCGCAACGAAATGGGGGATACTGTGTATCCTTCAATCTACGTGGAGCTGATAACAGGCAAACCCAACATAATTTTCACCGACTCCGAGGGTGTGATTCTGGATTCGGTTCGCCGATCTGACATCGAGAAAAACACCCGAATGATTCAGCCCGGGGCTCGTTATGTTTTGCCGGAGAGTCAGGGCAAGCGTAGTCTTATTGATACCCCCCAGAGTGATATAGTCGCCGAGCTGTCGGCACAGTCTCACCGCCGTATCTACGAAGCAATTCTCGGCACGGTTGACGGTGTTTCGCCGCTTGTAGCCCGTGAAATTGCCCTTTCCTGCGAAGGAGATCTTGATGAAACGGTTGAAAACACAACCTCCAAAAAACTAAACTGGGCAATCGAAAGGCTCTCTAAATACCAAGCCGCAGGTGTGCCGCATATCCTTTATAAGAACGGCTCGCCCTTCGATTTCAGCTATATGCCCATAGCCCAATACGGCTCGGCTGTAACAACCGCTGAGGTGGGTGGCTTTTCGGAACTACTGGACCTTTTTTATTCAAAAAGGGGGCAGGAGGAGAGAATCCGTCAGCAGTCTCAGGATATACTGAAGCTGCTCACCAATCTTTCTTCCCGAACGGCACGAAAGCTTGCCGCCCGAAAAAGCGACCTTAAAAAGTGTGCAGACCGAGAAAAATTCAGAATCTACGGCGAGCTGATAAAGGCTAATATTTATACAATCAACCGCGGCGACAGTGTGGCAAGGGTAGTGAATTACTACGACGAAAATGCCTCAATGATAAGCATTCCCTTGAACGTTACTCTGAGCCCTGCCGACAATGCCCAAAAATATTTTAAGGAATATAAAAAATATTGCGTGGCGGAAAAAACCTTGCAGGACCTGATAGCCGACGGCGAAGCGGAGGCACAATATATAGATTCTGTTTTCGACTCTCTCTCCCGTGCCGAAACAATGGCTGACCTTGCCGCAATCCGCGAGGAGCTGAGTCTTGCAGGTTATATCAGAAGACCTGCAGGATACAAGAAAAATAAAACCCAACAATCCAAACCATATAGATTTGTTTCCACAGAAGGGTTCACAATTCTTGTGGGTAAAAACAACCTGCAAAACGACGAGCTTACCCTTCGCACCGCCGCCAAAAGCGATATGTGGTTTCATACCAAGAATATCCACGGCTCCCACGTCATACTAATTTTAGAAGGCAAGGAGCCTACCGATAATGCCATATTGGAGGCGGCAACCCTGGCTGCTTACTATTCAAAGGGCAGAGAGGGTAGCGGTGTTCCTGTTGACTATACCTATGTGAAAAACGTTAAAAAACCGTCGGGTGCCAGAGCGGGTATGGTGATATACACCACCAATCAGACCGTCTACGTAACACCCCAAGGCGAGCTTTTAGATAAAATAAAAGGGGGGTCTTTATGAAAATAGGTGTTTCCACAGCCTGTCTTTACCCCGAGCTGCTTGAAAACTCATTGCAGTATCTTGGAGAAAAGGGAATTAAATACACCGAAATTTTCCTTAATACCTTCAGCGAAATGACCCCCGAATTCATCGGCAAGCTCCGAGAAATCAGAGATGCATACGGTATGAAGATTACCGCCCTGCACCCATTCACCTCGGGCTATGAGCCCTACTTTCTGTTCCAGAATTATACCCGCAGGGTTGAGGACGGCTTCGGACTTTATAAACGATTTTTTAATATTGCCGCCTCTCTCGGTGCCGAGCATTTTGTTCTGCACGGCGACAGGGTAGGAGGGGTCCTCAGCGACTCGGAATACTTTGAGCGTTTCGCCCGGCTTGCCGAGGCGGCAAGCTTTGAGGGTGTGGTGCTGACCCAGGAGAACGTCAATGCCTATCGCTCCGCTGACCCCGAGTTCATCCGCAAAATGGTGGATGCTCTCGGCAATCGTGCAATATTCACCTTCGATGTTAAGCAGACCATAAGGGCGGGCTACAACCCCTGGGAGGTCTACGACGCAATGCGGGGACACATAGCCCACATTCATTTAAGCGACAATATGGAGGGCAACGAATGTATGCTGCCGGGAAAGGGAAGCTTCCCCTTCCAGAAGCTTTTCCGCATAGCCCTCGCCGACGGCTTCGATGGGACTGCCTTAATAGAGGTCTATAACAATGCCTATCGCGACCCCGACGAACTGATAAAAGCCCTCGATTTAGTTCAGCAGAAATACGACGAAGTCCTGTAAATTCCGACAAAAACGCAACATCTTTTTTTGTAACAGATGTTGCGTTTTTTATTTATCAGTATTTATATCCGAAAATATCCTCGGCGAACCAAACGCGGTCGGCGGTGAAGGTCTTGCCGTTGAGATAATTTAGAATGCCTGCATCTGTGGTGAAACCGAAATGCAGCTTATAAGAATAAAGTGCGTGGTGGCGGAAGCCTTTTTTGCGGTCGGCAGTTCCGATTTTGCTGTATTTTCCGTCGCCCAAAAGGGGGTGTCCCACCGATGCCATATGGGCTCTTATCTGGTGGGTTCTTCCCGTCAGCAGCTCTACTTCGATAAGAGAGGACTCGCCGAGGGATTTCAGCACCTTGTATTTTGTGCGAATCATTCGGTTTTCATCCGACTTGTTTTTCTGCACAAACACAATGTTTTTGTCCTCGTTTTTTTGCAGGTACCCCTCCAAAATCGCTTCGGGTGGGTTCGGGGTGCCATGCACCGCCGCAAGATAGAACTTGTCGATTTCGCGATATTTGATTTTGTCGCAGAGAATACGAAGAGCTTCGGCATTCTTAGCCGCCATAACTATTCCGCCTGTGTTTCGGTCAATGCGGTTGGCAAGGGCGGGAGCGAAGCTGTTTTCGTTTTCGGGGTCGTATTCTCCCTTTTCGTAGAGATACCTCTGCACGCGGGAGATAAGGGTGTCGTTATATTCATTCTTGTCGGGATGCACAAGAAGACCCTGTCGCTTGTCTAAAAGCAGGATGTTTTCGTCCTCGTAAACAATATCAAGCTGGGTTGAGGAATTCATAAAGTCGTAGTTTTTTTCCTTTTCGCCGAAAAACTCGTCATTGATGTAAGCCTCCACAACCGAGCCTTCAAGAAGCCTTGTGGAGATTTCTGCCCTTTTTCCGTTCACCTTGATACGCTTAAGACGAATGTATTTGTATAAAAGCGACTTGGGGAGCAGGGGAGCGGTCTTGGTCATAAAGCGGTCCAGCCTGGTACCCGCATCGTTTTTACCGATGGTAAAGCTTTTCATATATGTATTTTCCTTTAAAATTTACTCTTTATTTGCCATTATATCATAAAAAGGGACTTTTCAAAAGGGGGAAAATGGTATATAATGAAAATAATGATGAATTGATTAAAAGGTGATGTTCTGTGAATCTTGACCACGACCACAGCGGACATAGATTAAGGCTGAAGCAGAGATTTTTGCGGGATGGGAATTTCGACAACTTCGAGCCGCATAACATATTGGAATATTTGTTGTTCAACACAATCCCAATAAGGGACACCAACGAGATTGCCCACCGCTTGATTAACCATTTCGGTTCTTTGAGCAAGGTGTTTGATGCACCCTATCGGGAGCTTATAAAGGTGGAGGGTGTCGGGCCCCACACCGCAACCTTGATAAAGGCTGTGCTACCAATAGCAAGGGCTTACGCAAGGGACAAAGACAAGGTGGGTGTTATTCTTTATAACATAAACCAATCGGTGCAGTTCTTGAAGGAGAAGTACATAGGTTATAACGAAGAAGTGTTCAGCATAGTGTGTATGGACAACTGCGGCAAGGTCCTGGCATACGAGGTCATAACCCGCGGCACGGTGGATATGGTACATATCGACACAAGAAAAATGCTTGAAATACTTCTTACCACCAACGCAACTGCTGTCATAGCGGCACATAATCATCCCGCAGGGGTGGCACTCCCCTCGGCAGAAGATATAGCGGCAACAAGGAATATAGCTGTTGCTTGCTCGAGTATGAACGTTGAGCTGTTAGACCACGTAATAATAACAGGTGTCGACGGTGTATCAATCCGCGCATCAGGTAACTGTAATGATATTTTTGAGAAAGGCAGAATAGTATGGAAATAGTAAATATCAAGGTTGGAAATGCCACGCTTTCCGCAAATCTTTTGGGAGCACAGCTCAAATCCTGGAAGATAGGAGACAGGGAGTATATATGGCAGAGAAATCCCGACTACTGGTCGGGTAGCGCTCCCATACTTTTCCCCATTGTCGGCGAGCTTAAGGGCGAAGGCAAAACCACAATCATCAACGGAAAGCCCTATCATATGACCATCCACGGCTTCGCAAGAGATATGGAGCATAAGGTTATTAACACCACCGCCGATTCCATCACCTTCAGATTGGAAGCCACCGAGGAAACCCTTAAGGCATATCCCTTTAAGTTTGCGCTTGAAACCGAATATAAGCTTTTGGAAAACGGCTTTTGTCATACCTTCAAGGTTATAAATGAAGGTGACGAGGATATGCCCTTTGTTGTTGGCGCTCATCCCGGTTTCAATCTTCCGCTTTTTGAGGGCGACTCTTTTGAGGACTATACCTTGGAATTTGAAAAAGAGGAGAAAAACGAGGCATACCGCATAGATGAAGATGGTCTTGTGGACGACGGCAGGTTTGATTCTGTTCTCGAGAAGGGAAGGTTTATTCCTCTTAACCACAGTCTTTTCGACAAGGGTGCCCTTATCTATCAGCAGATGAACTCCCGTAGTGTTAAGCTCTACAATAAAGCAGGCAAGGGCATCAGGATGGACTATCCCGATTTTGATTATTTCGGAATCTGGCAGATGCCCCTCAAAAAGACTCCCTATCTTTGCCTTGAACCCTGGACGGGTATGAACGACTGCTACAGCGAGGACGGAGTATATACCAACAAAAGAGGAATCAAGATTTTGAAACCCGGTGAAGCCAAGACCTTTGCCTTCACGGTTACTGTATTGTAAAAGAGGATAAGAAAATTGAAAGAGTTTGAAGTTAAAACCAAAATCTATTTCGGCGAGAGTGCTCTCGACCGCTTGAAGAATTTGGAATATAGCAAGCTTTTCGTTATTGCCGACCCCTTTGTTGTTACGGGTGGACTTATAAACCAGGTCACCTCCCGCTTGGATGAAAAGGGTATCAGCTACGAAATCTATACCGACGTTATTCCCGACCCTCCTGTTGAAAAGGTAATTACGGGTGTAACCGCAACCCTTAAGTACGGTCCCGATTGCATAGTCGCTATCGGTGGCGGAAGTGCACTGGATCTTTCTAAATCAATAAGAAAGTTTGCCCAGCGTATGGCTCCCGACTTTAATCCCCACCTTGTGGCAATCCCCACCACCAGCGGTACGGGTAGCGAGGTAACACCCTTCTCGGTTATAACCGATCCCGAGGCAGGTACCAAATATCCTTTGGCATCCCTCGATATGGTACCCGACGAGGCAATCCTTGACGAGGAGCTTGTAAAAAGTGTTCCCGCCTCCATCACCGCAGACACTGGTATGGACGTTATGACCCACGCAATAGAAGCCTACGTCAGCCTTAACAACAACGAGTTCTCGGGTGCTTTGGCAGAAAAGGCGGTTGAAATCTGCGGACAGTTCCTTATCCGCTCGTATAACGATAACAACGACTCCCACGCAAGACGTAAAATGCATATTGCCTCCTGCCTTGCAGGACTTGCTTTCAGCTCCGCTTCTCTGGGTCTTAACCACGGTATGGCACATCAGCTGGGTGCACAGTTTCATATTCCCCACGGCAGAGCAAATGCAATATTGCTTCCCCACATAATCCAGTACAACAGCAATATTTTCAAGAACTCCCGCAGTCGTAAGGAATACGACCCCTGTGTGCAGAAGTATTGCAATATGGCAAGAATTCTTGGGGTTTATAACCTTAACGAAATCACAACCATCCACGCTCTTATCAGTTATATGCGGTTTATGTGTACCGAAATGAACATCCCCCTTTCCATTTCCGAAATGGGTGGAATCAGCGAGAGTGAATATAAATCCCGAATCCCTGCAATGGCGGAAGCGGCTCTGCGTGACGGTACCACCGCCACCAACCCCCGCACCCCCACCAAAGAGGATATAATGAACATCTACCAAAAGCTATGGTAAGCAGAGGTGAAAATCGTCCTGTAGAAATCGGGTTCGTATACTCCTCCTCTACTTAAGCAAACACGATTAGTCCGAACCTGCCTAAAACGGCATAATTTCGGAGCTTTTCGGTTTGTCATCGCCCGTAGGCGTTAGCCTTACGGACTCTTTCGCACCAAAAATCTCTCAAAATTCTTACCGTTTTAGGTCGAAGA
>JAZNQM010000192.1:0-9498 GCA_045590175.1 Acutalibacteraceae bacterium | reverse complement strand
AATAACCTTAACTGCTTCGTCTCTTGCACCTACTTCATTAACGGCTGTGGTCTTGTTTTCAAGATTTTTATACACTGTGAAAAAGTGTCGCATTTCTTCAAAAATATGACGGGGAATCTGATCGATGTTGGTGTAGTGATTATAGTTAGGGTCATTAAAAGGAATGGCGATAATTTTCTCATCGTTTCTTCCGTTGTCAATCATAGATATAACACCGATGGGATAAGCCCTGACGAGGGTCAGCGGTTCAATAGGTTCTGAGCAAAGCAAAAGAACATCCAGCGGGTCTTCATCATCGCCGTAGGTACGAGGAATAAAGCCATAGTTAGCGGGATAGTGGGTAGAAGTATGCAGAATTCTGTCAAGCATAATAAATCCTGTTTCCTTGTCTAATTCATACTTCTTTTTACTTCCCTTTGAAATTTCAATAACACACATAAAATCCTCAGGGGTTATGCGTTTAGGTGAAATATCGTGCCATATATTTGACATGAGAATACCTCCGTTTAATAATTCAACAATAAATCAATCTCTTCTTCGCTAAAAACTTTGAAGCCGTTTTCAAGCAACAGTGCTGTTGTAACTCCCGAACCGTTAATAAGCGAACCCGAAAAGTCTCCACTATATATTTGATGAACCCCGCAAGAGGGACTCCTCTCTTTGAGCAAACACAATTTGCAACGGTTTTTTATTGCAGTTAAATGCGTTATTTCAGCACCCGCCACAAAAAATTCAGTGACATCCGTACCTTCGCTGTTTATAACATTACCGCCGATAATTTCAGACGGAGCTCTCGGTGTTGATAATCCACCAAGCCGCTCAGGACAAACAGGTATAAGCTCGAAGTTTTCTTTAAGCTTATCTATCTGTGCGATCATGTTATTGCCGCCGTTGTATTTACAGTTTTCGCCCGTGAGACAGGCACTTATAAGCAATTTTTCTTTGTTCATATTTTACACCAAAAGCAGTCCGAAAATGCTGACAAAATCTTCCCTGTTTTTGCAGGTAGGGATGATTTCTATTTTAAGTTTTTTTGCATCCTCACAATAGTACACGCGGTCGCTTGCCCAAACGTAGTCAAAGCTATGACCGCAGGCTGAATTCAAGCTTTCGTCAACTATCTCTTTGCCGTTAATCTTCAACATATAGCTACCGTCATCAAGACATTTTAGCTTGTAATTAAGCAAATGCACAGATTTAGCAGAATCAACTTCAATTATCATTGGCTTAAAGCCTTGTGAATAAAAAGCGGTGTAAGGAGTAATATCTCTTTTTCCGTGTCGCCTTAATTGGTTTTGCGGCTCAAACGACCCCCTGTCAAGTATTTTTATACCCTGATGGAGCCCATCTTCTATATCCTTAAAGCGGGCTACATACGCACCGTTATAAGTATCGGCTAAAGGATAGAACGGGGTTTTGGGGATAACGGGTTTATCGCTCGATATGTATTCGAAATTTTTCATAATCTCGGTTAGAAATTCGCATATTTGCAGTGCCGCCATCGGGTGTCCTAACATATTGGGATGCACCTTATCATTGGAGAAATACATAAACTTATCGTGGCTGAAAAAAGCATCCTTATAAGAAAGCATGGGCAAATCGTAATGCTTTGCAACAGGAGTATGAACCTCCTGAGCGGTGTTTCCCGAAGTGCCGCAGAAGGAATATAATAAAACAGCTATACCTTTTTCGAGGAGTTTTCTCACAACACTTTCGTAGGTCTTCCACTTTTGCGACAGTTTGGGATTATCGTTCATCGCCCATTCGTTTATAACCAAATCAGGGTTATAACACAGAACGTCCTCTGCCAATCTATGGGTTGCAAGTTGGGTATCTGTAGCTCCTATACCCGCATTATACATATCAACCTCGCAGTCAAAAACCCGACGAAACCAATTGGCAATTCTGTTGCAGTATATATTTTCCTCTGCCGATATTTTAACGTTGATTTCACTCTCTGCAGGGGGTGGTGCAGTAGCGGCAGCTCCAGCAGTTATGGAGCCACCGAAAAAGCAAATTGTGATTTTCTCTTTGCCGATTGCCTTTTTCAGCGATTTGGCTATAGCAGAAAGATTTCCGATATTAGCTATTCCCTTTCGAAGGTCTTCGTGAGTAACAGCAATTCCCGAAAGAGAAACAACTTCGTTAAAATAATTATCAGCCTTTTTAATGATTTCATTAATCACACAATCCGCCACCTTTAAAGAAACATAGGGTGCCCCAAAAGCACCCTATGTTCTATGTTAAAAGAATATATTATGAAAGTAAGAGAGAGAAGAAGGTTACCTTGTTGTTAACATCATTATTTAACATATCAGGGTAAATTTTAAGTTCAACAGAAGTGTAGTCAGGATCGTATAATACGAGAGGAGTGGGCCAATGATAGCCGGCTTCGGGGTTGGTATCCTGGGTTTTACCCTTACTACAGTTGTATTCGGTGTTGGTTAACGTTTCTCCATTAACCTCAAAATAGAAAGCACCGTCAGAAATACCGCTGAAGATTTTTCTAAGTACAAAGAGGGTCTTGCAGGAAGAAATTTCAATAACCATAGGCTCGTAGGAATCGGCAAGAGTTGCAGTTGCACCATAGTAACTACGGAAACCGCCTATACCGTATGAGGTTTTTGTAGTATCAAACTTGAAAGAGCCCATATCTTTAATCTTAACAATGGCTCCGTTGGGAGTTTCATAGCCCTCTTCCCCGGCCTGATAAATATCATAAAGGTCTGCCATATAAGCACCTTCATAGCGATGAGCTTCGGGATGGAAATATATATCAGTAACGTTCAAAGGCTCAGTACCGATTACATCAATTTCCTCGTATACCTTCTGCAAGAAGTATGCCATATTTGTACCGGTTAAAGCATGACCAACCTTGTTGGGGTGAGTTTTGTCGTTAGATAATTCAGCAAAATTAGAAAGATGATAGAATGCTGACTTTTCAGATACGAAGGGCACGTTGTAATAATCAGCGATAGGCTTGTGAACTTCTTCGGCTGTATTACCTGCTGAACCAGCGAAACCATAGAGAAGCACAGCTATATCGTTTTCCAATAGACGCTTTACAACAGCTTCGTAAGTACCCTGCTTATATGTAATGCTTGCAGAGTCGTTCATAGACCACTCATTGATTACTAAATCGGGTTCTTTTTCAAGAACATCTTCTACCATACGGTGAATAGCCAAAGGTGTGTCGGTAGAACCGATACCTGCATTGAAAGCATCAATACTGTTTTCGCCAAAATGCTTTTTAAACCATCTGGTTATCCATTCAACATAACCACCAGTCTCGGTGATGGAGTTGGTAAAGGGAGCTGCTTCCGAACCACCGGAGGTGTTGGTGATAGAGCCACCAAAGTATACAACCTTAATCTGTTCTCCACGCATAGCCTTGCGAATTACGTTAGCGATTCTTGTTCTGTCACCGTAGTTATAAATACCGTTAATCAAATCCTGCTCGGTAGCACCTGTTCCCGAACGGGTCAAAACATCCTGGAAAAATGCATCCATATCGTCAACAAGATCAGCATCGGGACCAATAACTTCCGGGGTATTAAGAATTTTAGAACGAAGAGCAACAACGTCAGAAACAGTTGCACGACCTGACTTATTCATATCATAAGAAGCATCACTTAAAGGATTCTCCTCTTTACCAAGAATGTAGTTGATGGTGGACAAAACGTCGGAAACTGTCCAATTACCATCGCCGCCGTTGGCAACGTCGCCGATATACTTAACATTGTAGGAGACATCTCCTACGGAATAGCTGAGCTTATCGTTTGCAGAAAGCCAGATATCCTTATTAATACTTGCATTATTACGGGTAGCGTTGATTAATGTGTAGGGGGCTGCGATGCTATCGACTAAATTTACTGTTGTTAATTTTTCTTCGAAATAAACATTATTATCAGTATCGACTAAGTAGTTATCAGTAATCAAAGCAGTATTGGTGGCAACAGAAACATTAATGTCATCTGTGATTTTAACAGAATATACACCATCGGTATCGGGAGTTAAAATAGTATCACCCATTTTTACTTCGTCTACATATACACCAATGTTGGAAGAGTTCAGCTTGAATTTAACGTTGCTGCCTAAAGCAACAGAAGTTTTTTTGTTGTAGGCTTTAGCATCGTTAGATAGCACAAAACCGCCGCTAACAGGTTCGAAAGAAATACTATTGGAAGCATCATCAATGTTAATAGTACCTGCTTTGATGATAAGGTAGTTGTCAATATAAGACTGTACGTGGGTGTTACCGGCATTAAGTTTTAAGTTGATGCTATTAGAATTTCCGTTGTAAGTATATGTCTTATCACCGCTAATGTATGAATGTGTAGTGAATTTTGCTGTAAAAGCCACTGTTTCCAAATGCCACTTATTATCAGCGAAATATTCCGCAACATTTCTGAAGTCGTTACCGTCCCATAATTCACCAGGAGCACCCGGGGTGCCATTCCAGAACTGATCGTGTTGAGGCGAAAGCGTAAATGCACCACCGATGCTGGAAATGGTTGCACCTTCTGGTTCGGGATCTGACCAATATTCGAAGCTGAATATATAATCCTCACCTTCTACGATAGGTTCATTAAAGACGTTGAACGTTTTATCGTTCCAAGAATATGTAGCACTGTTAATGCTGCCTGGAACAGCCCAACCTGTTGAAGGAACTTTAAGAGCCTTGCCGTATGCAGAATTTCCTGTGTTTTCCAGCACAAACCCGCTACCGAAGCTCGTAGCACTAACACCTTCAAAGTCGTTGTAAGCAACGGCATACTCGGGATCGAAATCACGCTCGATAAGGTCGGGCAAGGTATCGTCAACATTGCCGAACGAGTCTCCATAGCCGTCTGCTAAAGCGCACATATTGAATGTGCCGACAATCAGACAGAGAGCGAGGAGAACAGAAGTTATTTTTTTCATAATAATATTCCTCCTTATTTTATTTAATATTAACATATAATTTTGTGTTTTTCAATAGATTTTTTTAATAAATAACCACATATTTTTTTGTAAATACGTGCAAAATCCAGAAATTCATAATTTAGAAAAACATTTCTGAATCACACAAAAAACCTACGACTTCTTGTTGATGTACCATAATACGACAGTACACAACATTTTTCTTGACTATATAATAGTTTGCTATTAA
The DNA here is from genome assembly GCA_045590175.1 of Acutalibacteraceae bacterium. Taxonomy (GTDB): domain Bacteria; phylum Bacillota; class Clostridia; order Oscillospirales; family Acutalibacteraceae; genus UMGS1532. The sequence goes on along the minus strand of JAZNQM010000192.1, from coordinate 4,346 downwards.
AATGAAGAGAAAAGTAGGTGTACGTATGTCAATGAACAATACCCATAGAGCAAAAGGTAGAGCGATTTCGGTTCTTTGCTTACTAATAATAGCATTATCTTCGGTTTATTCGGAGCAATCCGTAGCAGCCGCTGATGTTTTTGCCCCCAAAAGCGTTAAAGCTGCCGCTGTATCACTCGGCATAAATGTTAGATGGAGCAAGACCAAATCAGCCGACGGATATTACATATACCGCCAAAAACCAAATGCAGTTAAATTCACAAGAATAGCCAACATTTCCGGGAGAAATATTAATTCTTACATTGACAAAACAGCACCGTCTTTCGGCAACTATCGATATGCAGTTAAGGCATACAACAAAACAGGAACAAGCAGATATACAATTTCAAAGAAATTATATTACATCAAGGCTCCGAAAATTAAAAGCATTAAAAACAACTACGGGTCTGTTACGGTGAAATGGCAGAAGGTATCAGGAGCTTCGGGGTATTATTTATACCGCAAAACTAATAACAACAAGTGGAAAAGAATTAAAAAGTTTAAAGATGACGATAAGCTTTATTATACCGACAGATCGGTGGTTAACGGCAGGAAATACACCTACGCTGTTAAAGCCTACAAAGGGAAAAAGCGAAGTGTTCTCGGTTTGTCGGATAGTGTAAAATTCAAGAAAACAACCATTGGTTTATCCATTAATAAATCTGAGCTGAATTTGTTCTGCAGAAAGAGCGATACACTTGTTGCAAAGCCAACAATTAAAGGTGTTGCCGTTAAATGGAAAAGCTCCAATCCTAATGTAGCAACCATAAACTCAAAAGGTAAAGTTACGGCAGTATCCGTTGGCACAACAAAAATAACCGCATATTTTCTCTACAATGATAAAAAATATAAAAAGACTTGTAAGGTAACTGTTGAAGAAAGAACATATAGCATAGGAGAAACAGTAAATCTTGATAACAAGGCAACCATCAAAATAGAAAGTGTTCTTGCACATACTTATTGCAACGCAGACGGAATCACATACGATAAAGATAAAGTAATTATTACTTACAGCTACAAGAATACCACATGCAACGAAAAAATTAAAATAGATAGCGGTGATTTTGTTTTAAGCGATTATAAAGGAAACGTCGGTACCTTCACTGAAGATTGCCTTCACTATGTATCGCCTAATTATTGTGCTAAAGGTGACTCCCAAAAATCCGCTGCCGTAGTTGGTGTGTTGAATAGCAACGGAAAATATTGCAATTTGAGATTAATATTAAGCATTCCAAATCACGAAACTGTTACTGCTAAATTCAGATTAAAGATTAACAGAAGCTTTTCCGCTGTTCTCAGCGATGACTATCTGTTCGGTGTTTTAAGCAGCGCAGTTAACGCACATAGTGTCAACGCAAAGGACAAAGAATATACCAAAGTCACCAAAGCTGTATATTGTGGAAGCGAAAATATCAAAATCTCCGATAAAACCATAAATGGCTCTGTGTTTGTTATAAAATATTTTTCAACCAATAAAAGAGACAGTGTCAGTTATTTGAAAATTTTTGTAGCAGACGAGAAAATTCATAATAAAAAATGGAAAGTTTACAAATATAAACATCACTACATATATACAAGAAATGTAAATTCTATGCCTAAATATAAATTTGAAGTTAATTTACAAAGTTTATTTAACGTTTACGACTTTTATCCCATTCCTATCGAAGCTAACTAAAACTGATGATCACGATAAAAAACAAGCAATCAGATGCAAGTTTCTGATTGCTTGTTTTATTACTTAAATCTGATTGTATTTCTCGAGGATTGCTTTTATGCGTTCTGCAGGATTAAGCAGCTGGCTGATGGAGTTATCATAGTTGAGTGTGTCAACGAGATATGCAATGTACTTAGACATATCAACACTTGCGTACCATTCACGTTTAAGCAGTTCGTCGGTGGAATAAATTAGGTTGGTGGTGAAAATTTTATCTATGAGACCTTTCTCATAAAATTCGTCGAACTTATCGAGACCACTTGTGAAAAGTCCAAAGGTTGTGAAAGCAAAAATTCTGTTGGCTTTCATTCCCTTGAGTTTAAGGGCTAAATCCAACAAAGAGTCACCCGAAGCTATCATATCGTCGACCACAATTACGTCTTTACCTGCAACATCGTTACCCAAGAATTCGTGGGCTTCTATGGGGTTTCTGCCGTTTACAATTTTCGAATAGTTACGACGCTTATAGAACATACCTAATTCCAAGCCGAGGATGGATGAATAGTAAATACAACGGGACATTGCACCTTCGTCGGGAGAGATAATCATAGCATGTTCGCGGTCGAGCTTTATATTGGGGATGGTCTTAAGCAATGCTTTAATCATCTGGTAGGTAGGCTGAACATTATCAAAGCCACCGAGAGGAATGGCATTTTGGATGCGAGGGTCGTGAGCATCAAAGGTTAAGATATTTGAAACACCCATACCGATGAGCTCCTGCATAGCCATTGCACAGTCAAGGGACTCACGGGCAGTTCTTCTGTGCTGACGGCCTTCGTAGAGCATTGGCATAATAACGGTTATTCTGCGGGCTTTACCGCCTAATGCCTGAATTACTCGCTTCAAATCCTGATAATGGTCGTCCGGGCTCATAGGAACTTCCATACCATACATTTTATAAGTCACACCGTAGTTAAAGCAATCTACAACTATGTAGGCATCAAGACCACGGGCTGTATGCTTCATTAAGGCTTTACCTTCGCCTGTACCGAAGCGAGGACAATCTACATTAACGATATAGGTGTGCTCGTCCGGCATTCCTCTCCACTGTAAAAGATAATAGTCCACCTTTGCGGCAATGGCTTCGCAACCTCTGAGAGGTATTATAGCGAGGTCACCAAAGGTGGAATGTTTGTTTTGTGCTGACATACTCGTCCCTCCAAATATTAATTACAGATATATCATAACACAAATCGCAGCAATATAAAAGAGCTTTTTGAAAAAAATAAAAAAATTAGTCATAATTTGTTAAGTATGGTTGCCTAAATGCATTTTTTTTGATATAATAGTTTAAAGTTTTAATTAAAATAGGTGATATTATGGCAATCGTAACCTTAATTGCACACACTCCGGATCCGGAAAGAGTGGTGGCTGCTGCCGCTAAGCTTTGCTATTCTCAATCGGATGTATGCGAAATCAGCGAGAATTTAACAGACGAGAAGGTTGCATCATTTGTTAAGATGTTAGCCGACATCGGTCACGAAAGTCCAACCGAACACGTTTCCTTTACCTTCGGTATTCAGGGTGTCTCCCGTGCTTTATTGGCACAATTCACAAGACATAGAATAGCTTCCTACTCGGTTCAGAGTCAGCGCTATGTTTCGCTCGACGACTTCACCTACATTGTCCCCCCCGAAATCGAAGCAATTCCCGAAGCTATGGAAATATTCAATGAATCCATAGAAGCAGACAAAACATACTACAACAAGCTTGCTAAAATCCTTGCCGAGCACCACGAAAAAGAAATGCTTGCATCCGGTATGGAAGAAAAAGCCGCTAAAACTGCTGCTCAGAAAAAGGCTAACGAGGATGCACGCTTTGTGCTTCCCAACGCTTGCGAAACAAAAATGGTTGTAACGATGAATGTCCGCAGCCTTTATAACTTTTTCAAACACCGCTGCTGCAACCGTGCGCAGTGGGAAATAAGAGAAGTTGCAGAGCAGATGTACAAACTGGTTTATGATGTAGCTCCTAATTTATTTGCCAATGCGGGTCCTGCCTGCGTCAGCGGTAAATGTCCCGAAGGCAAAATGAGTTGCGGTAAAATTCTTGAGATGCGTGAAAAATATAATTCAATCAAAAGCGGTGAATGATTTTGGGTAAGATAATTGTAATAGAAGGCTTAGATGGTTGCGGCAAAAGTACTCAGCTGGAAATTTTAGGGAAAAAACTTCCCGAATTGGGGTTCGATTGTCGTACCGTTTCCTTTCCTAATTATGACTCCCCCGCTTGCCAGCCTGTCAAAATGTATCTTGGCGGTGAGTTCGGCTCCAATCCCGATGATGTAAACGCTTATGCGGCTTCGTGTCTGTATGCCATTGACCGTTTTGCAAGTTTCAAAACCGATTGGGAGGATTTTTACAACAGCGACGGTATCGTTGTGTGCGGCAGATACGTGACCTCTAATGCCGTTCATCAATGCTCAAAGCTCCCCCGCTCCCAATGGGAAGATTTTTCGGATTGGCTATATGATTTTGAATACAATAAAATCGGCATTCCTGCACCTGATGCTGTTATATTTTTGAGTATGCCCCCTGAAATGTCTGAAAGACTGTTAATGAACAGATACGAGGGAGACGGCAACAAAAAGGAT
>JAZNQM010000191.1:0-8075 GCA_045590175.1 Acutalibacteraceae bacterium | reverse complement strand
TGCAATTTTTATACCTTCACCGTCGTCTGTGCGTTGGAAATATCCACCACCGGGGAAGATGATAACACATTTTTTGGCTCCTTCAACAATGTAAGGTGTTATGGTGGGATTGTTGTCGGTATTAGTGCCACTGCCATTGTTGGAACCGTTAACTATTTTTTGAGCGTAGGTTTCGTTATAAAAGGGAATAGGATTGTTTCCATATAGGGGCAGCAGTGGGTGACTGCTGTATTCTTTGATTATGTCTGTTTTCTTTTGTTCTGCCATAAAAGCTCCCTCTGCAGCAATTTTAATGATTGATTTACTGTATGACACAACTGTCTCGTTATTTACTGAATGCTTAATGTAAGCTCTCGCATATCGTATATTATCTAGTCCTATATTTTGAAGGTTAATCATATAGCATCCGTTCTTGGGATAATTGTTGAGTTCTTTATAAATAACGTTATCGCCATTTAAAACAAAAGTTTCATCCCAATCAGTGCCCGCAAGTGCTACAGTTGAAAAACTTGTGAACAAAACTCCGCATCCAATAAAGTCTTCTTCTTCAATTCCGTTTATGTTGGCGGTTACAACTGCAGAATACGTGGTATCAGTGAAATCCCAAGCATTGGAATTAACTATCGTGGCGAAGTCAGTGACTTGCGTTCCTTCTCCGAAGGTGTTTTCGGTCAAGGTTATATTACCTGGGGTGTATATGGTATCATTCTTTTTGGTAGAAATTATGCTGTCTCCGTGAGTCCAGGAAGAGAAGTTTTCGTTCTTTGCAGAAAGGTTGATTCTTTCGTCAAACCTTGCTTTTATTACCTCATCGCCGATTTTCACATCGTAGGTTTTGGTTTCTTGCTGATATATAGGTTTAAAATGTACGGTGGAATTATAAACTTCATCGAGATTGTTGGACCAAGCTCCGGTGAAGGTGTAGCCGAACAGCTTGCCTGAATTGAGTTTTTCCAGAATGCTATCTGTAACTACCGATGATACAGTTGCATTGAGAGGAATGCTGTAAATACCTAACTGATTGTTTCCATTGTCGGTGAATATGGCGAGATACTCACCACCACCGCCTTCGGTATATATCGCTTCAATAACTGTATCACCATTGATTACTATTGTATGTTGACCGTTTTCGGTGGCAGCTACAACCTCACCGTTTATGCTCCAGCTGGAGAGCTTGTATTCAATACCACCGATGGTTTTAATTGTCTCAGAAACTATATTGTATGTTTCACCTTGGTTTTTGTAAACAGGGGAGGTGACGTTCTCTATGGCTTCGCTTGTTCCGCCTTTTACAACCAGTGCGTTATTTGTGATTATGTAGGTGCGTTTGTATATTGCTAAAACTTTACGGCCTGCTTGAATTTCAACAGATGCTTTGTAATAGCCGTTTTCGAGCGTGCTTTCAACATCTTCTCCGTCTATTGTAAATCTATCGAATGCATAGGTATTTTTGCCTGAAGTGGCAGTAGCAGGAGCCTTTAGTTCTATAGAGTTTCCTTCGAAATCTTTAGTGTCGGCACCTTCAATCGTTATGTCGAGTTCTTTGTTTTCTGTATCTACCGCCGCAACTTCAAGGGAACGCTTTGCAACTCCTACTAAAGAGAGTTCCATTATAGATACTCTCAGATTGCTTTCACCGTATTGTGTGCTAGAGTTTGGTACAATAGCTCTTATTGCAAAATATCTCGCATTTTTCTTGTTGAATGAGATTTTGTTTACATTATGAATATTACAGTCAACCGTAATTATTGGTTGTACATCAAATATTGTTGATCTATCATTACTTGCGTAAATGCTGTATTTCACCATATAGAAGGGGTTGCCGTCGGGTTCAACCCTGTAAGCAAGCCAAGCTTCCCAGAATGTCTTTACTTCACCAAGATCCCAAACAATATCCATATATGTATTGTCATTCATATATGTAGCAGCGGTGTAGTTACCGCTGACGTATGTATCGTTAAAATAACCATCGGTAAAAGCCGCGAAACCTCCTGAGAGATTTGTGGTAGTGGAGTTTCCATTAAAAAATGATGTAGAAACAGGGGCTATTCCGTTAATGATGTTAGAAGGGTCGTTTGTGGGAAGACCATTCATCCAATAAGGTGCAGTATCTTTTCCTGCTGTGATGTTGGTTGGTATGCCAGACCAGGAAGCGTAATTTTCGGATAGTCTTTCTCCTGAAAGCGCGATTTCTTTACAACGAGGATAAATGTATGAGGCAGGAGTACCATCATCGCATTTTGTAATTTTGATTGCGAAGTAACGACCTACTGTATTTGTGGGGAAGGTTATAACATTTATGCCTTCCTTATTGTTTTCAACCGAGTATATCATATTGGTTTCGGCATACAAATCTTCGGCGGTGCATGACGAATATAATCGGTAGCCGTTGCATATTCTTGAATCTCCCGAAGCTGCGGGGTTTGTCCAGCATACGTAGAATTTGCTCAATTCTACATTGCAACCAAGGTCGTATTCAATAACCATATAGTTATTGGTAGCGGTTCTATTCCATACTCCGCTGTCTACGTTCAAATCGTTATCGGTTATTAAATCTATTTCGCCGTTGGTCAGTTCTATAAAATTTGCATTTGCGTTCAGTATTGTGTTGTTACCTGAGAAAGTGTAAGCATTGATACCGTTTGAGCCTGTGTTAGTGCCGTATTTTATGAGGTGTTTATCAGAACTGTAACTGCTGTTTTTAGTGAATACTTTTTTAGGAAAAGCTTGATATAACAGATTATCTGCAGTTTTCAGTCCACCGTTCATCATATATTGGTTGGTAATTGTTTCGCTGGTGGTTGTCGTCCCTTCAACAGTGCATTCCGCCGCTGAAACAAAATTAATTGGCAGTGAAATCATAGTGATGATCAATGACATAATTAGAGTTAACGTAATTAGTTTTTTCATAATTGCACCTCGTTTAATTTTTTTAAGTGGTTTTATTATATCACACTAATCCTACTTAGTCTACTATTTTGTAATTGAATATTACAAATTATCCAGTTTAAATACAAAACTCATTATTAAAATGGTGTTGATGTTATCAACAAATTGTGGTATTATAACTAAATAAGATAGAAAATATTCACTTATTAAAATATAATGAATTTGGAAAGAGGATGTATAAATGACAAAGATAGATATTTTCTCAGGATTTTTAGGTGCGGGTAAAACAACTCTTATTAAAAAGCTCATACAAGAAGCCTTTATGGGAGAAAAACTTGTGCTTATTGAGAACGAATTTGGTGACATCGGTATTGATGGTGCCTTTATGCAGGATGCTGGCATAGAGGTTACCGAAATGAATTCCGGTTGTATTTGCTGTAGCTTGGTGGGGGATTTTGGCGAGGCACTAAAAAAAGTGCTTGAGCAGTATAGCCCTGACAGAATTCTTATTGAGCCGTCTGGCGTTGGGAAACTCAGCGATGTAATTAAAGCTGTTAAGGATATTGATTCTGATTCGATTCATCTTAACAGTTTCACAACAGTTGTTGATGCGAAAAAGTGCAAAGTTTATATGAAAAATTTCGGTGAGTTTTTTAATAATCAGGTAGAGAATGCAGGTACTATAATTCTTAGCCATACTGCAGGTCTTAGTGAAGACAAGCTAAACGACTGCATTAAGCTTATTCGTCAGCACAATGGGGAAGCAGTGCTTGTATCCACTGATTGGAAAGAACTTCAAGGTTCGCAAATTCTTGCCGCTATTGAGAGAGAAGATTCGCTGAATAATTATTTAGAGCACTGCGGTCACGACCACGAGCATCATCATCACGACCACTGTGATTGTCACGACCACGAGCATCATCATCACGACCACTGTGATTGTCACGACCACGAGCATCATCACGACCATTGTGATTGTCACGACCATGAGCATCATCACCACGATGGAGAATGTTGTTGCGGTCATCACCACGACCATCATCATGCCGATGAAGTATTCACAAGCTGGGGATTTGAAACAGCACGCAAATTCACAAAGCAGGAAATAACCGAAGCACTCTCAGAATTTTCTAAATCAGATAAATACGGCACAATACTAAGAGCTAAGGGTATAGTTGCCGGTGTGGATGAGTGGATACATTTCGATTATGTACCCGATGAAATTGATGTAAGATTGGGCTTTGCTGCTATAATTGGCAGAGTTTGTGTTATAGGATCTGAGCTTAATGAAGATAATCTTTCAGCTTTGTTTGGCGGTGAGGCAAAATAATGGATATTCCCGTATATTTATTTACAGGCTTTCTTGACAGCGGTAAGACAACTTTTATACAAGAAACTCTGCAGGATAGCCGCTTTAATTCAGGAGAAAACACCCTGCTTCTTGTGTGTGAGGAGGGCGAAATAGACTACGATGTATCCGAGTTTGCTTCTTCTAATGTCTTTTGCAAAGTAGTTGATGATGAAGAAGACCTCTGCGAAGAACGTCTTAATGCTTGGCGAAAGGAAACGAAGGCTAAAAGAGTAATTGTTGAATATAACGGTATGTGGCAACTAAAATCTCTGTTTTCCTGTATGCCTAAAGAATGGATTATTTATCAGGAAATATGTTTTTGCGAGGCGGACAATATTATTTCGTATAATAGAAATATGCGTTCTCTGGTTGCGGATAAATTTAATGCTTGTGAGTTGGTTGTCTTTAACCGTTGCAACGGGAATACCGATTTAGAGGAGCTTCATAAAATTGTACGCTCAGTTAGTCGTAAGGCACAGATTGCTTATGAATACAAAGACGGACACGTTGAATATGATGAATTCCAAGACCCGTTGCCCTACGATATAAATGCTAATGAGATTTCCATTAACGACGCCGATTTCGCCATATGGTACTACGACCTAATGGAGAATGCACCTGCATATAACGGCAAAATCATTGAATTTCTCGGCATTGCTGCTAAGGACAGAAAGATGGGCAAGCTGGAATTTGCTATCGGTAGGCACATAATGACCTGCTGTGCTGACGACATACAGTACGGCGGTATTGTTGCCAACTGGGAGAATGCATCTTCGGTTTCCAGTGGTCAGTGGCTCAGAGTCAAGGGTAAGCTCAAGATGGAATACAATGAAATGTATGAAGGGAAAGGACCGGTTCTCAAGATTCTTGAAGCAACCTCCACCACTCCGCCCGATGAAAAACTCGTTACATTATACTGATTATGGATAAAGCAGAACTATTTTGTTTCTGCTTTATTTTTTGCTTGACAAATTATTAAATTGAGTTATACTATAATTAGCACTCATCGACATAGAGTGCTAATTATTCTTTGGAGATGTATTGTATTATGAGTAAAAAGCAGTTTAAAGCAGAGTCGCAAAAATTATTGGATATGATGATAAATTCTATATACACCCACAAGGAAATATTCCTGCGTGAGCTTATATCTAACGCAAGCGATGCTTTGGATAAATTGTATTATCGTTCACTAACTGATAATTCCGTTGGTTTCACCCGCGATGATTACAGGATTCATATCGATATCGACAAAGATAACCGATTAATCACAATTAGTGATAACGGCTGCGGTATGACTGAGGACGAGCTTGAAAACAATTTAGGCACAATCGCCCGAAGCGGTTCCTTTAATTTTAAGAAGGACAACGAAAAGGCTGATGATGTGGATATTATCGGTCAGTTCGGTGTTGGATTTTATTCCGCTTTTATGGTGAGTGATAATGTAAAAGTATTAAGCAAAGCATATGGCAGTGACGCAGCCTTTATTTGGGAGTCGAATGGTGCAGACGGATATACTATATCCGCTACCCAAAAGGATACCCACGGTACCGTTATCACTCTTCATATAAAGAATAACACCGAGGAAGAGCAGTATGATGAATTCTTAGACAGATATCGAATCAGTGCACTTGTAAGAAAGTATTCCGATTACATTCGTTATCCTATTGTTATGGATATGGAAACCCGCCAAAAGAAAGACGATAGTGACGAATACGAAACTATACTTGAAGCCAAAACACTTAACAGTATGGTTCCTATTTGGAAGAAGTCCAAGAGCGAAATTACTGATGAGGAATATAACAATTTCTATAAAGAAAAGTTTATGGATTTCGACAATCCGCTTCATATTATCCATAGTAAGACTGAAGGTCAGGTATCCTACGATGCATTGATTTATATTCCCAAACACGCTCCCTTTGATTATTATTCAAAGGACTATGAAAAAGGTCTCCAGCTTTACTCCAACGGAGTGCTTATAATGGATAAGTGCGGTGACCTCTTGCCAGATTATTTCAGCTTTGTAAAAGGTTTGGTTGATAGTGCGGACCTTTCGCTTAATATTTCAAGAGAAATTCTGCAGCACGATTACCAGCTGAAGCTGATTGCAAAAAACATCGAAAAGAAAATTAATTCGGAGCTTGCAAAGCTTCTTAAAAACTCCCGCGAAACCTACGAAGATTTCTATAAAGTATTCGGTGTGCAACTGAAATACGGTCTGTATGCTAATTACGGCGCAAACAAGGATAACCTTAAAGATTTGCTTTTGTTCTATTCCTCCAAAGAGAAAAAGTACGTCACCCTTAAAGAGTATACCGAGGGTATGAAGGAGGAACAGAAGGCTATCTATTATGCCAGCGGTGAGACACTCGATAAAATCGATATGCTTCCACAGGTTGAAGCGGTTAAAGATAAGGGTTACGAGGTACTCTATCTTACAGATAATGTGGATGAATTTGCATTACAGATGCTCATGTCTTACAACGAAAAGAACTTTTCAAATGTTCTTTCCGATAACTTAGACCTTGACACTGAGGAAGAAAAGGACGAGCTTAAAAAGCAGAATGAAGATGCAAAAGAATTGTTCGAGGAAATGAAGAAGAGCATCGGTGAATCTGTACATTCTGTTCAGTTCACCAATAAGCTTAAGAATCATCCTGTCAGTCTCTCCAGCGGCGGTGCTGTTTCTCTTGAAATGGAAAAAGTGCTTAATGCTATGCCCACAGAACAGAAAATCAAGGCAGAAGTTGTACTTCAGATTAACGTTAACCATCCCATTGCCACTAAGCTCAAAGAACTGTATGTAAGTGATAAGGATAAGCTGGCAGATTTTTCTAAAATCTTGTATGCCCAAGCAAGACTAATCGGTGGTATGTCAATCGAGAACCCCACTGAACTTTCTAACCTTGTTTGTAATCTTATGATTTAATTTATAATATTTTCGATACGGTGGTGATTCGATGGAAATCCAACCAATAGCAAAAATATATACCGATTTTACCGAAAAATTCGGAATACCTCGTCAGAGCGGCTTGGTAGACTCTGCCATAGGCAAGATTGTATTTGAACCAAAATTCCGCAATCCTGATGCGGTAAGAGGACTTGAGGATTTTTCGCATATATGGTTACTTTGGGATTTTTCCGAATCTCACCGTGACGAATGGTCACCAACCGTTCGTCCACCAAGATTGGGCGGCAATAAAAGGGTAGGGGTGTTTGCTTCGCGCTCGCCCTTCAGACCCAATCCTATTGGACTTTCGTCGGTCAAAATTTTAAAAATCCAAAACGAAGATAAACTTGGTATGGTTATATATGTAGCGGGGGCTGACCTTCTTAACGAAACACCTATTTTTGATATAAAACCATATCTACCGATTTCCGATTGTCACCCTCAAGCCGTAGGCGGTTTTTCTGACGAACACAAAAATGATAATCTCAAAGTGAAGATAGATGACAGTGTTATCGAAATTATACCTCTTGATAAAAGAAGTGCATTGCTCGATATATTGAGCCAAGATCCCAGACCTTCGTATCAGGAGGATGCATCGCGGATTTATGGAATGAAATATGCAGGATATGAAATTAAATTCAGTGTTGAGAACAAGGTATTGAATGTTCTGAATATTGATAAAATAATTTTAAATAAAAATTAAAATTTATCTTGATTATTTAAAATAGTTGTGGTATAATACGACTTGCGGCTAAAAGAGAAGCCAATTCTCTATATGCGGTTGTAGCTCAGTTGGATAGAGCAACTGCCTTCTAAGCAGTAGGTCCTGGGTTCGAATCCCCGCAACCGTGCCAAACAAAAAAGAGTCCCAATCGGGGCCCTTTTTTG
>JAZNQM010000190.1:0-14400 GCA_045590175.1 Acutalibacteraceae bacterium | reverse complement strand
ATACAGAGCGGACAATGGCATACCTGCATCCCTTTCCATTGCCCTTAAAATATCGTTAGTCTGATAAGCAATGGACTCTAAAGCCGCACGGATGATGTGATTTCTACCGCTGCCCCTTGTCAGCCCTGTTATGGTGCCTCGGGCATACATATCCCAATAAGGAGCACCCAAGCCCGCAAAGGCGGGAACAACATAAACTCCGCCACTGTTTCTCACCTTAGAGGCAAAATATTCGCTGTCGGGAGCTTCTCTTATGAGACCCAATTCATCACGAAGCCATTGTATAACGGCACCTCCCACAAACACACTGCCTTCAAGGGCATAGCAAGGAGGTTCACCTTTACGGCTTGCCGCCATTGTTGTTACAAGTCCGTTGCTGCTGTCATAAGGCGTGGAGCCTGTATTCATAAGCAGAAAGCAGCCAGTACCGTAGGTATTCTTTGCATCGCCTTCGGAGAAACAACACTGACCGAAAAGTGCCGCCTGCTGGTCGCCCGCAATTCCGCAGACGGGTATCTCGGCACCGAGAAGATTAACCTTATCGTAAATCTCGGAGGAGGAACGAACCTCGGGCAGCATACATTCAGGAATGTTTAAAACCTCAAGCAAACGCTTATCCCAACAAAGCTTGTGGATATCAAAAAGCATAGTTCTTGAAGCGTTGGTATAGTCAGTTACATGCACTCTGCCGTCGCTGAGTTTCCACAAAAGCCAGGTGTCTATTGTACCGAAAAGCAATTCTCCTCTTTCGGCCTTTTCGCGAGCACCCTCTACGTTATCTAAAATCCATTTGATTTTTGTGGCAGAAAAATAAGCATCAATTATAAGACCTGTGGTTTTTTTGATATAGTCTCCAAGTCCCTGAGCCTTAAGCTCCTCGCAGATATCCGACGTGCGGCGGCATTGCCACACAATAGCATTACAGATGGGCTTGCCTGTGGATTTTTCCCAGACCACAGTGGTTTCACGTTGATTGGTGATACCGATTCCCGCAATCTTTTTTGGGTCAATTTCACCGCCCAGAATTGCCTCGGTAAGGGTGGAATACTGGCAGGCATAAATCTCGGTGGCGTCCTGCTCCACATAACCTGCTTGCGGGTAAATTTGGGTAAACTCCCTTTGTGCCATAGACACAATGTTTCCCGCCTTATCAAAAACTATGGTACGGGCACTGGTGGTCCCCTCGTCCAATGCAACTATATATTCTTTCATAAGCCACTCCAAACATAATACTTATCCAGAAAAGGATTTCCTTTTTAGTTTATCATATTATCAATTTAAGTTCAAGACCGCCTATTATCTATTGTGTGAATTCACAAATAAGGCTCTATTATTTTGTTTATAATTCCAATATAGTTTTGGTTGACTGAGGCATTAGTTTGTACTAAAATATAATTAGAATAATCGCTGAAAAGGAGGTTTTGCGATGACCACATATGAAATATATTATAAATGCTTAAAAACTGTTTTAATTGCCCTGCTTTCGATAGCGATGGCACTTTTGTCTATGCAGCTGACAACCTTTGCGGCAACCTCCGGTGATGAAGTAATCGACTATGAGGAGGACAGCTATTCAGATTGCATCGACTATGAGGAGGACGGCTATTCAGATTGCATCGACTACGAGGAGGATGGCTATTCAGATTGCATCGACTACGAAGAGGACAGCTACTCTGACGGCGACGATTCGGAAAGTGATGATTGCTACTATTGTTTCTATGGTGACGAGGACTTCGAGCACGCGGTTACGGATGACCTTTTTTTCTCAGATTGCGAGATGGGTGCGGATATTATCGCCCCTCCACCTGTAGGCTCTTCCAACTCAAGTGCATTAATCGTTGGAAAAGGAGAGAGCCAACAATTTAGCTCAGTGATAGCAGATTCTCCTCCACCCGCAGCTAACAATTCCGAGATAGATAATGATATTATCTCCACTCCTTCCATAAGCCCGTCTAAGCCAAGTGAACTAACCATTGGAAGCGGAAATACTCAGCAATCAAACTCGGTGACACCGGACACACTCGCCCCCGAAACCGACCTTCCTACATCCCCGCAAACCGGAGAGGACATAAATTTCACTTTTATCTTTTCTGTAACATTATTAAGTGGTGGAATAATACTCAGACTCATCCACGAAATCAAATCCAAATAACAGATAAGAGGTTCTGCAACTACTGTTTGCAAAACCTCTTTTATTTATTGCTCGGTTATATTTCTACCCGTTTGCGGGTGTTTGAGGATTCCACACAAGCCAAAACTATCGCCAAGGCTTTAAGACCTTCCTCTCCCGAAATTTCAGGCTGGAGTTTATTTATTATACTATCCGCAAAAGCTTCAACAATTCCGCTGTCGGTGGGGCTGAACTCGAAGGTTTCAGTTTCTCTGCCGTCTTTATAGCAGACGGTAACCCACTGCTCGTCGATGGCTTTGATTATACCTTTTTCGCAACGAAGCTCAACTTCGTTGGATACCCTTCCATAGTGTGTCCAGCTCGCCTCCAAAGTTCCGATAATGCCGCTTTCGGTCTCCAGTATTGCGAAGGCATTGTCCTCGATTGAGATTGGTTCTCCTTCGGCGTCCTTCTTATCTAAAGTGCCGACCACCGAGGTTACCTGCTTAATTTCTTCTCCCAGAAGCCATCGCATCAAATCAGCCTTATGAATTCCAATGTCGCCCAATGCACCAAGCCCCGCCTTGGTTTTATTGAGAAACCAGGTGCCCGACGATTTATCCACACTCCAGACCTCTGGACCGCCGTGGGCAAACACTGTGCGGAAGCTGATAATTCTGCCCAGCTTACCGCTGTTAATCAGCTCCTTTACCTTTCTGTTTGTGGGACAAAGTCTTTGATTGTGAGCAATCATAAGATAG
Organism: Acutalibacteraceae bacterium; assembly: GCA_045590175.1. Lineage (GTDB taxonomy): Bacteria > Bacillota > Clostridia > Oscillospirales > Acutalibacteraceae > UMGS1532. The sequence goes on along the minus strand of JAZNQM010000190.1, from coordinate 11,529 downwards.
CGGTCTTCGGCTTTGGCGGTGTTTATCATAAGCTCGGCTTCTTCTAAAGTTACTGCAATGGGCTTTTCGCAGAGAACGTGCTTCTTATGTTTCAAAGCTTTTACCGTCATATCGCAATGGTAGGTGTTGCTGACACATATAACCACTCCGTCAACGCTTTCATCCTGCAATAATTCATCATAAGTGTTATACGCTTTGCAACCGAACAGCTCTGCCACCCGACGGCAACGCTCTGAGTCTACGTCAAAGACACCTGACAGATTGATTTTGTCCGACTTAAGGCATTCGGGAGCGTGCCGCACTGTGGTAATAGCACCGCAACCGACAATAGCAAAATTCACCATACAAGCCACCTCCTGCAATTAATCCTGTTATTCCACAGCTATATTATACCGAATCCCTACCCGATTATAAATAGATAAAATATATCAGAATATGGACAAAGCCGACATTTGTATATTTCAGCACTTCTGTTCGACTCCCGCATAATCACGGCAAAGCCGTGTATATCATCAAGACGAAGTCTTGCATTTCATCAATTCCGCAGGAATTGTATATCATCATTGCGAAAGCTTTTTTTAATACACACCTAAAGGTGTGATGATATGCAGTCCTATCGGACTGGTGAGATACAACGATAGCATCGCTATCGTTGATGATATACCATTGCTTTCGCAATGGATAAAAAATCGACAGGTCACAACCTGTCGATTTTTGGTGGAGATGGCGGGAGTCGAACCCGCGTCCAAAAGTATTTCCAAAAGGCTTCTCCGAGTGCAGATATTCTTTTGAGATTCCCCTCACTGTTCGCCGAATATCAGGCTAACAGCTACGGTAGTGCCAAAACCGTGGAAAAGGGTGGCACAGCCCTTTACTCACGTTCACCGCTAATCGACGCCCTTGCCCCGCCGCGGTACTCGGGGGTCGGACGGCTGCTAATAATTAAGCAGCAAGAGCAACTTTATTGTTGTCGTTTATTTTTTAAAAGTACGGATTTTATAGCGGTTCCGCACCGCTACTCGCTTCCCTTTCTTCAACGCTCCTGTCGAAACCTTTACATCCCCATATATTAAAGTAAGAAGTAATAGGTAAGAGGTAAGAAGTAGATGGACTAATTAAGTTTTATAGAAATTTTACCTGTTTTGCTCCTTTATTGTTCTTTGAATTTCGCGTTGGGCATCCTTCTTTGCAATGTCGGCACGCTTATCGTACATTTTTTTACCCTTGCAGACGCCCAACTGAACCTTAACCCTTGAGCCTTTGTAGTAAAGCGACAGCGGAATAAGGGTCAGACCCTGCTGCTTGACAAGTCCGAACAATCTCAAAATTTCCTTTTTGTGCAAAAGGAGTCTACGCTCGCGTCGGGGGTCGCGGTTGAAGATATTTCCGAACTCATATGGGCTTATGTGCATACCCTTAAGAATCATTTCGCCCTCTTCAATTGCACACCAGGAATCCTTAAGGTTCACTCCACCTGCACGGATGGACTTGACCTCGGTGCCGCATAGCTCGATACCGGCTTCTATGGACTCCACAACGAAATAGTCGTGGAACGCTTTGCGGTTCGAGGCTATCTGCTTTGTGTTTTCTTTCACCGATATCACCTCTTTTGCTTTTGTTAAAATGCTCGTTAATCCTGTAGATTATACCACACCCTTCTTTTCTTTTCAACCTAAAAGGGTGTGGTAATTTTATAATATTATCGCAATTTTTTCTAAACTAACAAGATATTTGCCATTATTTAAGATTTTTCAGCAATATTTTTCGCACGGTTTCGGGATTTGCTTTGCCCCCCAGTGCCTTCATAGATTTACCCAAAAGGAAGCCGAATACCTTCTCCTCACCATTTTTATACTGGGTAACAGCTTTGCCGTTTTCAGCAATGGTATTTTTAACGGCTGCCTCAATTTCCTCCTCATTGTTGTTGGAAAGCAGACCCTCTCTAAGGGCGATTTCCTTCGGAGTGCCTCCCCTTTCAAGTGACATTACAAATGCTTTTTTCGCGGAAGCTCTTTGAATCTCCCCGGACTCTATCATATTGATAAGTTCCGCTAAAACCTCGGGGGAAATCTGCAGGTCGCCGATACTTAACTCCACCTCGTTTATACTGCCTAATACCTCGCCTAAAAGGAACTTAACAAGCAGGTTAAAATGCGGAGTGAATTTAGCGGCAGTTTCAAAATATCTGCAAAGGTCTCTGTCACGGGTCAGTCTTGTCACTTCGTCGTAATTAAGATTGTAGACCTCAGAAAGCCTTTTTCTGCGATGGTGAGGTAGCTCAGGCAGGCGAGCTTTTATACCGTTTATTTCTTCATCCGACACATATAGCAGAGGCAGGTCGGCTTCAGGGAAATAGCGGTATTCACTGTAGTTCTCCTTTTTTCGCATCGGGACTGTAACACCGCTTGCCTCATTAAAATGCATCGTTTCTTCCTGCACTTTTCCGCCGTTTTCGATTATCGAAATCTGTCGGGCGGTTTCACTTTTAACCGCTCTTGCCACATTGCGAAAGGAATTGAGGTTCTTAATTTCTGTTCGGGTTCCAAGGACATCACTACCTTTAGGTTTTACAGAAACATTAACGTCTATTCTAAGACTACCCTGCTCCATTCTCACATCGCAGACTCCCGCCTGCTTGAGCCTTAAAGCTATCTCCTCAGCCACCGCTGCCGCCTCCTCGCTCGAAGCCATATCGGGGTCGGTGACAATCTCTATAAGCGGCACTCCGCAACGGTTGAAATCAATATGAGTTTTGTTGCCTGAGTGAATAAGCTTACCCGCATCCTCCTCAATGTGTATACGCTGTATACCCACAGATTTACCGCCGATTTTCACATAACCGCTCTCGCAAATCGGCTCAAAAAACTGGGTTATCTGATAGCCTTTTGGTGAGTCAGGGTAAAAATAGTTTTTACGGTCAAAGGAGCTGTGGTTATTTATGCGGCAGTCAAGGGCAATACCTGCCTTTACAGCACCGACAACCGCCTCACGGTTAAGGGTTGGCAAGGCACCGGGGTATCCCATACACACGGGGCAGACCAAGGTGTTTACATCGGCACCGAAGGTAGTTTTACAGCCGCAAAATATTTTGGTTTGGGTTATTAATTCCGCATGGATTTCCAACCCCACTACGGTATCATACATATCGCTCACCCTCCCCCATCATTCTTTCGGCAAGCTGACAGATGTACCTCTCGCCAAATCTTCTGCCGATGATACTAAGGCTTATGGGCATTCCGTTTTCGTCGTTGCCTACAGGGAAGCTGATTGACGGCAGACCGCAAAGAGAAGCTATGGCATTACACTTATCGTTGTTGTAGTTGCGGGAAATAGATTCGGTGTTTGCAAGTTTCGGGGTGGGTATAAGTGAAGTGGGTAAAACAATGCAATTGTATTTCTCTAAAAGCCGGTTTATTTTCTGTTTTAACACCTTCTTAAACGACAAAGCTTTTCGGTAATATTCGTCGAAGCTTCCTTCACTCAGGGCATAGTTGCCCAAAAGTATACGCTTTTTAACTTCACTCCCAAAGCCATTGGTACGAACGGCAGAAACAAAACCGCCAAAGTCAGAGCCGCTGACCGGAGCGTTACCGTACCTTATGCCGTCAAACCTCGCAAGGTTGCTTGCCGCCTCGCTTGAGGATAACAAATAATAAGCCGAAACAATAAATTCCGATTCGGGCAAATCTATCTCGGATAAGCTGCCGATTACATCCCGACGATTAATAAGGAAATTGTCTATAACCTTGTAAACTGTTTGGTCGGTTTCAGGTCGGAAATATTCCATGAAAGAACAAGCATTAATTGCTTCGGGAACTTCTGCAACCCCCTCTTCAGAAGTAGCATCCAGCGGGTCAATACCTCGGATGGCGGCAAAGGTTTCATAGCAATCGCCGGGGGTGTTTCCCAATGTGCCTATTGTATCGAGGGAGGAGGAAAAAGCCACAAGCCCGTAGCGTGACACCGCACCGTAGGTTGGTCTTAATCCGCAAATCCCGCAAAAAGCGGCAGGCAATCTGGCACTGCCACCCGTATCGCTTCCCAAAGCCACCACAGCGGCACCGCTCCTTACTGCAGCCGCCGAGCCACCTGACGATCCACCCGGTGAGTAGGTGCTGTTTATTGGATTTTTTACACCGCCAAAGCAGGAATACTGCGAATGGCTGCCCATACCGAACTCATCCATATTGGTTTTACCGATTATAACGGCACCGTGTTTTTGCAGTCTTTCGGTGGCAGTGGCGGAGTAGGGAGAAACAAAACCCCTCAGCATCTCACTGCCGCAAGTCAGCCGATGATCCTTATAGGCAATATTATCCTTAAGGGCTACTGGAATTCCGCACAGCGGCGAAGGACTGTCGCTGTCTATTAAACTTTGGTAGACATCTGCATTTTTAAAAGCATCCTCAAAATACGCCTCGGTGAAGATATTGCAACCTTCATATTTTCGGGCGTTTTTCTCGCACTCGGTCAGCAATTCCTTAAATGATATTTCGTGGGATTGAAGGGCGGTTCTAAGCCTTCTAATCATCTTTCTGCACCACCCTGCCTATAGAGATATCCCCCGATACAACCAACGAGGACCCGAAGGGTATATCCTCCCGCAATTTTTCCAACTTTTCAGAGGCAGTCACAGTGCAGGAGCTATCTCTCCACATCTTGATTTTATCCATAATTCCGACTATTTCGGCAAAATCTTCGGAAAAGGTATCGGATTGGGTGTCGGAATATTCAAATCCGCTGATACGACATAGCTTTTTAAGGTCATCCGAACTCATTGCGAGGGCACCTCCTTTAGTTTCAATTCATCTTATTATATCAATTATGTAAGTTTTTGGCAACAGTTATGAACGAAAATAAAATGTTAAAAATTGAAGTATACATAATGATTGAATTTTGCCGACGATTGTGGTACAATAAATAAAAACTCTCTCGAGGTGTAATTATGATTACTAACGATATAAAATACATTGGTGTCAACGACCACAAGATTGACCTTTTCGAAGGGCAGTATGTTGTTCCCAATGGTATGTCATACAACTCTTATGCCATCATTGATGAAAAAATTGCAATTATGGACACGGTTGATGCCGCCTTCACACACGAATGGTTGGATAACATCGCTAACACTTTGGGTGACAAAACGCCCGATTATCTGATAGTTCAGCATATGGAACCCGACCACTCGGCAAATATTCTTAATTTCACCAAGACATATCCCGAGGCTAAAATCGTTTCCTCCGTCAAGGCATTTAATATGATGAAAAACTTTTTCGGAACCGATTTCGCCGATAAGCAGGTGGTTGTCGGTGAGGGTGATACCCTCAATCTCGGCAAGCACACCCTCGCCTTCGTTGCGGCTCCTATGGTGCACTGGCCTGAGGTTATCGTAACCTACGATACCACCGATAAGGTGCTTTTCTCTGCCGACGGTTTCGGCAAATTCGGTGCTTTAGATGTTGAGGAGGATTGGGCGTGTGAGGCTCGTCGCTACTATATCGGCATTGTTGGAAAATACGGTGTTCAGGTGCAGAATCTTCTGAAAAAAGCGGCAGGGCTCGACATCCAAATCATCTGTCCTCTCCACGGTCCTGTATTAAAAGAAAATCTTGGCTACTATATAGGTCTTTACAACACCTGGTCAAGTTATCAGCCCGAGGAGGAAGGCATTATGATTGCCTACACCTCGGTTTACGGCAACACCAAGAAGGCCGTTCTGCAGTTGGCTGACAAACTCAAGGAAAAGGGCTGTCCCAAGGTTGTTGTAAACGACCTTGCCCGTTGCGATATGGCTGAGGCAGTTGAGGATGCCTTCAGATACAGCAAACTGGTTCTCGCCACCACCACATACAACGCAGAGATCTTCCCTTTTATGCGTGAGTTCATCTCCCACCTGACCGAACGTAACTTCTCCAACCGCACAGTGGCTCTTATCGAAAACGGAAGCTGGGCACCTTTGGCAGCTAAGGTTATGAGAGGGATGCTTGAGGGCTGTAAAAATATTACCTACACCGACACCGCTGTTAAAATTCTCTCCGCTTTAAACGAGGAAAGCTCATCACAATTAGAAACTCTTGCCGACGAGCTTTGCCGAAACTATCTTGCACAACAGGATTCCACTGCCAACAAAAACGATTTGACTGCCCTTTTCAATATTGGATACGGGCTTTACGTTATAACCTCTAACGACGGAAAGAAGGACAACGGACTCATAGTAAACACCGTTACCCAGGTTACCAATACTCCCAACCGAATTGCCGTCACCATAAATAAGGAGAACTACTCCCATCATATAATCAAGCAGACAGGAAAAATGAACATCAACTGCTTAAGCGAGGAAGCTCCCTTTGCGGTGTTTGAGAAGTTTGGTTTCCAGAGCGGCAGAAACGTAGACAAGTTCGCAGATTGTGAACCCTTGCGTTCTGACAACGGTCTTGTTTTCCTACCCCGCCACATCAATTCCTTTATGTCACTCCAGGTTGAGCAATACGTTGACCTTGACACACACGGAATGTTTATCTGCTCGGTAACCGAAGCCAGAGTTATTTCCGACAAGGAGACCATGACTTACACCTACTATCAAAACAACGTTAAACCTAAGCCCGAAACAGAGGGTAAGAAGGGCTTTGTATGTAAAATTTGCGGATACGTTTACGAGGGTGACAACCTTCCCGAAGATTTCATCTGTCCCCTTTGCAAGCACGGAGCCGCTGATTTTGAGGAAATAAAATAATAAAATACCACATAGGAGGTAATATTAACTATGGATAAGAAAGTACACGAACTGCTGAACGACCAAATCAACAAGGAGCTCTATTCTGCCTATTTGTATCTGGACTTTTCCAACTACTTCAAGGCACAGGGGCTTGACGGCTTTGCTAATTGGTATATGATTCAGGCTCAGGAGGAAAGAGACCACGCAATGCTCTTTTACACCTATCTGCAGAACGAGAATCAAGAGGTAACCTTAAAGGCCATCGCTAAGCCTGACAAGGTGCTGGACAGCCATATGACCGTGCTTAAAGCTGGTCTTGAACACGAGGAATATGTAACCTCTCTCATCAACGATATCTACGGTGCAGCCTATGATGTCAGAGATTTCCGCACAATGCAGTTCCTTGACTGGTTTGTGAAGGAGCAGGGCGAGGAAGAAACCAATGCAAACGACCTTATTTCCAAGATGGAGCTTTTCGGCTCTGACCCCAAGGGTCTTTATATGCTCAATCAGGAGCTTGGTGCAAGAGTTTACAGTGCACCTTCCTTGGTCTTATAAAATAATTTTAGGAGGAAATGAAAATGAAAAAATACGTATGCGATGTATGTGGCTGGGTCTATGACGAAGCTGTAGGTGATCCCGATAACGGTATCGCCGCCGGCACCAAATTTGAGGACCTCCCCGAGGATTTCGTATGTCCCCTTTGCGGAGTAGGTAAAGACAACTTCAGCGAAGAATAAGTCACACAAAGTCCCCATTGCAGGTTTTAGATTGCTATGGGGACTTGATTTTTAATTACTGAATTCACAAGGAGTAATTTCGATGGAAATGGTATTACTCACGGCACTTGGTGTCGGTGGTGCCACCGTTATCGGTGCTGTTATAGGCTTTGTTTTTAAAAAGATATCCCATAAATTCTCGGACATTGTTCTGTCCTTCGCCGCTGGTATAATGCTGGCTGCCGCCGTGTTGGGGCTGATACTCCCATCTTTGGAATACGGTGGTAAGTTTCCCATCCTCATCACCATCGCGGGAATTTTTGCCGGTGCTTTGGGGCTTAACCTTATTGACAAGCTTGTCCCCCATTTGCACAGACTTGTTGGCTCAGACATCGAAGCCCACAAAAACGGAGATTTAAGCCGCGTCTTGCTTTTCGTCACCGCCATTGCCATACATAATCTGCCCGAAGGTATTGCGGCAGGTGTTGGCTTCGGCTCCGACAACCCCTCGGGGGCTTTACTTATTGCAGGCGGCATTGCTCTGCAGAACATCCCCGAAGGTATGGTGATAATCGCCCCAATGCTTGCGGCGGGTGTGACCCCAAAACGTACCTTTATCTGTGCCCTTTTCACAGGACTCGTTGAGGTTGTGGGCACACTTATCGGATATTTCGCGGTTAGTATTGCATCGGTAATTCTTCCCTTCGCCCTGTCCTTTGCAGGCGGAACAATGCTTTACGTTATAAGCGACGAAATGATTCCCGAAACCCATTCCCACGGAAATGAACGTGGTGCGACCTACGCTTTGCTTGTGGGCTTTTGCATAATGCTGATTTTCGACACATTATTATAGTTTAAGGATTTTTATATGCAGTATTTTATTTCTTTTTTAGAGGGTATAATCACCTTCGTTTCACCTTGCCTGTTACCTATGCTGCCAATATATGTTTCATACTTCGCAGGCGGCAAGGAAAGAAACACGGCTAAAACGCTGAAAAACGCTCTCGGCTTTATTCTGGGCTTTACCCTGGTATTTATCCTTATGGGGGCTCTTGTGGGAAGCGTCGGAATGCTTCTCTCAAAATATAAAACCGCGGTGGATATAATAACGGGAATAATCGTTATTTTCTTCGGTCTTAACTTTTTGGGTGTTTTCAAGCTTAATATTTTTAAGGGTGTCGGCTTTTCAAAGAACCGTGACCTGGGCTTCTTTTCTTCCCTACTTTTCGGTGCGGTGTTCTCGGTTGGCTGGACTCCCTGCGTTGGTGCCTTCTTAGGCTCGGCACTGATGTTGGCGGCAAACCGAAGCAGTGTTGTGGAGGGAATTGTAATGCTGTTGCTCTATTCTTTGGGGCTTGGTATTCCCTTCTTTTTAAGTGCTCTGCTTATTGATAAATTAAAGGGTGCCTTTAACTTTATAAAAAGGCACTACAGCGTTATTAACACCGTCTGCGGCGGGTTGCTGATTGTGGTTGGTATACTGATGGCAACGGGACTTTTCGGAAAATTCCTAACTTTGTTCTCTTGAGGTGATAGCTTATGAAAAACATTTGGAAATGGATAATAATTGCCGCCCTGCTGATTGGGCTTATTGCAGGGGCTTCGGTGCTTTACAATAAATTAAGTAAGGACTATAAAGGTGATAGCCTATCCCCTACCTCATCGGCTACCGACACTGCTTCAAACAGTGCAAGCGAAACCTCAGCAAAGACCGATGAAGAAAAATTCTCCGCACCCGATTTTAAGGTGCTTAATATGGACGGCAACGAGGTCAGCCTTTCTGACTTCAAGGGTAAACCGATTGTGCTTAATTTCTGGGCAACCTGGTGCTACTATTGTAAAGAGGAAATGCCCGATTTCAACAAGGCTTATAAGGAATACCCCGATGTGCAGTTTCTGATGGTGAATGCCACCGACGGAGTGCAGGAAACCAAAGAAAAAGCCACCAAATACGTGAAGGAGCAGGGCTTCGATTTCCCCATTTTGTTTGATACCAACGGTGAAGCTGTGACCAACTATCAAGTGACAGGATTCCCCGCCACCTATTTTATCGACGCCGAGGGAAACCTTGTGACCTACGCCAGCGGTATGATAGACTACGAAACCCTCCGGAAGGGTATTGGGATGATTAAGTAATAAACATTTATAACAAGCCTAAATAAAATGTTATGCAATAATAACTTCGTAGGGAGGGTCTATGTGCCCACCCATTAGTTTTACGCCAAAATAAACTTCGCTGATTGATTTATTCACAAGGAGCGGAAGACTAAACAATAATAATAGTAAATATTTCATAAATTATCTTTTTCTCGTACCGTTGAAAGATCGTTGTACCCAAATCAACCAAGAGTGAATCGCAAAACTAAGCTCTTAAACATAAATTTTTCTTGTAAAATGTCTGAATTTGGTATAGAATATATGGTATAGACTATTTAAACCGAGGAAGTAAATGTCAGAAACAAGAAGAAATTATTTTGTAAGATTATTCGGCAGGGTTATGATTTTCATCGCCTGCTTAATAGCCTGCTTTTGGAGGCCCCAATGGTTTGATGTGCTAAAAGGGTGGAGTTTCTTTGACTCATTCTCCCCCTTGCATCTGCTGTGGGGAGTTTGGGCTGTGGATATGTTTTTGCAGATACTACCAATAAAAAATAAAATCCCCTTGGGCTCCCAAAAGCTTTTTGCCAACAGGTTCCGCCCAATAAGAGAGAAAATCAATACCGATGCCCTTAAAAAATATATCGAGCACACCACCGCTTCGGCATATCTCGTTATGATCATCTGGGTGGTTTTGGTGCTGATTATCGGCGGGCTTTATCTTTTAGATATCATAAACCTCCTTTGGCTTTTTATGATTTCGGTTTTCTTCTACGTCTGCGATTTAATCTGCGTTCTGGTTTGGTGCCCATTCAGACTGATAATGAAAAACAAGTGTTGCACCACCTGTCGCATTTTCAACTGGGACCATCTGATGATGTTCTCACCTCTGATTTTTGCAGGCGGCTTCTATGCCCTCTCCCTTGTGACTATGGCGGTATTGGCTTTTGTTGTTTGGGAGCTCTGCGTACTTATCTATCCCGAGCGTTTTTGCGAGATGACCAATCTGGCACTTAAATGCTCCGAGTGTACCGACAAGCTCTGCACTCAGTATTGCCAAAAGCTTAGAAAATAACTGTTCCCTGATGTGGCATAGCTGCTTTTCTTACCCTCTTAAACATCACATATACTCGTGATTTTCCTCGCCTATACACCTTGACAAAACAGTCATTTAATAGTATAATCATAGGGTCGCATACAGAAAACGTATTAAATCAAACCATTATATTTGGAGACGTATCGAAGTGGTCATAACGGGGCTGACTCGAAAAAAATTCAAAGTATTGCGAATTGCTAACGTAACCCTTGTATATAGCCGTCTTTCTCTATTAAGTTTTCAAAGTGCTGATTTTTCTAACGATTTTTCTTAATTTTTTGTAAAACCACATCTAAAAATTGGAGATGTATCGAAGTGGTCATAACGAGAACGACTCGAAACATAGTCGGGTCTGTCACTTAGCCTTCTCCGTAAACCCTTTATTTATCGGGGGTTTGTGGACTTCGGTTTGCATTTTCAGAATTCTGCATCTCGCAGTTTTCTCGCAGTTTGGTAAATTGGCTTTGCCTTTACAATTTTATATGGAGACGTATCGAAGTGGTCATAACGGGGCTGACTCGAAATCAGTTAGGGAGCAATCCCCCGCGAGTTCGAATCCCGCCGTCTCCGCCAAGGCGGCTCTGCCGCACATGGAGCCGCAAGGGAAACCTTGCGGCTTCTTTATTACAACAAGGAGGTACAAACGTGAGTAAGACATCAAATAATTTGAAAGATAATTCTAATAAACACGAACGACCGGTTGTTGCTTTTTGGAATAAACACCGTAAAGGAATTCTTATAGCTACTGGCATATTAGGGACTTTGGGAACTGCCGTCTTAACCGTTTTTGGTGTAAAATATTATTGGAACGCCACAGCATTTGAGAGATGGTTTAAAAAGGCGCCATTAGAGGAGTTAAAGACTGTTCGTGATAATGTACATTCTGAATATATGAAACATAC
>JAZNQM010000189.1:0-7513 GCA_045590175.1 Acutalibacteraceae bacterium | reverse complement strand
AAGTCGGATCGTAGCCATGTCGTTCTGTGAGCCAAGGAGTTGATCATTTGGTTTGTCTTCCTAAGACCGCTTGGCCTCCGACTTGGAGCTGATGGTTCTGTCGGGGTTGGTGATAGCCTGACGCTTTGCAACCTGACCTACCATTCTTTCGCCTGTCTTGGAGAAAGCAACAACCGAGGGGGTTGTGCGAGCGCCTTCAGCGTTAGCAATAACAACGGGCTCGCCGCCTTCAATAACAGACACGCAAGAGTTTGTTGTACCTAAGTCGATACCAATAATTTTTCCCATGATAAATTCCTCCAAATTTAATATAAAATGATTTGTTGATTTATTTGATTGTTAGTTAGCAACCTGAACCATAGCAGGTCTTATAACCGTATCACCTATTTTGTAGCCCTTTTGCAGGGTTTTGACGATTGTGTTTTCACCAACGCTGTCGTCCTCAACGTGGAGAACTGCCTGATGAAGATTTGGGTCGAATTCCTTGCCCTCGTCGTTTATTTCCGAAAGTCCCAATTTAACCATTACATCGGTGAGCTGCTTTGAGATAAGCTCAATTCCTTTTTGGAAATCCTCGCCGTTAGGGTCGGTTTCCATAGCTCTGCCGAAGTTGTCAAGCACAGGAAGGAAGGTTTTGAGTATGTCGGCCTTCATAAATTCCAAAGAAGCGATTTTCTCTCTTTCGGTACGCTTTTTGAAATTGTCAAACTCAGCGGCGGTGCGGAGAGCCAAATCCTTTTGCTTTTCAAGTTCCTTTTTGAGATTTTCAACCTCGCCGTCCTCGATGGAAACATCAACCTCGGGGGTTGAAACCTCGGGGGTTTCCTCGGCGGCTGTGTTCTTTTCTTCTTTTGCCATTTTTAATCCTCCATATCGCGAAGTGCCTTAGTCATAAGTGTACCAAGTCGTGCTGCAAAATATTCAATGCTGGGCATAAGCTGTTCGTATGCCATTCGTACAGGACCTATAACACCTATCCGACCAAGCTCCTTGTCGCCGGTTTTGTATTTTGCCACAACCATACAAGAGGGGGTGGTGGCGATTCCGTGTCCGTAGTCATCGCCGAAGATAACACCAACAGGGGAGTTCATTCGGGAGATAACCTCCAGCACGGTTTGTTTTTGAGAAATAAGCTCGCCCAACCGCATTGCATCCTCGTGCTGACGGTAGCCTGTGAGGAGCTTTGACTCGCCTCGGAAGTGAAGCTGAGGCTCAAACATTTCGCCGATTATTTCAAACATTGTGGAAAGCAGGGGCATTACGTTAAGACCGAAGGTGCCGATTCTTGCCACGATGGATTGCAGGTATGCGGTGTTCAGCTCGTAAAGTCTGTGACCTATGATACAGGTTTTACAGATGTTACTGTATACCGAAAGCAGAGCTTCATCAACCTCACAGTCGCTTAAGACTATTCTGCTCTTTGCCACGCCGTCGGTGGAGATGACCACCATCAGCATTGTCTTGCCGCCCATAGGTATCAGTCGTACCCTCTTGATTTTGGCATCCTCGTTTGTAAGGGAAGCAGTGAAGGAGGGGAGGCCCGTTAAGTCGGCGAGTATCTGACAAGCTAAAATCGGCATCTGTTCGGGGGTGTGGGAGATTGTTTCAAGGGTTGAATCAATCGCCAGCTTGATTTCGGGGGTAAGGGTGGCAGGGGTCATAAGAGAGTCAACATAGGTTCTGTAGCCTAAGTGGGTTGGTATTCTGCCTGCCGAGGTGTGGGGTTGCTCTAAAAAGCCAAGGGAACAAAGGTCGCTCATCTCATTACGCAGAGTAGCAGAAGAGAGATTAAAGCTAAGCATATCGCAGAGAGCTTTTGAACCGATAGGCTCTCCCGCCTCAATATAGCTTTTAACAATAGCCGTGAGTATGGCTCGCTTGCGTTCATTGAGTTCCATTGATAAATCCCACCCCTTTCGTTTTTAGCACTCTCGACTCACGAGTGCTAACGTAACTATAATATACACCGGCACTCGGAGATTGTCAATAGGAAATTTGTGAACAATTTGTAAACAAATTTGACTTTCTCTGACCTTATGGTGGTTTTTAACAGATATCAGCAGTGGCTTTTGTGCATATTGAACTACACATTTTAACAGACAAAATCGAAAACTTTAAATGTGTTAAATTAATTGCAAAAAACTTGATTCATCCCGCGTGCGTGTGATATATTTATAATGTATCAATACACCTTAGCAGGGGTGTGCGACTCCCTGCAAAAAACCAAAGAAGGAGATGTTTTGATGAAAATCACCAAACGTATTCTGGCAAGTGTTTTAAGCGTGATTCTGGCATTCAGCTGCTTCGCAGTAGTGCCCGCATTTGCTGAAACCCTCACTGTCGGAAACCTCACCCACCTTGACACTTCCTCGGCAACCTCTAAAACCTATGCCGAAAAGCTGGCAAGAACCACCCTTGAGCTTGATAGCAAATATACAGCTAACATTCAGCTCTCCAATATGATTGGCTCTGCCCTCAAATCGAAGGTAGCAGGCGATACCAACCGTATCTCTGCGCTCAGCCTTCAGCAGCCCACAGCCACTACCTGGACTACCTTCTCAGAGAGTAGTTTCAATAACCTCGTCGATATGAACTACTATAACCACGACGACAATGCCGAAACCGTTTCGACAGGCACCCAGTGGGGAGCAGGTGGTTCAAGCTACTATGAAAATGCTTGCTCTACCAACAGTGAAACCATTATCTACAGTGCCGAGCGTATAGCTGCAAATAAATACGATTTCCTCGTAGCAGCAGAGCTGACCGACAGAACCGCAATCGAAAAGTTTGTGTTCGTTGGCGGCCCTAACCAGCAGACCGCACCTGCAACCTATGCAATCTTTGTTGGCGATAAGCTCTCCACCCTTTACAGTGCCGAAAATCAGGTGTTCCTTTTCGATGCCTACAATAACTATAAAGACGGCGGCGATTGGAAATTCAACGGCGGCGGCTCAGGTGTTGCCCGCGGTACCGAATCTCAGTACCTCGAATTCACAGGCGACACTCTCCCCACAGGTAAATACGTAGGTATTAAACTCTACGATGCTTGCGTAAACGCCCTCAGCACTTACCCTGCTTATCTTATTGATATTTTTGTAAGCGGTGAAACTGTAGCTGCGCCTAAGAGCAACCTCACCCATCTTGACGAAACCTCTGCTACAAGCAAGACCTACGCCGAAAAGCTGGCAAGAACCACCCTCGAGCTTAACGAAAAGTATACCGCAAACATTCAGCTTTCCAATATGATTGGTTCTGCCCTCAAAGCGAAGGTAGGAGACGACGACAACGCCATTAATCATCTTAAATTGATGAGGTATGGTGAAACAACCTGGACTAACTACTCGGACGTAACTGTCAGCGCCCTGACTGATATGAATTACTACTTCCACGACGACAATACAACCACTGTAGCTTCAGGCACCCAATGGGGCGGTCAGCCATATTATGAACTTGCTTGCACAAATAACAACGAAACCATTCTTTACGGTGCAGAGCGTATTGCTGCCGATAAATATGATTTCCTTATAACTGCAGAACTTGATAGCAGAACTACAATAGAAAAATTTGTGATGGTTGGCGGACCTAACCAACAGACTGCCAACTGTACCTACGCTATATTTGTCGACGACAATGAAGCAGACCTTTACAACCCCGAAAATCAGGTATTCCTTTTCGACGCCTATAATAACTATAAGGACGGCGGCGACTGGAAATTCAATGGTGGCGGTTCAGGTGTTACTCGAGGTACCGAATCCCAGTACCTGGAATTCACAGGTGACACCCTCCCCACAGGTAAATACGTAGGTATAAAAGTTTATGACGGCGATACCAACAACCCCAATGCCCAAAAAATGTCCTATGTTATTGATATATTTGTTGGCGGTTCCGAGGTTGCTGATTCCTTAACCATCGCCGACAGCACCACGGAATATAAAGACTTAAGACCTTATGCTGATAAACTCGCAAAGCTTAACGCTAACCTCGACGACAAATACTCCGCAACCCTCCAGCTTGCCGACCTTACAGGCAATACCCTCGCTTCAAAGGTTGCAGGTGAAACCAACCAGCTGAAATCCGGTGAATACCAGACCTGGGCTGACAAGGGCACTGATAAGTGGAACACCTCTGTAAATATCGATAGCCTCACTGACTTTGGCTACGTTGGCAACGGCACAGCCACCGCTTTCGGTTCTAACACCATACTTAACGCTACAGGCTACAATAGCAACACTTATGCCGCCGCAGGCGACACTGCAGAGTTAAAGGGTGTAGACCGTGTTACGAACAACCGTTACGATATGCTCCTTACCTTTGAGCTCAAAGGCCTTACCGCTATTGATAAGCTTTATATGGTAGGACATCCCAATCCTCAGCTTTCTCCCTTCCTTTATGAAATCTACGTAGGTGACAATAAAGAAACCCTTTACACCGCAGAGAATAAGGTGTTCTACTACGACTACTCTGCCGGTGTAGTGGGAGGCGAAGGCTGGAAGTTCAACGGCTCCAGTGGTTCAGGCAACAGAACCTCCGATATTCAGTACCTTGAATTCAAGGGCGATACCCTTCCCACCGGTAAATACGTAGGCTTTAAGATTTACGATGCCGCCGATCACTCCTACTACGGTGCTTGTAATATCTACGAAGTAGGTGTTTATGGTGATACCTACGGCGATATCGAAACCATCCACAACGACCTTATTGAGGTTGTTCCCTATAACTGCTCGCTTTCTCTTATCCCAGGCAAGACCCAGCAGTTCAAGGTTCAGGCCTATGGCGACACCGAAGTATCTGCAGTTAAAATGGTAAAAGACGGTGCAGAGGACGTTGTTCTCACCGCAGTTGACGGTGTTTACACCACTCCCGCATTAGAAGAAGGTATGAAAATCAAGGTTGAAACCACCACCGATGACACCACACCAATTAACGGTGTATGGAACGGTGTTGACCTTTCCAAGAACAGCACCACCTACGACCCCCATATCTGGGACGACGGTGTTACCTATAACGAAGGCATAATGATTTATAACGGACGCACCACCGCAAAGCTTCTCTATCCTATCGATGAGATAGTTTCCGTCCGTTCTTACGACCTGCAGACCGTATACTATCCCGGCAAGGACTATGTAATTACTGCCGAGGGTGAGCTGCAGATTACCGAAAATTCCAGCATTCCCGTATACGAAACTCCCTTCCCCGATTTCTACAACTTCACCGATTTTGCAAACGGTACTTATACCACTAACTGGGGTTCAGTCGGCGGTTGGGAAAAGGTGCAGTGGCAATATCAGATTGCTGTTACCTACACCCACAGCGAAACCTGGGGTAATGACGCTGCATACGAAACCAAGCCCGCAGGTCAGCTCGGCAACATAGCCTCTTTTGTTAAAAAGGCAACAAGTGGAGAAACCACAAACGTTGTATTCTACGGCGATAGCGTTGGTGTTGGTTGCAGCTCCACCGGCCTCAAGGAAAACACCTTGATATATAGCGGAGGTAAGCCTGCATCAGAGCTTGAAAGAAATGAAACCTTCAACAAAGCCTCCAGCTATGGACTTAATGTAAACAATCTCCCTGATTGGGTTTGCGAAACCTGGCCTAAGGCTGTAACAAATGCTCTTAAAGAGAAGTATGGCGACAATATCGTATACACTAACCGTGCCATCGGTTCCACCAATTCTCAGTTTGGTGCCAACCCCGATAACCTCGACTTCCTTTTGGGTGACGCAGACACAACTACTCCCTGTCCCGTTCCCGACCTTGTGTTTATCCACTACGGTCTTAACGAAATGGGCATATCTGCGGAGATTCACAAAAACTACATTGCTCAGATAATCGATTACGCAAAAGCCCTTAATCCTGACTGTGCAATTGTTCTTGTATCTGCCTTCTATCCTCCCCAATTCACAGCAGAGGCAGAGCCCAAACTCACAGATAAAAACCTCTCTCAGTTCGAGGCCGCTTACTACGAGCTGGCTGCCGAGTACGACAACGTTATGGTTGCTCCCGTAAATTCCATTACAGGCAGTATGAACACCGTAAAAACTCCTGTGGACTACACCCACAACCTCTTTAACCACCCCAACGATTTCGGTGCCCGTATCTACACCGCAACCATCCTTGCTGCCCTCGAAGAAACCAAGGTTGACCTCACTATTGAGGCTATCCCCGACATCGAGTATACAGCAACCGTAGTAACACCTACCATCATTGTTAAGAACGGCGATAAGGTTCTCGAAGAAAACGTCAACTACACAGTTGAAATCTCCAACAAATCCGACATTGGCGAATCCATCGTTACCGTAACAGGTATCAACGGTATTTCAGGAACCGCTTCCACCACCTTTAACATCGTTCATACTCAGCATAAGTACGAAGGCTGTGACGACACCACTTGTGAATATTGTGATGAGGTAAGAGCATCCGCAGAACATACCCCTGAAGCCATTCCCGAAGTTCCTCCTACCTGTACAGAACCCGGACTTACTGCAGGAATTAAATGTTCTGTTTGTAACCAAGTTCTTGAAATGGGAGAACCACTTCCTGCCAAGGGTCACACCGAGGAAATTCTTCCCGCTGTAGATGCAACCTGCGAAAACACAGGTCTCACCGAGGGTAAGAAATGCTCTGTTTGTGACGTAATCCTCGTTCATCAGGAAGAAACCGAAAAGCTTCCTCATGACGAAGAAATTCTTCCCGCTGTAGGTGCAACCTGCAAAAACACAGGTCTCACTGAGGGTACGAAATGTTCTGTCTGTGACGTAATCCTCGTTCCTCAGGAAGAAATCGAAAAGCTTCCTCATACCGATGAAATCGTTCCTGCTGTAGCAGCTGGTTGTACCGAGGATGGACTCACCGAAGGCAAGAAGTGTTCCGTTTGTGATGAAATCCTACAGGCTCAGGAAAAGGTAACCGCCGATGGACACGATGAAGAAATCATCAAGGGCTATGCAGCTACTTGTACCTCTACCGGTCTTACAGACGGTAAGAAATGTAAGGTCTGCGGTGAAATCACAACTGCTCAGGCAACCATTAAGGTTAAAGAACATTCCGAGATTAAGGTCAGAGGCAAGGCTGCAACCTGCACCTCTACCGGTCTTACCGACGGAGCTAAGTGCAGATATTGTGAAATGATAATCGTTGCTCAGAAAACAATAGCCAAGAAGGCACACACTGCAGTTGAGTTGAAGGCTAAGGCAGCTACCTGCACAAAGACAGGTCTTACCAAGGGCTCTAAGTGTTCAGTATGTGGTAAGGTCCTCACTGCTCAGAAGACCGTTGCCAAGAAGGCACATAGCTACAAGACCACCACAACCAAGGCTACCTTAAAGAAGAACGGTAAAATTGTTAAGAAATGTACCGTTTGCGGCAAGGTTGCAAGCACAACCACTATCTACTACGCTAAGACCGTTAAGCTTAAGAAGGCTACCTTCACTTATACCGGCAAGACCATTAAGCCCACATTGGTTGTTAAGACCTCTAAGGGCAAGACCATTTCTTCTAAGTACTACACCGT
>JAZNQM010000188.1:0-8742 GCA_045590175.1 Acutalibacteraceae bacterium | reverse complement strand
TTGAGCTCATCACTCCTATCGCTATCGAAGAAGGTCTCCGCTTCGCTATCCGTGAAGGCGGTCGTACCGTTGGTTCTGGCGTTGTTACTGCTGTTGAATAATTCTTTTTAGCGTAACTGATTTGCTATTTTGCGGCATTCTCTTTTTGAGAGTGCCGCTTTTTCTTTTTGCGTTTTTTGCAATAAAATGTTTTTTAGCAAAATATATAAAAAAACTCGTTAAAAAAACAATGTATTTTGATGTTTTTTGGAAGTTAATTTCGTTGACATAACTGCAAGTTTATGATATAATTTTTTTGTAATTCAGTTTTGTTCTTTGAGACTGACGGATTGAGTGGTGAACCACATGAATCAGAGAACCGAATATTGTCGACCGTCTGGGCAAATTAACCTGATATGTGGGGTTAGTGTGCCCTTTTTTATTTGTCAAAACTAATTTTTATATTTATGGAGGATTTTATGAAAAAAGTTGGTATTGTAATGGGAAGCGACAGCGACCTTCCAATCGTTGGAAAGGCTGCAGACACACTTAAAGAACTGGGTATACCCTGTGAAGTGCATGTGTATTCAGCGCATCGCACCCCTGAGCAAGCCCGTGACTTTGCCGTTAATGCCAGAGGAAATGGCTTTGGTGTCATAATTGCCGCAGCAGGTATGGCTGCCCACCTTGCAGGTGCTATTGCCGCCAATACCACTTTGCCTGTAATTGGAATTCCTTGTAAATCCTCAAATCTTGACGGTATGGATGCTCTGCTTTCTACCGTGCAGATGCCTTCGGGAATCCCCGTTGCAACCGTTGCTATCAACGGCGGCACAAATGCAGCTCTCCTGGCGGCTCAGATTCTTGCAGTCAGTGACTGTGAGCTCGCTGCTAAGCTTGATGCAAAGCGTGTCAAGGATGCGGAGATCGTTTTAGGAAAAGACGCCAAAGTCAGTGCGCAATATAACAGCTGATTATATTTAATCTAAACTTTATCACAAGGAGCAAAACTATGGGAGGCTTTTTTGGAGCTGTAACGAAGGACAGCGCCCTTTCTGATGTCTACTTCGGCACTGATTTCCATTCGCATTTGGGTACTCGCCGTGCGGGTATTGCGGTGTTCGACAGTGAAATAGGACATCAGAGAGATATACACAACATTGAAAACTCACCCTTCAGAACAAAATTTGCAGATTTGTTTACCGAAATGAAGGGCTTTGCTGCAATCGGCTGTATCAGTGACTACGACCCTCAGCCTTTGCTTATCAGGTCTAAGCACGGAACTTATGCCGTTTGTATGGTTGGTGTTATTAACAACGCAGATAAGCTCATCGATGATTATATAAGAGCAACCGGTGGCGGACATTTCGATGCTATGACGGGGGGAAGAGTAAACTCTACCGAGCTTCTGGCGGCACTTATAAACGAAAAGGATAGCTTTGTTGAGGGAATAAAATTCGCTCAGGAATCCATTGAGGGCTCGGCATCAATTCTTGTGCTCACCGATAAAGGTTCAATCATCGCCGCCCGTGATAAGCTTGGAAGAACTCCCATGCTTATCGGCAAGTGTGACACCGGCTATAGTGTTTCCTTTGAGTCCTTCGCATATAAGAAACTTGGCTATGATGACGAACGAGAATTAGGTCCCGGCGAAATTGTTGAGCTTACCGCCGACAGCTGCACCCAGCTTGCGGCACCCGGCAAGAAAATGAAGATTTGCTCCTTCCTGTGGAGCTACTACGGATACTCCACATCTACCTATGAAGGTGTTAATGTTGAGATTATGAGATATATCAACGGCAAGCTTTTAGCAGAGGCAGATAAGAAAGCCCATAATGCCGATGATGTTGATTACGTCTGCGGCGTTCCCGATTCAGGCACTCCCCACGCAATAGGCTATGCTAATGAGAGTGGAAAACACTTTGCCAGACCCTTTATAAAATACACTCCAACCTGGTCCAGAAGCTTTATGCCCGCAAGTCAGAAGGAACGTAACAGAATTGCCAAAATGAAACAGATTCCCGTTCACGTGCTGATCAAGGATAAGAGCCTTCTCTTTGTGGACGATTCAATTGTCAGAGGAACTCAGCTTAAAGAAACTGTAGATTTTCTTTATGATAACGGTGCAAAGGCGGTGCATATGCGTTCAGCCTGCCCACCTATTATGTATAACTGCAAATACCTTAATTTCTCCCGCGGCAGGGATGAAATGGACTTGATTGCAAGAAGAATCATCCATAAGCTCGAGGGAGAAGAGGGAATCAAATATATCGAGGAATACAGCTCCTCCACCACAGAACGCGGCAAGGCTTTAAGGCGAGCCATTTGTGACGAGTTTAATTTTGACTCTCTGGATTTCCAGTCTATAGACGGAATAATCAAGGCAATCGGCATCGACCCCGACAATCTTTGCACCTATTGCTGGACCGGTAAGGAATAATTAATCGAAAACATAATACGAAAATTTTAATTATAAGAAAAGAGGAAAAAATAATGAACAACTCCAGATCAGAAAGCTATGCAGCAGCCGGTGTTGACATCACCGCAGGATATAAATCGGTTGAGCTTATGAAAAAGCACATCGCAAGAACCAAGAACGAAGGTTGTCTTGATGACGTAGGCGGCTTCGGTGGTTGCTTCGGTCTTGACCTTACAGGTATTTCTGAACCCGTGTTGGTTTCCGGTACCGACGGTGTTGGCACAAAAATCAAGCTGGCAATGCTTCTCGATAAGCACAACACAATCGGTATTGATTGCGTTGCAATGTGTGCCAATGATATAATCTGCTGCGGAGCCAAGCCCCTTTTCTTCCTTGACTATATTGCCTGCGGCAAAAACTATCCCGAAAAGATTGCCGATATAGTAAGCGGTGTTGCAGAGGGCTGTGTTCAGGCAGGATGTGCTTTAATCGGTGGCGAAACCGCTGAGCATCCGGGTCTTATGCCCGAGGAGGACTACGACCTTGCGGGATATTGCACAGGTGTTGTAGATAAATCTAAGATACTTGACAAAAACACCGTAGCTGACGGTGACGTAGTAATCGCTCTTGCATCCACAGGTGTTCATTCCAACGGCTTCTCCCTGGTTCGCAAGGTGTTCGATATTGAGAACGCAGACCTGACTTCTCCCGTTCCCGAGCTGGAAGGCAAGTCCTTGGGTGAGACCCTCCTTACCCCCACAAAGATGTATGTAAAGTCTATGCTTGCCCTCTTTAAGGAGGTTGAGGTTAAGGCTGTTTCCCACATCACAGGCGGCGGCTTCTACGAAAACATCCCCAGAGCTTTGCCTGATGGCAAGAGTGTTAAGGTGGATAAGAGTGCTCTGAAGATTCTGCCAATCTTTAATTATATTGCTAAGGTTGGCAATATTCCCGAACGCGATATGTTCAACACCTTCAATATGGGTGTTGGTATGAGCGTTGTGGTAGCTGCCAAAGATGCCGACAAGGCACTCGAAATACTTAATGCAAACGGCGAAGATGCCTACGTAATCGGTGAAATCGTTTCCTCCGATGAGGGAGTTATCTTATGATGAATAAAAAGAAAATCGTTGTGCTGGTTTCTGGCGGCGGCACCAATCTGCAGGCACTTATAGATGCCGAAAAAGCAGGGGAGTTAGGTCGCGGAACCATCACCTGTGTTATAGCCTCAAAAGCCGATGCTTACGCTCTTACGCGAGCCGATAATGCAGGCATCAAAACCCGCACTCTCATAAGAAAGGATTACTCCGACATCGCAGCATACAGCAAAGCAATGAAGGATATGCTTTTAGAGGAGCAGGCTGACCTGGTGGTCTATGCAGGATTTATGACAATCTTGGATGAACAGGTTTGCGACACCTTCAAAAACAAAATGATAAATGTTCACCCCGCCTTGATTCCTTCCTTCTGCGGCAAGGGGTACTACGGACTCCACGTCCACGAGGAAGCTCTTAAAAAGGGCGTCAAGGTATCGGGTGCAACCGTACATTTCGTAACTGCGGAATGTGATGCCGGCCCCATCATTCTGCAAAAGGCAGTTGAGGTTTTGGAAGGGGATACCCCCGAAACTCTGCAAAAAAGAATTATGGAGCAGGCTGAGTGGAAAATACTTCCCGAGGCAGTAAAACTCTTTTCAGAAGATAAAATAACCGTCATAGACGGCAAAACAATAATCGAAAGATAAACCGAAAGGAAAGTGTAGATATGGAAATCAAAACTATTGCAAACGAGCTTAATTCTCTCCCTTACCACGGCAGAGGTATCATCATCGGCAAAAGTGCCGACGGCAAAAAAGCCATCACCGCCTACTTCATAATGGGCAGAAGTGAAAACAGCCGCAACAGAGTTTTTGTAGAGGACGGACAGGGAATCAGAACCCAGGCTTTTGATGAAAGCAAAATGACCGATCCCCACCTTATTATCTACGCTCCCGTTCGTGTGCTTGGCAACAAGACCATCGTTACCAACGGCGACCAGACAGATACCATCTACCAGCTTATGGACAAGCAAATGACCTTTGAGCAGTCTTTACGTACCCGTGAATTCGAGGACGATGCTCCCAACTTCACTCCCCGTATTTCGGGCATTATCCGCCTTGAAAACGATGATATGAACTTTGCTATGTCCATTCTTAAATCTGCTGAGGGCGACGGCTCTTCCTGTCAGAGATATACCTACGCATACTCTAACCCCCTCCCCGGTAAGGCGAAGTTTATCCACACCTACAAGTGCGACGGAAATCCTCTGCCCAGCTTTGAGGGTGAGCCTAAAACCTTGGAGCTTCCCGACACCGATATCGATTCCTTAACAGAGCTTATCTGGGAAAACCTCAACCAGGATAACAAGGTTTCTCTCTTTGTAAGATACATTGATTTAGCAACAGGCGAATATGATTCCAGAATTGTGAATAAAAACAAGTAAACTTCCGTCAGAAGAAAGGAAATATAAAAATGAAAGAATTCGAATTAAAATACGGTTGTAATCCTAATCAGAAGCCTTCCAAAATCTTTATGGACGACGGAAGAGAGCTTCCTATCGAAATTTTAAGCGGTAAACCCGGCTACATAAACTTCTTGGATGCCTTCAATTCCTGGCAGCTTGTCAAGGAAATCAAAGAGGCTCTCGGTATGCCCGCCGCAACCTCCTTTAAGCACGTAAGTCCCACTTCTGCTGCAGTAGGCACCCCTCTTTCTGCAAAGCTTAAGAAAGCCTGCTTCGTAGACGATATCGAGGGTCTTGACGAATCTCCCTTGGCTTGTGCTTATGCCCGTGCCCGCGGCACCGACAGAATGTCTTCCTTTGGTGACTGGATTGCCCTCTCCGACATTTGCGATAAAACCACCGCTACCATCATCAAGCGAGAGGTTTCCGACGGTATCATCGCCCCCGGCTATACCGACGAGGCTTTGGAAATTCTCAAAACCAAGAGAAACGGCAACTATAATATTGTAAAGATTGACCCCGACTATGTACCCGCAGAGCTTGAACGCAAGCAGGTATATGGAATCACCTTCCAGCAGGGCAGAAATGAGTTTAAAATCAACAATGAGCTTTTAGAGAATATCGTTACCGAAAACAAGGCATTCCCCGATGAAGCAAAGCGTGACCTTATAATCTCTCTCATCACCCTTAAATACACCCAGTCCAACTCTGTCTGCTATGCGGTAGACGGTCAGGCAATCGGTGTAGGCGCAGGTCAGCAGTCCAGAATTCACTGTACCCGTCTTGCCGGTACAAAGGCAGATACCTGGCACCTTCGTCAGCACGATAAGGTGTTGAACCTTCCCTTCCTTCCTACATTGGGTAGAGCAGACCGTGATAATGTTATCGACGGCTATATCAACAAAAACGAAGAGGATGTTTGTGCAGAGGGCATTTGGCAGAAATATTTCACCACTCGTCCCGAACCCTTGACCGATGCAGAGGCTAAGGAATATCTTGCAGGTATTTCTGGTGTTTCGGTTGGCTCCGACGCATTCTTCCCCTTCTCCGACAACATTGAGAGAGCTAAGCGTAGCGGTGTTTCTTACATTGCAGAGCCGGGTGGCTCCATTCGTGACGATGTGGTTATTGATTGCTGCAATAAATACGGTATCACAATGGCATTTACCGGTATGCGTTTGTTCCATCATTAATCTGTCAGTTCTGTTCGGAGGTAAGTATTAATGAAGATTCTTCTTGTTGGCGGTGGCGGCAGAGAACACGCCATCATCAAGAAATTAAATGAAAATAAATCAGTAGAGAAGATTTATGCTCTTCCCGGTAACGGCGGTATGAAGGACGATGCCGAGTGTGTAAACATCGGAGCAAAAGATGTTGAGGGTATTGTAGAGTTTGCGAAAACCCACGATATCGACTATGCCGTTGTAGCACCCGACGATCCGCTGGTTCTGGGCGTTGTAGATGCATTAAAGGAGATTGGTATTCCTTCCTTTGGCCCCACAAAGGCGGCGGCAATCATCGAAGGGAGCAAGGTTTTCTCCAAAAATCTTATGAAAAAATACGGCATTCCCACCGCCGGATACGAAGTATTCAGCGATGCGAACGAAGCTATGAAATATGTAGAAACCGCCGAAATTCCCATTGTTATCAAGGCAGACGGTCTTGCTCTCTGCAAGGGTGTTATAATCGCCGAAACCCGAGACCAGGCGGTTGATGCCATTCGCTCCATAATGGAGGATAAAATGTTCGGCGACAGTGGTAACAACATCGTTATAGAGGAGTTTTTAACAGGTCCTGAGGTTTCAGTTTTAAGCTTTACCGACGGTACTACTGTTGTTCCTATGATTTCCTCTATGGACCATAAGCGTGCTCTGGACGGCGATAAGGGTCTTAACACAGGTGGTATGGGCACCATAGCCCCCAACCCCTACTACACCGCGGAAATTGCCGAGGAATGTATGAAGACCATCTTTCTTCCCACAGTAAACGCTATGAAATCTGAGGGTAGAGAGTTCAGAGGATGTCTCTATTTCGGACTTATGCTCACCCCCAAGGGACCCAAGGTTATTGAATACAACTGCCGCTTCGGTGACCCCGAAACTCAGGTTGTTTTACCTTTGCTGGAAAGCGATTTATTAACAATTATGCAGGCTGTAACCAACGGCACTTTAGCAGACACTGAGGTTAAGTTCAGAGATTCCCACGCCGCCTGTGTGGTAATGGCATCTAAGGGTTATCCCCAGAGCTACGACAGTGGCTTCGAGCTCAGAATAGAAGACGAGGTTAAGGATACCGTTTTTGTCGCAGGTGCAAAAATTGCAGAGGACAAGCTTGTAACTGCAGGCGGCAGAGTTTTAGGTGTTACTGCCATTGGCGACAGCTTGGAAGAAGCAATCAAAAAAGCTTATAAAAACACCGAAAAGGTGCATTTTGAAAATAGCTATATGCGTACCGATATAGGCGCAAAGGCTTTAAAAGCCTATAAGGAGGGTTAAATTAATGGTATACAGAGTTTTTGTCGAGAAGAAAAAGGAACTGGCACACGAGGCTAATGCTCTGCTTAGCGATGCACACACCCTTCTTGGCATAGAAAATCTAAAAAATGTTCGAATTATAAATCGTTATGACGCGGAAAACATATCCGAAGAATTGTTCGAAAAGGCAAAGAAAACCGTATTTTCCGAGCCTCAGCTCGACATCGTAACCGACGATGTATCGTGCGAGAATGCCTGTGTTTTTGCAGTGGAATATCTTCCCGGTCAGTTTGACCAGCGTGCAGATTCTGCCGCACAGTGTATTCAGATTATTTCTCAGGGTGACCGACCCCTCATTCGTACCGCAAAGGTGTATGTTTTAGAGGGTCAGCTCACCGATTCGGATATAGAAGAAATAAAAAAGTATGTTATCAACCCTGTTGAAGCCAGAATTGCTTCTCTCGACAAACCTGAGTCTCTTAAAACAGAATACGAAATTCCCACTGAGGTTGCCACTCTCGAGGGCTTTATCGGTTTGGATGAGCAGGGTCTTGCAGATTTTGTCAAGAGCTACGGTCTTGCAATGGACAACGACGACATCGCTTTTTGTCAGGAGTATTTCAAGAGTGAGGGTCGCAACCCCACCATCACCGAAATCCGTATGATAGACACCTATTGGTCTGACCACTGCCGTCACACCACCTTCTTAACCACCATCGACAGTGTTAAGTTCCACGATGAGCTGCTTCAGAAGGCATACGACGACTATGTGGCAACAAGGCTTGAACTCGGTCGTACCAAGCCTGTAAACCTTATGGATATTGCCACCATTGCTACAAGATATCTTAAAGCCAAGGGCAAGCTTCCTAAGCTTGACGAGTCGGAGGAAATCAACGCTTGTACCGTTAAAATTGATGTAGATGTCGACGGTAAGGTTGAACCTTGGCTTCTCCTTTTCAAGAACGAAACCCATAACCACCCCACCGAAATCGAACCCTTCGGCGGTGCTGCAACCTGTATCGGCGGTGCAATCCGTGACCCGCTGTCAGGTCGTTCCTACGTTTATGCCGCAATGCGCGTAACGGGTGCTGCTGACCCTCTGAAGCCTGTAAAGGAAACAATGGAGGGCAAGCTTCCCCAACGTAAGATTGTCACAACCGCTGCCGCAGGATATTCTTCCTACGGTAACCAGATTGGCCTTGCAACAGGCATTGTTGACGAGCTTTACCACGACGGCTATGCCGCAAAACGTATGGAAATCGGTGCAGTTATTGCTGCTGCACCTCAAGCGAATGTTCGCCGTGAGCGTCCCGACCCCGGCGATATAGTTATCCTTCTTGGTGGCAGAACCGGTCGTGACGGCTGTGG
>JAZNQM010000187.1:0-38579 GCA_045590175.1 Acutalibacteraceae bacterium | reverse complement strand
TTTATAGTTAATGTAGTCGGGGTTAGACTGCCAGTTAGTTGCGTAATTTTTATATTTATCACCCAGCGTGTCGGTTACAATCCAGTCAACCTGGAACCAGATACGGGATACAGGGTGCTTCATACTTGCAAGACGCTTGGCAGTAAGCTCGTTGTAAACCTTGTTGTATCCACTGTATACCTTCATACCCTCGGGAGCAAGTATAGAGGTGAAGCTGTTGGTGCCGAAGCCTCTGAAGTTATCGTTAAGATATGTGCCTGTGTCTACCGAAACCTCATAGGTACCATCGGTAGAAAGACCGTACTTGGTGCTGTGGAGTCGAGAGGTTGAAGAAGTATTATCCTCTGCATATTTTCCGAGCACTGTACCCGAAAGGCAAATCATATCGGTTACGGTAACCACTCCGTTTCCATCAATGTCAGCGAGGTCGACGTTGGTGGTATCGTTTATAATAGAATCGCCGATAAGCAGTACGTCACTCAGGGTGATATTGTTATTGCCGTCAAGGTCACCGCAGAATTTGAAGCCTGCTGTAGCGTCAGTGCCATAGTTGGCATCTGCAATAACTTTATCACCGCACCACAACAGCTGGCTGGGAACCTTAACATTACCCTCGGAATCCTCAACACGAACCTCTCCGCAACCGGAGAAATTAGTGTGTATAGCTTCTACCTTGGTTCCGGGCTTGATATATCCATAGTTGCTGTCGTCTACTTTCTCGAAGTTCTCAAGCTGCAGCTTTGCACCAACGGATTCGGGGGTGAAGGCAGCCACCTCAAGCAAACGCACGTAGCTGTTGGTTATAGTTGTTCCGTCGGATTCAAGACCCTCGAGAGTTGGTGAGCTATAGTCATAACAAGGGTCGTAAATTCGGATTGTAAAGTATCTTGCAGATATTGTCTGACCATCGGGAACCACAAGATAATGGTCCTGGGAGCCGTTGTAGTTTTTGACCTCGGCAATTAAACTTGCCTCTGCAGTACGATTGCTGGTGCTGGTTGAAGCAAACACCTTATAGTGCATAGTTCTGATGCTCTTGTTGCTATGATGCTTGATATAAAACACTCCGAGATTTTGAGCACCGCTTAAATCCAGCTTAATGTCTATATATTTGGTGTCCGAACCGTCTACCGTAACGTTTCCGCTACTGTCTCTTGTAGCAAATTTAAAACCGCTTACGTGCCAGTCAGTACTGTTTTCTGCTGTATTTCCGTCGGTGAGGGCGGTTGTAGAATTAGAATTTACTTGTTCCTCGCCACTTCCGAATATACCTAATGTTTTTTTCTTGTATTTATACGCTTTAGGAGTTACCCCTTTAAAAAGGCTGGCATTCATATCAAGCTCTTCACCTATGGGAGAAGCTTCCAACAATTCGGTTTTACTGCAGGTGTTTTCCGCATAAAGCGAGGGCGCATAATCACCCTCGGTGCCATATATAGCCAGTTCATTTATTCGGGGGTAGTGATTATTCTTGGTTGCAGTAATCTCTAAGGTGTCGGATGTGTCACCTATCTGGGTAGGACAGAGAATTCTTAAGGCAAAATAGGCTACACCCTGGATGTTGCAGTCTAAAATCTGTCTGTCCATAGAATCAGGATTCTCAACATAAGCAATTTTGTTTTTTGGCCAGAACAGGGTTCTCAGGTCATCAGACGCATACATCTCGTATTTCTCGGTCATTAAAGCCGCCATCGAGTGGTTAATCAGACATATCTTAGAAATGTCGGTCACCTTGTTGAGATAAAAAACGAGATCGAGTCTGCACTCACCGTCGGTGTAGATAATGGGGTCACCGTTATTATAATCAGCGAACACCTTTTGGGAATCCAGCCAGTCGGTGGATACGTCGCCGTCGGTTATTTTGTTGTTCTCGGGCAGATAAAAGGTGTCGACGTGGGAATAGCCCGGCTCAATGTAGTTGATCTGATAGGGCAGTTTCTTAGCTATAAGATTGGTGCCCTCGGGAAGCTCACGCACCTTATCCATCTGCAAGGTCACACCTGAGGCGGTGGATGACGCTGCAAATGCACTAATGCTGGGACAACACAAGCATAAGCACAGGATAACGCAAAGGAGTTTTGTGAATTTTTTCATTTTCATTACCTCGCTTTAGATTATTTTATCAAAGAATTTTCTTTGTTAAGATACGTAGATTATGTTGACTGCAAAAACCGACGGGTCAGATTTAAGGGAGGCTCGAACCGCTACCATAGCACCTTCTTCGGCGGCGGCAGGTGCGGTGTAAATTCCCTCTTCACTGATGCTTCCGCCACTGCACCCGATTGTTTCGGTAATGCTGTAAACTATTTCATCGGTTTCTTCGCAATCTATAAGACTTGCCGAAAGCTTCACACTATCTCCACACTCTATATGGTGGAAAACCTCTTCCATCTCCAACTGTTTCTTTATTGGAGCGGTGGTATAGATGTGGGCGGAATAAAACTTTCCGTAGGAGTCGGTGAAAATGCCGTCATTCGCTTCAATAGTTTTATCGGGGCTGTTGAGGGTGGCATTAGCATTTATTTCCTGGGTTTCTGCTATGTAAGAAATTCTTTTGAAGGTACGGTCTATACCATCATTAATGGTGATTTTTACCGTTTTGTTTCCGTCGTAACCCGATTCCATTGCAGCGCCGGAGAAGATTCCGTTGCTTTCAACCAAAATTGTCAGGTTGCCGTCGGGCAACAAATAGGCAGAGGTTTTTATATCATCCCCTGTCCAGTCGGTGTAAAGCACCTTGGAGCCGTAGGGTATGTAGTTGCTTAAGAGGGATTGTTCATAGAACACTCTGTTGACCGTTCCTGCGCTTTCCTCATCACAAGGAATTTGCCAAGCACATCTATCTCTTTCGTGGAGATTCATATAAAGCGGGTCGGGAAGGTAGCCTCCCACCGAGCTCCAGGTTAAAGCTCCGCGTGTTCCCGTGTTGGAAACGGCGATAAAGTAGCTTGTGGTGGAGTCGTTCCAATTATACCAGCTCTTTTTAACCTCGTTTGAATAGTTGCCGTAAAACTCGGTCACCATAAAGTTTTGGGCTGTTGCCTCCGCATAGTGACGGAAGGTATCGTAAGCTCTGGAATAATTGTTGAACTTGTTCTCATCGTTGTAATAATGGTGACCTGTCCATTGGTCAATGTATCGGGCGGAGTGTTGAAGCTGATAATCAAACCATTCTTTGGCTTGCTCGCGCTCGCTTCCCGAAACCTCGGGACCCCAGATTTCGATGGTGTCACGAATACCCTCTTGACGGAAGGTGGAGTCGACCACTTTTATTAGCTCGCTCCAATATAACCTCTCATCGGCTTCGGTGAGTTCGAAGTCGCCACCGTTGGGTTCGTTGTAGAAAGCAATTGCCTTTACATTGTCGAAGCCTCGTTTTCGCAGTTCCCCGACAAGGGCGGCGGCAGCTTTTGCGAAAGCATCCAAATCTTTTGGTGCGCCAACCTTAAAGTCGTCGGTGGGAGCATTGAACCATTCTTTTATCCTTGTGGCGGTTTTCCAACCGAAGTTGATTTCAATCTGACAGTCAATTTCCTTCAGCATTTCCGCGTATTCATAAAAGCTCTGCATCCAGACGCTGTCAAAATCATAAATTCCGTTTATGTAATTTAGTCTGTCCTTGTTGTTTCCAACATTTTGGGCAGAGGTGTCGGTTTCGCTGTCTGTAATCATCCAGTCAACCTGAAACCACATTCTGGATATCTTAGGCTTTAAAGCCGCTAATCGCTCTTTGTTAAGCTCGTTGTAAACTTTATTGATTCCGATGGTCTCGGTGGCTTCGGGAGAAAGAACCGAAGCAAAGCTGTTTGTTCCGAGTCCATAAAAATTATCGTTGAGAACTACATCCGTATCCACAACAACCTCTCGCACACCATCGGTCTTAATTCCGTATTTCCTTGTGCTGTCGGGAGAGGGCGATGTATCGGGCTCAAGCTCTGTGCCCTCCACAATTAATTGCACGATTCTTAAGATATCGCTGACCGTCAGCTCTCCGTTGCAATCGGTATCTCCTGCCGCAGCAACAAAACTGTGTTCTTCTTGGAGCAACGCCCTTCGCACCGAAACAACATCGCTGACGGTAAAAGTGCCGGTGGAATTGGGGTCGCCGTAGAAAGCTATATCACCCTCGGCTGTATTGCCGAAGCTTGTGTCGGCGATTAGCTTATCTCCAACTTCCAATTTATCGGTGGGGACTTTAAGGTTCATATCCTTATCAACCACTCGCGGGTCACCCAAGCCGGTGAAGTTGTTTATCAGGGCTTTAACCTCGGTTCCCGGTTTTACAGCGCCAATGCTGTTGCCGTGGACCGCGAAGTTTTTAAACGCCAAGCTTCCGCTTATATCCTCCTTCGTAAAGGCGGCGATTTCGCAAAATCTGGGATAAGCATAATTACAAGCCGCAGCACCCGAAAGGAATTTTGAAGAGTAGTCATAGCAGGGATCTAAAACTCGGATGCGGAGGTATCTGACCTTTATGTCTTCCGTGGGTGTGAAAAAGTTGTATGTGCTTCCGCGACTGTTATAGCAATCGGCTATGAGGGAGCTTTCCTTTCCGAGTTCACCTTTCGTTTCGGCGGCATACACTTTATAGTGCAAGGTTTCGAGTCCCTCGGTGGTGTGGTGCTTTATGTAAAGAAGTTCGAGAGGTTTTACCCGCCCTGCGTCGAGGGTTATTTCGGAATAAAATTTTTCTTCGTCGCGGTGTGTAACCACCTTGCCGTCTACAATCTCGGCAAATTTAAGGGTGGAGGTGTGCCAAGCGCTTTCTACATCGCCGTCGGTTAAGGCGTTGCTGTTGCCTCCGCCTTCTTTTATGACCCCGCTTCGGTTATACTCAACGGTTTCCTTCACTCCGTAGAAAATGCTTTTCTTGAAATCAAGAACCTCTGTGTTAAGAATCTCATCCGTAACCTGCATTTTGGAGCAGCTGTTGCTGATTGCGGGGAAATATGCCGTATCCTGCTCAACGCCATAAGCCGCAAGCTCGCTTATTCGAGGATAATGGTGATTAGCGGTTTCGGTTACTTTTATAACATTGCTGGTGGAGTCGGTCTGTACCGGAGAGATAATTCTGACTGCAAAAAAGTTTGCACCCTCAACGGGTTTATCCAAGCTACACAGCTGACGGTAGTCGCCTTTGGTATTGTCAATCTCGGCGATTTTGCTTTTTTCGGTAAACAAATAGCTTAAATCTTTCGAAGCGTGGATTTCATATTTTGCTGTTACCAAAGCTGGGTTGGAATGGTTGACCAGACAAAAGCCGGTGATGTCGGTGCTTTTTTTCAGCTTGAAGGTTATGTTACAAAAAGCCTCGCCGTTTTTATAGATTATGGAGTCGCCGTCGTTATAATCCGCAAATTTTGCTTGAGAATAAAACCAATCATCGGCAATGTTGCCATTGGTCATTTGAAACTTGGTGGGGTAGACATCTCGGGTTGAAACTGCGTCTATACCGCAAGCGTAGTCCACATACAATGGGAGTTGACCCGCTATAATGCTCTCACCCATATCCGTGGGTAAAGCTCGTTTGTTATCCGAAACCGTGTGAAGGTTTTCGGCAAAAGCAAAAGGAAGGTTGATACAAGAAATGACTATGCAAAGTGCTATAAAAACGCACCAGACATACGATTTGTTTTTCACGTCGCAACCCCCTTTCAAATCTGTTCTATATCGATACGGTTATATTATACTATAAATACATATATATTGCAAGATTTTTTTTAGCTTGTTTTCACTTTACAAATTAAGCGTCAAAAGAACTTCTTCCTCCCTCTGTCCGAGTGCTGTTATAGATGTTTTGTTTCTTTCTAAGACATCAAAAAAAACAGATTGATTTTTGCTACGGTTGGTTGTATAATGGACTGATAATAGCATTGACACATTAAAGAGGGATGAAAATGTATAAAATTGTCAACAAAAAGATTCTTAATCCCACCGTTACTCTTATGGATATCGAGGCTCCTTTAGTTGCAAAAAAAGCAGAGGCGGGGCAGTTTATCATACTCAGGGTGGATGAAAAAGGAGAACGCATTCCTTTGACCGTTGCGGGTTACGACCGCGAGGCAGGAACCGTGCGTATTATCTTTCAGATTGTTGGCTCCACCACCGCAAAGCTCAATGCCCTCAGCGAGGGTGAGTATATAAAGGATTTCGTAGGTCCCCTCGGAAAACCCACCAAGGTTGAAAACCTTAAAAAAGTTTGTATCGTAGGCGGCGGTGTGGGTTGTGCCATAGCCTTGCCTATTGCACAAAAACTCCACGAAATGGGTTGCGAGGTACATACCATAATCGGCTTCAGAAATAAGGATTTAGTTATTTTAGAGGATGAATTCACCGCCTGCTCGGACCGTCTTACCATTATGACCGACGACGGAAGCTACGGCAGACAGGGTGTTGTCACCCTTCCCCTCTCCGAGGCTATTGAGGGCGGCGAAACTTATGATGAGGTAATCACCATAGGCCCTCTCATTATGATGAAATTTGTTGTGGCAACCACCAAGCCCCATAACATTCCCACCACCGTTTCGATGAACCCTATTATGATTGACGGCACGGGAATGTGCGGTGGATGTCGCCTTACGGTTGGCGGCGAAACCAAGTTCGCCTGCGTTGACGGACCCGACTTTGACGGCTTCCTTGTGGACTTTGACGAGGCTATGAGCCGCGGCGGTATGTACGGCGAATTCGAACGCCACAAATACGAAGAAACCTGCAATCTTTTCAAGGGGGTAAAGTAAAATGCAAAAACCGAATATGAACCCTCAAAAGAACCCTATGCCCACTCAGGATGCAAAGCTTCGCGGCAAGAACTTTTCGGAGGTAGCCTTGGGCTATGACGAATCCACTGCCATCGACGAGGCATTACGCTGTCTTAACTGCATAAATATGCCCTGTGTTGAGGGATGTCCCGTCAAAATACACATACCCGAATTCATTTCCAAAATCAAGGAAGGCGAATTCGAAGAAGCATATCAAATCATTTCCAAATCCTCAAGCCTTCCCGCCGTTTGCGGCAGGGTTTGTCCCCAGGAAACTCAGTGCGAACAGAGATGCGTTCGCGGAATCAAGGGCGAGTCGGTTGGTATCGGCAGGCTCGAGCGTTTTGTTGCGGATTGGCACAACGAACACTTTGAAGGCACTCCCGAAAAGCCCGTTTCCAACGGCAAGCGGGTGGCGATTGTAGGCTCGGGTCCTTCGGGTCTCACCTGTGCGGGTGACCTTGCTAAAAAAGGCTACGACGTGACCGTTTTTGAGGCTCTGCACCTTGCAGGCGGTGTGCTGGTATACGGAATTCCCGAGTTCCGCTTGCCAAAGGCTATAGTACAAAAGGAAATTGACACCCTGAAAGCCTTGGGCGTTAAGATAGAAACCAACGTGGTAATCGGCAAAACCCTCACAGTGGACGAGCTGTTCTCTATGGGCTTCCAAGCTGTGTTTATCGGAAGCGGAGCAGGTCTGCCCCGCTTTATGGGAATAGAAGGCGAATCCTTGAAAGGTGTGTATTCTGCCAACGAATTCCTGACCCGAAGCAACCTTATGAAGGCATATCGCGAGGATAGCGACACCCCCATTATGAAGGCGAAAAACGTAGCCGTTGTCGGTGGCGGAAACGTAGCTATGGATGCCGCCCGTACCGCTTTGAGATTGGGTGCCGAAAATGTTTACATAGTTTACCGCCGCAGTATGCAGGAGCTTCCCGCCCGTGCTGAGGAAGTGGAGCACGCCCGGGAAGAAGGCATACAATTCAAGCTTCTCTGCAATCCCACTAAAATTTTAGGCTACACCAACCCCGACGACCGCCGCGACCCCAAAAACGGCACGGTTGTTGGAATGGAGTGCGTTAAAATGACCTTAGGTGAGCCCGACGAAAGCGGCAGACGTCGTCCCGTTAAAGAGGAAGGCTCGGAGTTTATACTTGACGTAGACTGCGTTATTATGTCCATCGGCACAGGTCCCAACCCCCTTATCAAGGACACAACGGAAGGTCTTGAGGTCAACAAATGGGGTGGCATAATCGTGGAGGAAGCAACGGGAGAAACCTCAAAAGAAAACGTGTATGCAGGCGGAGATGCCGTAACAGGTGCCGCCACCGTAATTTTAGCTATGGGTGCGGGCAAAACCGCCGCCGAAGCCATAGATAAAAAGTTGATGGGATAAACCGAAAATGGAGATAAAAAAAGAAATTACCCACAGTAAAATCTGCTGTCATACGCTATCATATCCGGCGGAACCCCTCTTTTTTCATTGGCACGAAAACTTTGAAATCTGCCGTGTAGCAACCAAGGGTTGCACCTTCCGTATAGACGGTAGGCTTTATAAAGCCGAGGTGGGCGATATTGTAACCATACCCCCACACACCGTGCATCAATTCATAATTGAACACCCTGATACCGAAATAGATATTCTTCAATTCCCGCTGAGCCTGCTTATTTATTCAAGCGAAGTCACGCAGCAGCTAAAGCCACACATAAAATACAGCGAATTTCAAGCTCTCGGCAAGCAAGAGGAGAAGGCTTCTACCCTGCTTCGCTTTATGTTAGACGAAAATAGCTCTAAGAATATTGGAGAAAATCCTTTCTTCGAAAGCCTTGTGGTTTCCTTCTATTTGCTGTTGCAAAAGCATTTTCCTGCCAAAAAAACAGCCGACGGCAAGCACCGTGACGATTTCTTTAAAATAACGGAATATATAAACACCCACTACCGCGAAGAAATCAACCTTAATTCGGTAGCTAAAGCCTTGTTTTTTTCCAGAAACAAAGCGTCAGAAATCTTTAAAAAATATTCGGGTCTCAGCATTAACGAATATATAAATAATTTAAGAATAAAATCTGCAAACCATTTGTTAAAGGAAGGTTACACAGCCACAGAGGCGGCAACTGCTTGCGGATTTTCCAACATTCGCACCTTTAATAATGTTTACAAAAAGCTGATGGGCATTACGCCATCGCAATATATTTCCAGCAACAAAGAGCTCCGTAGCTAAATACAATGCTACGGAGTTTTTTGTGCAAATTTTCCATATCTTGCTTCATATTTTCTTGCGGTGCAGCGATAAAAAAGTATAAAATAATTATATAGAATGCACCAAAAACAAAGGGAGGATTTTATATGAAATATGTAGATTTTTTCGGACACAAGGTTTCAAAGCTTATAGTGGGAGATAACCCCATAAACGGCCATTCTTACATAGAAACCCTGTACACAGGCAAAGAAATGAAGGAGTGGTACACCGCCGAGTGTATCAAAGAGGCTATCTTTAAAATGGAAGAGGTGGGCTACAACACCATGCTTCCTTTAGCCGACCCGTTTATGATTCGTGTTCTCCAGGAATACCGACGAGAGGGAGGTAAAATGCAATTTATTTTCCAACCCTTTATGCCTATGGATCAGGAGGTCAGTATGCGGGATATGGCAACGCTGGATCCCATTGGAATATACCATCAAGGCACAACCACGGACTTCCTTTATGAAAGCGGCAAATGTGACGAAATTCGCAGTAACATCGAAAAATATCGCAGTATGGGTATACCCGTGGGGCTTGGCACACACCGTCCCGATGTTATTGAGCTCAGCGAAAAAGAGGGCTGGGATGTGGATTTCTATCTCGCTTGTATGCACAATGCACGTCGCAATCGCGAGGGCGAACCAAGTGGCTTCCTGACCGGCAAAACCAAGGAGGCTCTGAAATTCTATGCCGCCGACCGTCCCATAATGCTTAACACCCTCAAAAACGTCAGCAAGCCGATTATCGCCTTCAAGCTTTTTGCAGGCGGACAGATGTTTTTAGGTGCCACCGAGGAGCAAAAAAGAGGATTTATAAAGGATGCCTACGAGGAGGTTTTTTCCGCCTTAAAGCCTAATGATTTGGGGGCAATCGGTGTGTTCCAGAAATACGGTGACCAAATAACCGAAAACGCCCAGCTCTTCGATGAATGGGCTGCAGAAAGAGGGCTTTAATAATGAAATTCGGTCTCGCAGCCGCAGTCATCGGCAGCGGATATATGGGCGAAAAATACCTCGAAATTTTGTCTTGCCTTGTAGACTGTCTTATTCTTTGCAGCAATGATGAAGAAAAAGGCAAAGCTCTTGCAAAAAAATACAACTGTGAATTTTACACCGATTATAACCTTCTCTATAAAGATAAAAAACCTGATTTTGTGTGCGTTTGTCTGCCAACTCATTTGCATTGCGATGCTACCGTTAAGGCTTTAAACAGTGGCTTCCACGTGCTTTGCGAAAAGCCATTTGCTAATTCTGTGGAAGAAGCTGAGCTTATGTTAAACGCCGCTAAGAAAAACGGAAAAACACTTATGATAGGTCAGATTGCCCGTTTCTCGAAGTCCTACGAATACCTAAAGCGATGTGTTTCCGACCGTCGCTTCGGAGAGCTTTTGTATGCGGATTTCTATCGCCATGCAAATGCTCCTCTTTGGAGTGTTGACGGATGGTTGCAGGATGTTAGCCGTTCGGGGGGTGTGCTGAGGGATTTACATATTCACGACGTTGATGCTTTGGTTGGACTGATAGGATTACCCGAAGCGGTTTATACCGCGGGCGGTGATACAATCTGCCGTTCTGTATACAACTACGGTGCAGGTAAGTCGGTTTCCGCCTCGGCAAGCTGGCGTAATACTAAAAATTTCCCTTTTTATTGCGGTTATGATATTGTTTTTGAAAATGCCACCTTGCAAAATCAAGGCGGTGAGGTTACACTATATCAAAACGACACCGTCGAAAAGCCTTTGGAAAAGGAATCTTTCTCGGAATTTTTGGGCAATGATGATTCCCTTTTTAACGAGCTTAACTACTTCTGTCATATAATAGAAAGCGGTTCAGTGCCTTCTCTTTGTCCACCTGAGGAAACCCTTGCTACAATGCTTTTAAGTCACAGTGAATCAATATCCTTGAATTCAGGAAAGGAAGTAAAAATATGCTGAAAAACAAAACCGAAAAAGTGGTAATCTCCGGGGTTCTTCTTGCCCTTGGCGTGCTTTTGCCGCTTGTCACAGCCCACGGCTTCGGTGTGCCTGGAAATATATTCTTGCCGATGCATCTACCTGTACTGCTTTGCGGTTTTATAGCAGGTCCTCTTTACGGCGGAGCATTGGGTCTCATACTTCCTTTTCTCAACAGTCTGCTGACAGGTATGCCCGCTGTCTTTCCCAATGCTATCGTTATGACCTTCGAGCTTTTCACCTATGGTGCCGTGAGTGGATTGATGTGCAATTTCTCAAATCCCAAAAATTTCTTTGCCAAGCTTTATCTTTCTTTGGTTA
The DNA here is from genome assembly GCA_045590175.1 of Acutalibacteraceae bacterium. Lineage (GTDB taxonomy): Bacteria > Bacillota > Clostridia > Oscillospirales > Acutalibacteraceae > UMGS1532. Next base: position 27,303 of record JAZNQM010000187.1, on the reverse strand, counting down.
CGGCAATGCTTTCGGGAAGAATAGTCAGCGGTATTACTGCAGCAATTTTACTGGCCTTTAACCCGAAGCTTAAAATTGCTTCGGTTATTGCTTCAACCCTCACAGGTCTGCCCGGAATAGCCCTTCAGCTTTTGCTTGTTCCTATGCTCATCCGTGCACTTTCCGGATTTTTTGGGGTGGACATCAGAACCAAAGCAGAAAAACTCATCGCCTCGGGTGAATACAACTGCGTTGTGGTAAAGGGTCGCAAAATAATATGTGCCGAAAACTGCCGTGGCATTTCGCTTATTATGAAGCTTCTTAAAGAAAACAAACTCAAAAACACCTTTGTTGCCGACGATATAATCGGCAAGGCCGCCGCTATGATATTCACCGCAGGCGGGGTGAAGGTCTGCTGGGGAAAGGTTATGAGCCGTCCCGCTTTCGAGTGGCTCCAAAGCCACGGAGTTGAGGTCGCTTACTCCACTCTTACAGAAAACATCATCAATCGCGAAGGTACGGGACTGTGCCCAATGGAAAGTGCGGTTTTAGATATAGATGACGACACTAAAGCAGTTGCAATATTATGTGAAAAAATCAAGGAGCTGCGTGCAATATCCGATAACCGCAAGGAGTAATTCACCGAAGTATGAATTACTCTTTATGCCTTTTTCTCCTTTTCTTGACATTTTTCCTTGGTCGTGCTAAACTGTCTTTGTGAAAATTAAATGTTAGGAGTTCTTTTTATGAAAAAATTTTTAACCGAGTTCAAAGAATTTATATCCAAAGGCAACGTGATTGATATGGCGGTTGCAGTTGTTATAGGCGGCGGTTTCAGCAAAATCGTTACAAGCCTTGTAAACGACGTTATAATGCCCCTTATCAGCATGCTGACAGGTGGCCTCAGCGTCAGCGAATGGAAATATGTTATCACCCCTGCCGTTCTCGATGAAGCAGGTGCGGTAACCACTCCCGAGGTTGCTTTTACGTACGGCAACTTCATCCAGACGGTTATTGACTTCCTTATCATTTCCTTCTGTATTTTCATTGTGCTTAAGGTTTTCCTTGGTTTGCAGAGCAAGTTCAAGAAAAAGGAAGAAGAGGTAGTGGAAGAAACCGCTCCCGAAGAAACCGAGCTTTCAATCCTCAAAGAAATCAGAGATTCCTTGAAGAAATAATCAATTAAGTAACCGAGCCCCAAAAAGGGAGACACTTCGCAAAGAAGTTGTCTCCCTTTTCGTGCTTTTTCAGCACGGCGAAAGCCGTATATCGCGTGGCTTGCCACATATCGCATCGAAGATATATCGCTCGTGCGAAGCACGAATATAGCTGAGGCACCTTCCATAGGGAAGGTGCCTCAAGGCTCGGCTTTTTGCTGCAAAAAAACACACCGTACACCAGCTAAGGGCATACGATGTGTTTAGGTTTTATTATACCTTTTTCTTGAATCGCTTCAAAACGCCGAGATTATCGCTTATACTGTTGAAATGACGATGCATATCGGGAAGCTCATAAACCGATTCTCGAACCGTTTCAGTAGCAATCAAGGTTTTCTTGGCGATAGGTGCTATATAGCTTAAAATCAGCCAGTTAAGGGGGGTGGACTTAGAGCGAATCATTACGAGCTCATCGAACTCGCAGTCGCCCACCAAACGCTGCCATTCATTGCCGTTTACGAAGGGTTCTGCCGCCTTTTCGAGCGAAATGGTGCGATCACGAAGCCCTTGGAACGCCTTGTGCTTTTGAGACCAGGTTGCATTGATACGCTTATCGTTGATAAGGATACGAACTCTGGGGTCAAGGTTTTCAAGGAATTTATTCTGCTCTTTTCTCTTAGGCTTGCCTGTGAGAACGGTGACATCATACTTATCGTAGTCAATCTTTTTGAGAAGCTTTGTGAACTTAACCTGATGGATGAAGGGTTTGGTCCAGTCTGCCATAAAGAGAAGCTTGGTCTTGTCGGTCTTAAAGTCCATTGCTGCGTTTTCCTTGCCGAGAATTACAGCATCAATGATACGGTCGGCTACACCGCCGTCCTCCTTGCTACAACACCATTCATACATAGCATCGTATTTGGCCTTATAGTCCTTCTTGACCTGTTCGATGTTGTTGATATAGCCTGCGATTTCCTCGAGGTCCTGGCTAACGGGACCGGGCATATCCTCCATAGGAATATAAAGCCCGCGGTTTTCGGAATATTCATTAAGGTCGGGTACATAGAAAAGTATGGGTCTGCCCGTGCCTAAGAAGTCGAAGAAAATACTTGAATAGTCAGAAATAAGAATGTCAACAACACTCAGAAGCTCACTGGTATCCACAGTAAAGGGAATACAGATTTTACTCATTTCCTCATCCATAAGGATTGCACGGTAGATAAAATAGTGAACTCTTAAGAACACCTCGTATTCGTCGGTGTTAATGTTGTTTCTGAGGGTTGCAACCGCCTCTTTAAGCTCGGTCAGGTCGTAGTCGAGAGAATTGTAAAGCTGACCCTTCCAGGTAGGAGCATATACCACAATCTTTTTATCGGTGGTAATGCCTGCCGCACGAAGTCGCTCCATAGCATATTCGCGGCTGGTGTTACGCAAGGTGTCGGTACGGGGCAGAGGCTCGTCCAACATAATGCCGTTGTAAATACCTTCCATCATATATGCTTTTTGGAACATACGCTCACCTGTGAAGTGGTTGGCGGCAACCATATGGGTAGTGTTGAGGAAGTTATGCACAATATTCTGGGTGGCGTTTACCCTTTGTCCCGGACGCTCATAGCCCATAACCTTGCTGGGAACACCGTGCCAGGTGTTCAGATATAATTGCTCGGGGCGGCGGGCAAAATACTGCGGCACTGAGGAGTTACATACCACGTACTTAGAGGTGGTAAGACCTTCAAGATATTCCTTGCTGTTGCGTTTCACAAACTTAACGTTTGGAAGATCTTTGAACTCGTCTAAGTTGAGTTTGGAAACGCTCTCGTTGTTGACCGTCCAGATATGAACAAAATCCTTGAATTCCTCGCGGGCCAACATTGCCTTAAAGAGGGTACGGGGGCTGTCCAATATGCCGAGACCTGAGAAGGAATCATAAAAAACGGTTTTATCTTTGATGGGGAGCTTATAATACTTAGAAATCAAGGCACAACGCTTATCTATACGCCTGCGTACTGCAGACTTTTTAAGCTGTTTTTTATGAGTTCTTATAAGCTGCTTGAAAGTTATTTTTCTCTTTTTAGACTTTTTAAACTTAAATATTCTGCTGAACAGACCCAAACCTATGCCATGCTTTGACTTTTCGTTGCTATTATCATTGGATTTGATTCTTTTGAATTCAAGTTTGGTTTCGATATCGTCGTATTTTAATTTGATATTGTTGAAAACCTCATCGTTTTCCAAATTTACCATAGCATCACTGTCAAGTTTAAAATGATGCTTGCTCTTTCTGCCGTTAACAGAAGGCAGAAGCATATATTCACCATAAACTCGATTAAGAATTTTTTCAGGCATTGCAGGGATTGGGAGCATATGCCCCTCAAACTCTACATATTGGGGTTCTCCAAAGAATTCCTTATGGAAGGTTTCTCTACGAGCATAGTAAAGGCTGGAGAATACGCACAGATAACCATTATTCTTATCGTTGGTTTCGGTCATTATTCTGGTTACGTCGTCGTGCAGAGCTTTAAAACTGCGGAACAAACCATAAGTTTTGAGGGGATAGTAATAGAGGAGTTTTCTCTTGATGGTTTTATACCAGGATCTCTTGTGAAGCCCCGATTTAATCCAAAGAACTCGTCTCAAAATACGAATCTTATTACCTCTCCACTTCAGTTCCTCGGAACGGCAGTCGGGAACATAATCCATAGGAAATATATCCAAACTGGGACCATTGTTAAGGGCAATTCCCTCCAGACGCTTCTTGGTATAAGGCACCTTTCTTGTGAGCTGAACCTGAGAAAGAATGGTCCAATGGTGAGGGTTAGTTTCGGGACTGTCCAGCTGATAGCCCTCCGGGAGTCCATCCTTGGCAAGCTCCAAGAACCTCTCATAGTCCTCACGGGGCATAAGAATATCAGCGTCATCATCCCAAGGAATAAAGCCTTTATGACGAAGAGCGCCCAAAAGAGTTCCTTCACCGAGATAATAGGTAAGGTTGTGCTCACGGCAGAACTTATCTACCACAAGAAGAATTTCCATAACATAACCCTGCAACAACTGCATATAAACGTAGTTGTCGCGGTTCATATTAAGTTCTACTCCATCGGGAAGTACAACATTTCCTTCTTTAACTTTGTAACGCCTTTGACCGCGTTTCATACACTGGATGCCGTTTTTATAGTAAATTTGAACATCTTCATTAGGGAAGCAATTACGGATTCTGTCTTCATCAACATATACCGCATTCGGATCTTTTTCTTGAGGCAGGTAATCCTCCTCATCGAATTCAACGTGTTCATATTCTTCTGTATAAGACTCATTTTCGTTTAACTCGAGCTGATCATTATTGATTCCTTCATCGATTTCGATTACAGTATCATTATTTTTGTTACTGTTTTCCACAGTATTTCACTCCTCAAATTATTTTCAACCACACGCGTTTAACACACAATGGCACAGTTATCCTTTATAAAGCAATGATATCATATAGTATAAAAAATTGCAACATTTTTATTTTTAATTTTTTGGCGGGTTAGTGAATATTTTTTCATTGACCAAACAGCACTTTTGTGCTAACATTATACTCATGACAAGAAGGCTGACACGATTGGTTACTGCAAGCACATCTTACCTATTATCAAGTAGTCCGAAAGGCTCATTTTTGGTGCTTTTAGATTGTGATATCCAGCAGGAGGTAGAAGGAGGTTGAAACTCTAAAATGAAGGTTGCAATCATTGGCTCAAGAGGTATCGCTCGGGTAAATTTAAAAGATTTCATTCCCGAAGACACCACCGAAGTCGTTTCGGGAGGTGCCCGCGGCGTGGATACCTGTGCCCGCAATTTTGCCAAGGAGAACAATTTAATTCTCACCGAATTTCTCCCCGATTATGAGCATTTTGGCAGAGGTGCACCCTTGAGGCGAAACATAGAAATAATTGACTATTCCGATTTGGTTTTGGCTTTTTGGGACGGAGAATCCCGCGGCACCAAATTTGTTATTGAAAATTGCCGAAAGCGAAACAAACAGGTGCTGGTCTACACAAAAGACGACATTCTTTAAACCAATATCGTTTTATACTAAAATGCCACAGACTCAAAGTAAGGTCTGTGGCTTTTTGTTGGTGTTTATTTAATCTTCCAAATCTCCTCGGCATATTGGGAAATGGTGCGGTCGGAGGAGAATTTACCTGCCGCCGACATATTTCGCCAGCACTTACCGCTAAATGATAATCTATCCCTGTAATCCTTATTCACCTTGAGCTTTTTATCCATACAATCCTCGAAGTCCAAAAGCAGATAGTAGTGATCGGGCTTGTGCCAGGACGCACCCTCTAAAATAGCGTCACGAAGCTCACGGAACATACCCGTTCCACCATCGGACAATGTGCCATCGGTAAGAGCATCAAGACAACGCTTTACACTGCCGTTTTCCTCGTAGATTTTCTTGGGATCGTAAGTCTCGCCCAGGGCGGCAATATCCTCTACACGAGCACCGAAAATATAATTGTTTTCTTCTCCTGCTTCCGCCACAATTTCCACATTCGCACCGTCATAGGTGCCTAAGGTTACTGCACCGTTCAGCATAAGCTTCATATTGCCCGTGCCGCTGGCTTCGGTTCCTGCAGTGGATATTTGCTCCGAAACATCTGCCGCCGCCACAATTTTTTCGGCATAGGAAACATTATAGTCCGACACGAAAATTACCTTGATATACTCCTTAACCTGCGGGTCGTTTTCTATGAGAGCGGCAATTTCGTTTATCAGCTTGATTATACCCTTGGCTCTGAAATATCCCGGAGCCGCTTTGGCACCAAAAAGAAACACCGTCGGGGCGAAGTCGGTAAGGCTTCCCTCTTTAATTCTGAAGTAAAGCTCTAAAATGCAGAGTGCATTCAAAAGCTGACGCTTGTATTCGTGAAGCCGCTTTATCTGAACGTCCAAAATCCAGTCGGGATTAAACTCTCCGTCGCCGTGGTTTTTCATATATTCCGAAAGCTTCACCTTGTTCTGTCGCTTTATATCCATAAACCGATTCATTATATCGGTGTTTTCGGAATACTTTTCCAGCTCCCTTAATCCGTCAAGGTCAGTGACCCATTCCTCGCTTCCCAGCAGCTGGGTTATAAGGCTTGAAAGCTCCTTATTGCAAAGCCTCAGCCAACGGCGTTGGGTTATGCCGTTGGTCTTGTTGTTGAATTTACCCGGATATATTTCATACCAGCATTTAAGCACGTGATTTTTTAAAATTTCGGTGTGAATTTCGGCAACACCGTTTATGAAGCTACCGCATCTGCAGGCAAGATAAGCCATATGCACAACCCCGTTTTGCAAGGGGAGCAGCTGCGGGAACTTATCCTCGTCAACGCTCAAAGCCTTTAACTCACCGAGGAAGGTGTCATTGATTTTCTTTATAATCCTCATAATCTCGGGAGAAATTTTTCTGACCACCGTAACGTCCCATTTTTCCAGAGCTTCCTGCATAATGGTATGGTTAGTGTAGTTAAATACCTTTGTGGCAATAATCAAGGCATCGTGGAATTTCACACCCTCAAGCTCTAAAAGTCTAATAAGCTCAGGAATAGAAATTACAGGGTGGGTATCGTTAAGCTGAATTGTCACAAAGTCGGGAAGTGAATCAAAGTCACTGCCGTGAGCTGCCTTGAATTTTCGCAAAATGTCCTGCAGAGAGGCACTGGAAAAGAAGTATTGCTGACGAAGTCTTAACACCTTTCCTGCCGTACCCGAATCGTTTGGGTAAAGCACGCGGGATATATCCTCGGCACGGTTTTTAAGCCGCACCGCTTTATCATATTGCTGATTGTTGAAGCTCTCAAATGAAAACTCCTCTAAGGCTTCTGCCTGCCAGAGTCTGAGGGTGGAAATATGCTTCATACCGTAACCGATTACAGGCATATCGTAAGGCACCGCCTTAACGTCTCCGTCGCGGAAATGCACAGTTACCGCCTCGTCCTCCCGACGCACCGACCAGGGGTCACCATAACGGCTCCAATCGTCCAGGGTCTCCTTTTGAAAGCCGTCCTCGAAATACTGCTTGAAAAGTCCGAACCTGTATCTTATTCCGTAGCCGTCCAAGGGCAACCCTAAGGTGGCGGCAGAATCAAGAAAACAGGCGGCAAGACGACCTAAACCGCCGTTTCCGAGGGCGGCATCCTCCACCTCTTCAAGCAAGGATACATCTGTTCCCAATTCCTTTAAAACCGCTTCTGTTTCCTCGCCTAAGCCCGAGGAAAGTATATTGTTAAAAATGCTTCTGCCTACCAAGAATTCCGCCGAAAGATAGTAGGCTCTACGCTTTTTCTCCTGTCTCTCTTTTGAAGCCTTCCAGGCGTCGGATATATATGCCATTATGCCCTCCGACACAGCACAGTGAAGCTCATAGCTTTTAAGCTTCTCCACGGGTCTTTGGTATCGGGACCGAGCAAAAAGTTGTATTGTTTCCTTTAAGTTAAACTCGGGCAAATTTTTTCCTCCTCTGTGAATATTAAACTCTATGATAAAGCTTTGTATAATAAAGCAAAAACTCTGCAGCGGCAGGGGTTATTTCCCCTTCTTTTATTCTCCACTTCCAGTTCTCCCCCACCGTTGAGGGTGTGTTCATTCTGGCTTCGCTTCCAAGACCGACAATATCCTGCATCGTCAAAATGCAAAGGTTGGAAACCGAGCTTAATGCCGCCAGCATCATCTCGCGGGGGAGGGCTTCGCGACTGCAGGCTCTTAGATATTTTACGGCATAATCCACGTCACGAGGGTCGGCGGTGTTCACCCAGCCGATAATTGTGTCGTTGTCGTGGGTGCCTGTGTATACCACGGTATTGCTGCTGTATCTATGGGGCAGATAGTCACTTTCCTCGCGGGAGTCGAAGGCAAATTGAAGCACCTTCATTCCGGGGAAACCACTGTCTTTGAGCAACTGACGGACACTGTCGGTCAGGAAGCCCAAATCCTCAGCGATTATGGGCAGCTCCCCCATAGTTTCCCTGATACTGTCAAAAAGCTCCATACCGGGCCCCTTTCGCCACACACCGTCCTTGGCATTGTCGGCACCAAAGGGGATGCAATAGTAGGAGTCAAAGGCACGAAAATGGTCAATTCGCACCACGTCATAGTATTGCAGGCTCATTTTCAGGCGGTTTTTCCACCAGGTATAGTCGGTGGATTTCATATATTCCCAATTATAAACGGGATTTCCCCAAAGCTGACCGTCCTCCGAGAAAGCATCAGGAGGGCATCCCGCAACCTCTACGGGACGCAGCTCGGGATCGAGATAAAACAGCTCGGGGCCTGCCCAGACGTCGGCACTGTCAGCGGCAACGTATATGGGTAAATCACCTATGATTTTTATACCCTTCCCATTTGCATAGCTTTTGAGCTCGAACCACTGCTTGAAAAAGAAATATTGCAGCATTTTATAGTATCCGATTCGACCTCCGCACTGCACCAGCCAGCGGCTCACCGCCTCGGGGGTTCTAACCCTTATATCCTCTTCCCATTCCTCGAAAGGTCTGCCGCCGTGGGCATCCTTTAACGCCATAAAGAGGGCATAGTTTTCAAGCCAAAAGGCATTTTCGGCACAAAAAAGATTGAAATCCTCGGGGGGATTCTCAAGAAATCTCTCCTGCATAACAGCGAAAATCTTATGTCGCTCAAGGTAGAGAAGGCTGTAGTCGATATTATCTTCCCTGTGGCACCATTTTACCGAAGATATTTCCTCCTCGGTGAGATATCCTTCCTCTGCTACGCGGTGCAGGTCGATAAAATAAGGGTTGCCTGCATAGGTAGAAAAGCTCTGGTAGGGCGAATCGCCAAAGCTTGTGGGACAAATCGGAAGTATCTGCCAATAGCTCTGTCCCCCGCTTTCGAGAAAATCCACAAAGCGGTATGCAGCATCTCCCAACGTGCCGATACCCGTGTCCCCCGACAGGGCAGAAATCGGCATCAAGACTCCGCTGCTTCGTTTATTGTTGTTCATGGTAAGCCACCTCTTTGTGGGAAATTTGATGAATCGATCCTCACCGCACTTCTTTCGCAGATGCGTGAGAAACCGTCGCTAATCGCAGATTAGCACTTGGGTTTCGGGGTCAAAAAGATGCGGCTTGTTTGTATCAAGATAAAGACTGATATTCATTCCACTCTTTATTTTAACACTTGACGGCAGTTTTGCAATAACTTTTTTCTCTCCGATGTTGCTATAAACATAAATTTCCGAGCCCATCATCTCTGCCAGGTCGGCATACATATCAATTTTATTGGAATTATCGGGCAGGGCATAACGGGAATCGCTGAGAAAATCCTCAGGTCTTGCACCGTAGACAACCTTTCTATTGATATAACCGCGAAGTGCTTCATTTTTCTGCATTCTATCGGGCAAGGGTATGCTGTGCCCTTCAAAATCTGCGTGGAGCCGTCCTTTTTTCTCGGTTATTTCGGCATCGATAAAATTCATCTGAGGAGTGCCGATAAATCCTGCTACGAACATATTTACAGGATGCTCGTAAAGATTTTCGGGGGTATCCACCTGATTGATTATTCCGTCCTTCATAACCACAATCCTGTCCGCCATTGTCATAGCCTCGGTCTGGTCGTGGGTAACGTAAACAAAGGTCGTTTCCAGGTCGCGATGCAGCCTTGTTATCTGAGAACGCATTTCGGTTCTGAGCTTTGCATCAAGGTTTGAAAGAGGTTCGTCCAGCAAAAACACTGCAGGGTCCCGCACCATTGCCCTGCCTAATGCCACTCGCTGACGCTGACCGCCCGACAGTGCGCGGGGTTTTCGGTTAAGATACTTTTCAATTTCCAAAATTCTTGCCGCCTCACGCACCTTTCGGTCAATTTCAGACTTAGGAACCCCACGGAGACTCAGGGCGAATGCCATATTTTTATATACCGTCATGTGTGGATAAAGTGCATAGCTTTGGAAAACCATTGCAATATCCCTGTCCTTTGGCGGCACCTCGTTCACAAGTCGGTCGCCGATATACAGCTGACCCGAGGTGATGTCCTCGAGCCCTGCTATCATCCTAAGGGTGGTGGATTTTCCACAGCCCGAGGGTCCAACGAGAATTATGAACTCCTTGTCCTTAATTTCCAAATTAAGGTCGGGCACCACAGTCACACCGTTTTCGTAGGTTTTGACTATATTTTTAAGAGTTATAGATGCCAATAGCTTCAATCCTTTCCTGATGTACCGCCCCGACCCTTCGGGGCTATTTTGCTTTTTATGAACACATACCCACAGTCATCACTAACAATCTTACCAATAGGTGTGAGTTTTAGGGTTGCCGATAGGCGAAGTGAACCGCGGTTAGTTCTGTAATCTTACCCGGGTAACGATTTCCAAGCCTGCAAGAATTAATCTCTGCCCACTTTTTTCCGGGGCGACGTCTGAAATTTGCGGCAAGGCTTTGTGCCTTGCAAAAATAAAGACTAAGCCCAGCGAAAGCTATGATCAAGTGAACCGCGGTTAGTTCTGTAATTTTACACTGGTAACGATTTCCAAGCCAGCAAGAATTAATCTCTGCCCACTTTTTTCCGGGGCGATGTCTGAAATTTGCGGCAAGGCTTTGTGCCTTGCAAAAATAAAGACTAAGCACTGCGAAAGCTATGATCAAGTGAACCGCGGTTAGTTCTGTAATCTTACCCGGGTAAGGTTTTCAGGGCTGACAAGAGTTGACTTCAGACAGATTTTTTGCAGGGCGACGTCTGAAATTTGCGGCAAGGCTTTGTGCCTTGCAAAAATAAAGACTAAGCGCTGCGGAAAATATGGCGAAGTGAACCGCAGTTAGCTCTGTAAACCTTACCCTTTAACCGCTCCGGCTATTACGCCTTTAATGATATACTTCTGGCAGACAAGGTAAAAAATGATTATTGGGATAATCGCCAGCACCAGCATCGCCATAAGACCGCCGTAGTCGGTGGAGCCGTAGGCTCCCTGCATTGAAATCTGTATTGCCACGGGCACAGTTTTGTCATCAGTGCCTAAAATCAGATAGGGCAAAAGATAGTCGTTCCATATCCACATCGCGTTGAGTATCGCCACCGTTATTGCCGTGGGCTTTAATATGGGGAAAACCACCATAAAAAAGGTCTGCAAAGGGGTACAGCCGTCTATGGTTGCCGCCTCCTCGATTTCCCTCGGAATACCCTTCACAAAGCCCGAAAGCATAAAGACCGAAAGCCCCGCACCGAAGCCCAAATACACAGGCACAATACCGAAAATATTATCGAAATTGATGGTGTTCACAACGTAGGTCATAGTGTACATAACCATCTGGAAAGGTACAATCATACTGAAAACGAAAAGGTAGTATAAAACCCTCGTAAAGCGGGATTTAACCCGCACGATATACCAAGCCGTCATAGAGGTACATATCACTATAGCCAACACCGATGCCACAGTTATAAACAGTGACCGCCCGAATGCGGCAAAAAAGCCTGACGAAGTAAGACCGCTGATATAGTTAGCGAACCCCACAAATGTCTCGGAATTGGGCAGTGCGAAGGGGTCGCTGGAGATATATAGCCTCGACTTAAAGGAGTTCACAACCACCAGCACAACGGGAATTACAAATACCACCGCAAGAAGGCTTAAAAGCAACAGAGTGCCGCCGCGATTTTTTCTTCCGCTTATCATCGGCATCAGTGCTCCACCTCCCGACTACCTGTCAGCCTTAACTGCAGAAAGGCTATAAGGGCAACTATTATAAAGAATACAACCGCTTTCGCTTGTCCTACACCCTGCCATCCCATTCGACCGTAAAAGGTGTTATAAATGTTCAGTGCCAGCATTTCGGTTGAGTTTTCGGGAGCACCTGCCGTAAGCGCTAAGTTTTGGTCAAACATCTTGAAGGAGTTGGTAAGGGTCAGAAAGGTGCAGATTGTGATAGAGGGCATAACCATAGGAATTTTCACCCTCGTCAGAGTCTTAAAGGAGGAAGCTCCGTCGATGGATGCCGCCTCGATAAGGTCGTGAGGAATGTTCTGCAGACCCGCGATATAAATTACCATCATATAACCAATCAACTGCCAGTTGGTAAGCAGCACCAAGCCCCAGAAACCATACTGAGTTTTGAAGGTGATGTCCACCCCGAAATAGGCAAGCACACCGTTTATCAGCAGATTCCAGATATAACCCAGCACTATGCCGCCGATAAGGTTGGGCATAAAGAAAACCGAGCGAAAAAGGTTGGTGCCTCGTATTCCTCGTGTCAGCAACAATGCCAGCAAAAAGGCAAAAAGGTTGACCGTCACAATAGACACCACCGTAAAAAGGGAGGTAAATCCCAGAGCGTGGAGAAAGTCGCTGTCGTAGGTGAAGGCTCGCAGGAAGTTATCAAAACCCACCCATTGTGCATTTGTTACGGTGGTGAACTTGGTGAAGGAAAGCCATATACCCATAAGAAAGGGAATTATAAACGCCATTGCAAAGGCAAGGAGGGTAGGCAGAAGGAATATGGGGGAATATTTCTGCATTGTGTTTTTCATTGTTTAGACTCCTGTTTAACCAACGCGATTAGTCAGCCGCGGCACTTTCCTTAGCCCAGTCGGCAGTCAGCTCCGCCTTTACTGCAGACCATTCCTTGGTGCCTTGAGCGTATTTAAGCAGAGAGGAACCGAAGTTGTCCTTGAAGGTCTGGGAGGGGAAAATTGTGAAGTTCCAATTTATATTTTCTGCATCCTTATTTCCGAGCCAGGAGAGTATCTCCTTTGCCAGCGGGTCGGTGGGGGTTTCCCCTTCCCCGAAGGTATCAAAGGGAGCGATAAAGCCCAGCTTTTCCACCACGTATTTTTTGCCTTTTTCGCTGGTATAAAGCCAATTTATGAAGTCCATAGCCGCCTGCTGTTCAGCCTCGGTTGCCTTTTTATTTACGGCATAAAAGTTCTCAGTGCCTATGCAAAGTCCCTGCTTTTCCTCGCCGTCAATGTCCATATAGATTGGCAAATATTTTATATTTTCCGATTTTACCTTGTTGCCGCTGATATCGGCAATCTGACTCCAAGCCCAGTTTCCGTTCTGCACCATTGCACACTGCTCCAGGGCAAATTCAGCCATTGAGTCGGTGACGGTTTTTGTGCCGAGGGACTTTCTGTCCACAACCGAATTGTTGATATAAAGGTCGAAAATTTTCTTGAAATTGTCGAGATACGGGAAGGTCAGGGTCTTAGTATCATCGGAGCCGAGATCAATTTTCTCGGTCTTGATTTCCTCATAAACAGGGATGTTAAGCAGATGGGTCTGCCAGCGCCAATCCTCGCCTGCTTTCAAAGAGGTAGAGGCGAAAACGCCCTTGATGCCCAATTCCTGCGCGTTTTTCTGCATATCCTCCACAACCGCTTTAAGCTCCTCAAAGGAGTCGATTTCTTCCATATTCTTAATGTCATTATCCCGCTTTTTAAGGGCAAAATATTTGTCGGTTATCGCCTTGTTGTAGATAATTCCGTAGCCCTCTACAACATAGGGAATGCCGTAAACCTTGCCGTCTACCTTCACCGCCATCGACTTATCGGTCAGATGGGAGTAAAGCTCCGAGCCGGACAGGTCGGCACAGTAGTCCTTCCAGTTGGCATAGCCCTTGGGTCCGTTAATCTGGAAAAGGGTGGGTGCCTCGTCGGTGGACATCTTGGCAGCCAAAGTGGATTCATACTCGTTGTTGGCGGCGGTTTCCACTATAACCTTAACCCCTGTCTCCTCGCCGTAAAGCCGTGCCAATTCCTCATAGTGCTTTGCGTTTTCGGGCTTGAAGTTAAGGTATCGCACCACCGTTTCCGACTTGCCGCAGCCTGCGAAAAGTCCCATTGATAGTGTCGCAGTAGCAAGTGCCAGCACCACCGCTGTAATTTTTTTGAATTTTGTCATAATAAAGCCTCCTGTATTTTCAGTCAAGGTCGGCGCTCCCCTCCCCGCTTCTCGGGCAAAAGAGCCAACACCCCGCCGCCGAAAATTCTGCAAATCGCAGACCCTCGACGACTTTGCCTCGTTTTAGATTTTGCCCGTATATTTTCGATTAATTCACTTTTTGCCGCGGAAATATGCAATGTTTATTTTTTTCGCAACAAAAAGACCACCCGAAATTCGGATGGTCGGTTTTCACAATTACTATTTTTTCTTGAACTCCTCGCCGTTTATGAGGAAATCTATTGATACGTTAAAATATCGGGACAGGGTTTTAAGCATTCCAATATCGGGGTTTCTCTTGCCGTTTTCATAGTAAGAGATAACCTCACGGCTGATATTCAAATCCATTGCCACCTTCAGCTGGTTTAGGTTCCTCTGTTTTCTGATTATTTTCAGCCCAACTAAGCCACAATTTCGATTCTCGCTCATAGTAACTCCAACAAATATTTTTCTTGACTTTATTGTAACAGTTTGTTACAATCATTATGTAACAATTCGTTACATATCATATCCATACGGAGGGTAAAAAATGAAAAAAAGAATTTTATCACTGTTTTTATCGGTGCTAATGCTGATTTGCACAATACCATCTAACGCATTAGCAGCAAGCAAACCACAACAACCTGCAATTCGTTCTGTTGTTGCCAAATCTACCAGCTCCATAAAAATCAAATGGAAAAAGGTTAAAGGAGCAAACGGCTATGTTATCTATCAAAAAGAGTCGGGGTCGAGCTACAAAAAAATCAAAACCATTTCCGACGGAAGTGCTACTTCCTACACAAAGAAGAAGCTTTCTTCCGAAACCTTATACACTTACAAAATAAAGGCTTATACAAAATCCGGCTCCAAAACGATATATAGCAAATATTCAAATACTAAATCTTGTTATACACTTAAGAAGAAATTCAAAGCTGCATTTACCAGTATTCTTACAACAAAAAAATCCGCATCCTTTGCTTGGTCTAAAGTTAAAGGTGCAAAAGGCTATTTAATATATCAAAAAACCGAAAATGGTTCATACGAACTAATTAAAGATATCACCTCCGGCAAAACCACAGAATATACTAAAAAAGGCCTTTCATCCAACACAAAATACACTTATAAGATAACGGCTTACAAAAAGAAAAACGGTAAAAAAATATTTGGACAAACTTCACAAGCTAAAACCATAAAAACAAGTGCTACAATAAAAGATGAGGACCTCAGAAAAAGCATTCACTGGATATGCGTTTCAGATTCCTCAATATACCATAAAAACGACAAATATCAGTTTGTTTACGATGTTGCATATTTCGAAACCTTAGACTCTGTATATCCCATTGAGAATATAGAAATTATCGAAGCCACAGTAAATAAAGGTAAAAAGTGCAAAGTACTTCAACCAAAAAGCAAAAAGAAAATAAAACATATCGCTAAAGGTATTAATGCCGGATTCCCAACCTATGAAGAATGCCTTGAGGCTTTTGGGTTTAAATCTCATAAAGCAGCGGTTAGAATAATATCTCCTGTACTATCCAACAAAACTTATAACGACTTTAAAACTTTATTTGTCATTACTTTTAAAAACGGTGCTTTTGTCACAATTAGATATACCGATATACAAAGCAGCGGTGTTGGAGGACCTAATCTTTGGGGATATAAAGACAGTGATTTTAAATAACCTCACCTTAGCTCTTTAATAAACTCTCAGATATATTGAATAAAGTACAATTTCATAAAATGAAAACACAAAGCACTCAACCACTGCGGATTGAGTGCTTTGTGTTTTAAAGGTTTTCAAAGTGGTTAACCTATTTTTAGGGTTTGCTTTGAGGAAATAGGTCCGTATATGGTTTTGCCGCTTGTTTTCTTATAGGTGCGAATTTTAAAGTTGTAGCGTTTGGTGGTTTTGAGTTTTTCGGCGGTGTACTCTGTAGCCTTGCCTGCCCAGACCTTTTGGAATTCGCCCGATTTACTATCGTACATATAGACGATATAACCCGTAGCGTTTTTGTTTTTCTTGATATTTACCGTGATAGATTTGGCTTTTTTATCGGCGGTCAGGGCGAAGTCTGCACCTGCCAGCTTGGTTCTGACAGAGGTGACCTCGGAAAACTCGCCGTAGCATTTTTCACCCTTCACCTTGCGGTAGGCTCTGACCTTATAGTAGTACATCGTGCCGTCCTTAAGGTTTTGGTCCACAAAGGAGCCAGCCGATTTAGAGGACTTCACCCTCTTATATTTTCCGTCGATTTTGGTGGAACGGAAAATCTGATACACTTCGGCGTTGTCAACCGCTTTCCAGCTGATTTTCACGCTGTCGGTGGTTTTCTTTGAAGCCTTGGGCTTGCCGGGTGCTTCTGGCATTACCATCCTTAAAGATTGCTTTTTGGAAAGCTTGCCGTAGATGGTGCCGTAGTCGGTTTTCTTGTAGGTGCGGATTTTGAAGTAATAGCTCTTATTATAGTCCAGCTCCTTCATTGTGAAGCTGGCGGATTTTCCCGAATACACCTTGCGGAACTTGCCCGATTTATACATATAGACAATGTATCCGCCCACGTTTTTATTTTTCTTTGCCAAGACTGTGATAGACTTCTCGGGGTAGTCTGCCGACAGAGTAAAGGTGGTGTTCTCTAACTTTGTGTTGGAATGAGTCTCTGCCCAATAGCTATAATACTTTTTGCCGTCAACCTTGCGATATGCCCTTACTCTGTAGAAATAATGCTGACCGCTTTTTAAATTTGTGTCAATATATTCGCGGTTGCTCTTGGTGGTGTAGATAAGCTTATATTTGCCGTTCTCCTTTGTGGCACGGTAAAGCTGATATGTATCGCCGTATTTGGAGTCACCCCAAGTGATTTTCATAGCCGACTCGGTGCGTTTAGTAATCTTAATTCCGTCGGGAGCATCGGGAACTATATTGAAGGTAGACTTATATGTACCGCGGCAGTTGTCACCGATGCCGTTTATTGTGACGGTGGCAGTGCCGATTTTCTTATTGTTCTTATAAGTTACAGTATAATCTTTTCCTTTTTTAAGAGTGGTGGTTGAGGTTTTTACCTTAAGCTCAGGCAGAGTGCGACGCTTACCTGTATAGGCGCGCTTGTCTATTCCGCTTATATCTGCATATTTAATATTCTTTTTCTTAATTGTGAAACGGAAGGTGCGGGTGCCCACATAGTTGCCCTTGCCTATAACGTTAACTGTGCCCTCGCCCGTGTTGATATTATTCTCTGCGGTGACGGTATAGTCCTTACCCTTCTTTAGCTTCTTGTCGCCAAAGGTGGCTTTGATTGTGGGAATAATGGGTTCGCCGTTGTAGGTACGCTCAGAGGGTTCGACTATGGTTACATCCGAAAGAGAGCGAGAAGCTATTGTAAATTTGCGTTGGAAGTTTAGCTTGTCTTTATATTTGCCAATGCCCTTATAGGTCACTGTTGCCGAGCCAACACTCAGGTTGTTTTTAAAAGTCGCTTTATAATGTGTGCCCTCCGTCAGCTTCTTGCCGCTGTCGGAATACACCTCGAACTTGGGCTCTATGGGTTGTCCTGTGTATATATACACAGAGTTTTCCCGTTCGCCGAAGTCCACGTTTACATCTATATTTCCGTGGATACCGCCGATATTTCCGTCAGAACGGAACTGCCAAAGATGATAGTCGCTGTGGTCCTCGTCTGCCTGGTCGGAGGCGGGCCATTTGGCAATCCAGGTAGAGCCTACCTCGGCAATTTTTTCATGGTCAAGACGGGTATCGAACCAATTCTGACTTGCATAAACACCGGGTTTATAGCCCGCCGATATCAGCATCGACATAAAGGCAATGCACATTTCGGTGCGAAGCTCGTTGGAAAGCACCTCCTGTGACGGGTCCTCAATATCATAATAGATAGGATAGTCGAAGGTCTTGCCTTTGATTGCTCGAAGCACCTGTTTGGCATCTAACTTTGCCTGCTTGACGTTCATGGCGTAGGAATAAATATATGCTCCTACCTTAAGTCCGGCGGCACGGGCGGCTTTATAGTTATCTTCAAAGTAGGGGTCAGTACCCTCTTTTATGCCATTCTTGATTGTTGGGTTTTCACCCTCGGAGTATCCAATACGAATTATAGCAAATTCTACTCCATATTCTTTAACTGCCTCCCAATTGATTTCGCCCTGCCACTGGGAGACGTCGATACCGTAGGCCTTTATATTCTCGTTGTCGCCCTCTCTTTTCAAAGAGAACTCATCAAGTTTCCATAGCTGCGACTCCTTGCCCTCTTTGTAGGTAGAAACGGTGGCTTTGGAGCCCTTCTGGGTCAAAACAAGTTTTGGGTCTTTACTGTTACGAATTATATAGAGACCTTCATCATATTCATAAATATTCCAACCCTGCCACTTGCCTGCTTCCGGGTCGTATAGGCGAACCCTGTCACCTGATTCAGCAGGTACTGCTTCGGGTGCAATGTTACGGGTGCTACTCATTGCAGGTTGAAGATTATAGTTACCCTTCTTGTTTTTCTCAAATTTGAATACCTGACGAGCCTCGCGGTCAAATGCATCGGAATCTATATCAAAGGCAAATTCCTCGAGGGTTATGCTCTGCTCCTCCTCATCGGCATTCCTATATAATGATAAATAGTCGCCACTATCGGCATTTATGACGTGGTATGTAACCTTCGGTAAGGTAATACCCTTGGACGAAGCCGAGACAGGCACAGCCGCAAAATTGCCGATTAATACCACAGCACAAAGCAAACACGAAGTAAATCTTTTTAATCTTGTCATAATCTTCTCCTTTATTGTAATTAAAACTGACGAAATCATTTGCAATTCAACAACATAAGTATATCATAAAACATAGTGTAAAATCAACCGTTGGATTTAATTACCAACAGATTTATTGTCCGTTTGTTCGGATAGTGAACGTGTGTAAACCATATAATTGCCAGATGCATTCAATTTGGAGTAATCAACACATATCGCCCGCGGTGTCCCTTGGTAGAGTATAGCTATCCCCAACTTCTTACCGCTGCCGTAAATGCGGTTAAACTCCCGCTTACAGGCTTTAAGCATAGGGTCTGCCAGCTGCAGACATTTAGGGATGTATCCCGATGCATCAGCAGTTAATTTATCCATAACAAGACAATCTCGCAATATGCCGTTGTCCGTTTTTTCGTACACTGATAAGCACTGAAACAGCCTGTCTGTATATTCGTTCAAAGAAACATTCTCAACATTACCAACTGCTACACCTATATTTTTAAACAGTGCAAAGGGATTAAGCTTTAATTCCTCTACAAGATACCTCAGGGTGTTTTTAAACCTGCCGCTGTTGTACAATCTTTCCAAGGAGTCCTCGGCGTATTTAAGGGTTTTGATATCCTCTTCAGTCAACCAAGGCGTCGCGGTAATTTCATAAGGGGGCTGAGCCGAAAATTCACAGGGGTAAAGCTCCCTCTCTTCCCGCATTGGGGCACCGTATAAAAGCTTGAGAAAGCCTAATTGCAGATTGTCGGCATACATATAATAAGCCGTGTTGAAGCTGTCCTCAAAGCTTTCTATATCTTCATACGGTAGACCTGCAATTAAGTCAATGTGGGTATGTATATTGCCGAAAGAAATAAGGCGTTTAATATTGCTACAAAGCTTTTCTACATCAGTTTTTCGGTTTATGCTTTGCAGGGTTTTCTCGTTAAAGGACTGCAGCCCGATTTCCACCTGTATAATACCGCGGGGAGCCGTTTGTAAAAGCTCAAGGCTCTCCTCGTCCAGCAGATCGCCTGCTATTTCAAAATGAAAGCAAACGTCCCGGGGCCACAGCTTACCACTGTTTTCTATTATGTATGACCATATATCTATTGCTCTTTTTCGGTTTGCATTAAAGGTGCGGTCAACAAACTTAATCGTCTTTGCTCCGCTGTTCCCCAATAGCTTAATGTCATCTATGACCCTTGACAGTCCGAAATATCGGACAGTGCCGCACCTACCCGAAAGGCAAAAGGCACATCTGAAAGGACAGCCTCGGCTACCCTCTATATATGCAATTCTGCCCTGCAAAGCAGATAGATACTCCTCGCTGTATGGACTTGGAGGCTCGCCTTCTCCGATACAAGGCTCTGCAATATAAAGTCCCGCTACGGTTCTATAAGAAACCCCCGCTATTCCAACAAAGCTTCCGCCCTCCGACAGGCTGCAATACAGCTCCTTAAAGGGTATTTCCCCCTCACCGGATATAACCGCATCAACAAAGGTATATCTATTCAGCACATCTTCTGCGCGGTAGCCCACCTCGGGGCCACCCAGCACAATAACTGCTTCAGGGACTTCTTTTTTGTATCTCTCGGCAATCTCTAATGTTTTTTCAATATTCCATATATAGCAGCTACAAGCAAGGAGCTGGGGCGAAACCGCCCTGACTTCTTCAAAAGTATCGGATACGGTACGATTAATCGTACTTTCGATTACGTTTATTGTTGCACCCGCCCGGATTTCTTTTACCGCTGCCGCAAGATACCAAGGAGCAAGAGACGAATGTACATATTTAGAATTTAGTGACAATATTACCGTATTCACTCTTAATCCCCCTTTCTTTGTATTCTTACGGCTCAGAGCTGCGTTACTGCTTATATATCTTAACATATATTTCCCCCGTTGTAAATGAAAGAGAAAGAAAATATACATTATATTTACAACTTCAACCCAATTATTATATATTCATAAAAAAGCAATGCCTACGGAATCCGAGGCATTGCTTTATAGCTTTATTAAGGATATACTTTTAATTCATATCAAAGCATATTGTTATTTTCTATATTCCTGCTTGAGGAATTCACTGATTTCGGTTAAAGGCAACTCGACCTTCTGCACACCCAAGGTGATGTAAACAACCTCGTCGGGGTTGAAGATAACGGTTATTCCTTTGTCGGTAAAATACCATCTGCCCTCCTGCTCCAAAACCTCATCTACAGTTGTGGCATAGTCGGAATAAAGGTTGTATTCACCGTCAGCCTGCTTGCCTTCGAGAATTTCCTTTACCTTAGCAGAGGCATATTCAAGATAGCCGTTCTTATCCTCCATAACATCGCCGATATCCAATCTCGTACCATCTACCGATGAGAAGCAATATGCCTCAACCTCGTCCTGAGCGTAGACATTGCCGTATTTGAACTCGGTGGTGGTCTTTAAGATATTCACAGTGGCTTCATTTACCTTGCCGCTTTCAAGCTGAGCCTTGGTTTCATTGAGCTGCCAAGGACCGTGGGGAGCGTTTTCGTAGCCGTAGATGCATTCCTGCTGAACGGCTTCGTCGGAATAGGTAGCGAGAACGCTCTGCTTTTCTTCCTCAAAGAACTCATTGATTTTGATTGCCGCAACAGCACTCTCTGTTAATTCGACCTTGGGAAGCTGATATGATGCGCGGGCAACCACCTTGCCATCCTCGGCTTTTACCTCCTGCTTTTCGTCGCTGAAGGTGACTTCATACTTGGGAATTACAAATTCTACAGAAGAGGTTTTGGAAACCGCACTGCTTGTAACGGTGGAGGGAACCTCTAAATCGGGATTTTTCTTACCCTTGCTTTTACCTACTCCTACACCGATTATGATTGTGGCGATGATAGCGACTATAACCACCAAAGCTACCGACTGTTGCATTGAAGAAAGAGCTTTGATTTTCCTTACAACCGCACCCTCCGATTTAACCTTCTTCTCAGGTCTCGGAGCAGAAACCTTTACTTCGATACTTTTAAGCGAAGGCTCTTCTTCAATATTGATGCTCGGAGCGATATCCTCAATAGAATCCGTCACGGGAGCCGAGAAGCTTTCAAAATTATACTGAGGTGCCGCAGGGGTTTCGGTCGGGGTTTCACCCGATATGCTGAGAATAATTCCCTCAACCTGTGCATCCACAAACTGAGGCACGTTCTGACAAGCCGCCATAAGCCCCAGAGCGGTGCGGAACTCCACCTGCTTGAGAACTATTTCACGCTCTGCTAAAGCGGAGATAGTGTTTTTCATATGCTCTGCCGCTTTGGTCATCCTCTGTTTTACAATGTCGGCGGTGCAACCCATAACCTTTGCAATCTGCACCACCGAAAGACCGTTGTAGTAATGGAACATCAAGGTCATTCGCTGAGCATCGTTAAGTCGATTGAGCATTTCGTCCATCAGCTGACAGGTTTTGGTTTCCTCCAGCTCACCCTTTGGCATCTCCTCCAGCTCTGCTTCGGAGAAAAGCAGCTCCTCGGTGTCTGCCACTGCCTGTAAAAACAGCATAGGCTTCATCTTGTGTATATAGTTGTAGCAACGGATTGCCGCCATATTCTTGAGCCAGATATCAAATTGGTCGGGATCCTCAAGGGTGTCTAATCGGGCAAACGCCTGGTCGAAGGTTTCGGCACACATTTCTGCGGCGTCGGTGGGGGTGGACATAAGCTTCAAGCAAAAATAGTATATAGCCTTTTTGTAGCCTGAATAAATCTCTCTGAGGGCAGAGCTTTCGCCCTGTATGGCTTGTTCTAAAATCTCTTTCATATTCACATTTCCTTTGGTAAATGTAGTTATATTTATTTAATTATACATTAAACAGTTACAAATTGCAATAAGCGAAGCCGAATTTTTATGAAGCATAAGAAAACCTATACACAGCCGCGGAAACATGCCGCAGATTTTTCCATTATTCGGGACTTCCTGCTCTTATTTTGATTTATGCCACGGTATTAAGCAAAAGATGGCAAAATAAAATTTCTTTCGCTCCTTTCCTTTTGACAAATTCCTCAAGGAGTACCCTGTATAGTTAATTATGAACGGATGTGTAAATCCGCAAATCTTATACGGTGGTGTAAAAAAATGAAGGAAGAAGTAAAATCCATATCCAAGCCTCTTAAAAATGTATTGCCGCAAAGTGCCAAAGGTATACTGCTACATATATTATCGGGAGTGGGGGGACTGCTTGCCACAAGGGTACAGCTTTTGTCGGTGCTTAGCCCATTAGGGATTGTATTATCGGCAGCGATGCCGTTGGGATACAGTCTTTGGACCTCCCTCGGAGCCTTCTTAGGATATCTGTTTTTCTCCTCTACCTCCGACCCATTCAGATATACGGCGGCACTGTTTGCTACAATAAGCCTCAGAATGCTGGCACAAAGCTTCAAAAAAATATCAGAGCAGCCCTTCTTCTGTGCCTTCAGCGTGCTTGTGGCACTGACTGTATGTAACTTAGTAACCTGTATGCAGAACGGAAGTCAGGTTCTGCTGTTGTTATCTGAGGGAGTTTTGGCAGGTGGGCTTACCTATTTTGTTCGCCGTGCAATCACTACAAATATTTTTTCCGGCATTGGTCTGAGCGGTGAGGAGCTTACCTCGGTGGTTATAACCCTTGACCTTTTGCTTGTGGCATTAGTGCCACTGCAAATTTTCGGATTGTCTTTGGGCAGGGTTGTCACGGTAGCTCTCATTCTGGCTGCCGCCCGCTTCGGCGGGGTGACAGGCGGTGCAGTTTGCGGAACAGCTGTGGGATTTGCGGCGGCTTTAAGCTCGGGTGACCCGAAGGCGGTATGTGTGTTTTCGGTTGGCGGTATGATATCGGGGCTGTTTTCAGCAGGAGGCAGAGTAACGGGTATTTTAGGATTTTCGGTTCCTGCATTTATTTGTCTTGGCTTTTTCGGCATTGATGAAGCTCTGGTGTATAGCACCTTAGAAATTCTGTTCGGCACCGCTATTTATCTGCTCATACCCAAAAGCGGGTGCGTTTTGTTAGCCTCCCTATTCTCTCCGCCTGTGCGGTTGGAAAGCCTTGAGGGTATGCAACAAAGCCTTGTAATGCGGCTTAAATGTGCCAGCGGTGCTTTGTGTGACGTATCAAGTACCATTGAGGAGGTCGCCAAAAGGCTCAAAAAAATCAATCTGCCCGAGCCTTCGGACATATTTTTAAGATGCGAAGCCGAGGCTTGCAAGGGCTGTTCCTTCAGAATAAATTGCTGGGAAACCGAAAGGCAGGAAACTCTGCGTGCCTTAGGTATACTGGCTTCGGGTATCAGAGAGGGCAACTACGAATTTTCTCTGCTTACCCCGGAATTTTACAACAAGTGCCTTCGCAGAGAAGCCCTGTTTTCTTCATTAAAGACCAACTACTGCGAATATCTTTCCCGCCTTCGTGCAGAGGAGAGAATCGACCAGGTACGGGGGGTTGTCGCCGACCAGTTCGACGGAATTTCGGATATGCTTCTTGACCTGTCGGAGGAAATGGGAAGCTCAAAAAGCTACGACTTAGACACCGCAGAAACGGTGGTATCAGCATTGCGGGAGATCGGTCTGCTCACCACCGACTGCAGCTGCTCCTGCGATAAGTACGGCAGAATGTCTTTAGAAATGAAAATACACAATTTTGAAAGCAAAGCAATTAACCGCCGCAAGATTTTAGAGCAGCTCGAATCTGCCTGCGAAAGACGTTTTGAGCCTCCTACCACAAGCAAGATTGACGATATAGTGTACGTCACCATAAAGGAAAGGGCTGTAATTACTCCCGAAATCGGTGTGGCTCAGATACCTGCATCAGGCGACATCTGCGGCGATGCCTACTCCACCTTCGGCGACGGCTTCGGAAGGTATTTTCTTCTGCTTTGCGACGGTATGGGTAGCGGCGGCAGAGCGGCAGTGGACGGCGCTATGACGGCAGGACTTATGGAAAGATTGCTGAAGGCAGGCTTTGGGTTCGACTGCTCTCTGCGGATAGTTAATTCCGCTCTGCTTTATAAATCCACCGACGAATCCCTATCCACTGTGGATATAGCCTGCATTGACTTATATACAGGTGAAACCGAGTTCTACAAAGCGGGAGCCTCCCCTACCCTTGTGCGACGGAACGGCAAAATCGGAAAGGCAGAAAGCCACTCTCTGCCCATAGGTATTTTAAGGGAAATCGGGTTCGACCGCTCGGCAGTCACCCTTAAGTTTGATGATATTGTGGTGGTATTAAGCGACGGTGCCACCACCGACGGAGTGGATTGGATATGCAAGGAAATTGATGCCTTCGAGGATGAGACCGCACAAAATCTTGCAGACAAAATCGCCCATGCCGCCGCAAGGAGGGGTGACAAAAACCACCCCGACGATATAACAGTGCTGGTGGCGGTTCTCACAAGAAAGCTATAAAGTATAAAAGCCAAGGTAGTTCAAATCACCACCTTGGCTTTCTTTTTCATTATATTTTAAGCATTTTCCTTTTGGGAGCCCACAGGATTCACAATGCTGTAACCCACATTAACTAAATGGTCCGCCACACGTTCAAGTCCTGCAACAGCGGAGGAATAATAGGGGCTTACGTCTATACTGCACTTCCCCTCTGCAAGGCGGGCAAAATGATTTGCCGTCAGTTCCTTTTTCATTCCGTCGATTTCGTTTTCCAGAAGGGTCAGCTGCGAAAGTTTATCTCTGTTGATATTATCGAAGGCGTCTTTTGCGATGTCCAGCATCTCCATCACCTTGTGGCACATCTTTGCCAAATCCTTACGACCCTTTTCGGAGAATTTCAATTCCTTGGAGTCCATTGCCGCGGCAATTTCATAGAAGTTTTCGGCATGGTCGCCCACTCGCTCAAGGTCGTTGAGAACGTGGAAATAAGAGCCGATTACCTGCTCGTCGCTTTGGGAGGCTTCAGATGAAAGCTTAATAAGGAACTTGGTCAAAGCACTGTTGGTAAAGTCGATAACCGCTTCATTGGAAACAATTCTCTCCCCCTTCGGTGTTCCTTCGGTTTCTATCGCCTCAAAGGAGAGAGCAATGTTTTCCTTGACAAGACTCAGCATATAGTCAACTTCTTTTTTAACCTGCATAAGTGCAACCGAGGGCATAGCCACAAGTCGGTCGTCCACATATTTTAAAGAGAGTTCCTCCGAAGCCTGCTTATCCCTTATCACGCGGCAGGAGTATTTAACCAACTGAGCCACAAAAGGCAAGAGAATCAAGGTTGTTGTTACATTGAAAATAACGTGGAATAAGGATACCCTCATTTGAAGCGACATTGCATCGTCACCCGGGAAAAAGGACACAAGGAGATTTATTATCGGCTCCTTGAAAATCCAGACAACGGCAGTAAATACAACCGTACCAATCACGTTGAAGGTGAAGTGAATAAGAGCAACTCGCTTGGAGTTTGCGTTGGCACCCACAGAAGCCAAAAGGGCGGTGACGCAGGTACCGATGTTGGCACCTAGCACTATAAACAAGGCAAGGTCCAGCGAGAGAATACCCGTTCCAACCATTGTTATTACAACACCCGTTGCGGCAGAGGAACTCTGTATCAGTGCGGTGAAAATCACACCCACCAAAATCAGAAGCAAGGGGAAATCTATAAGAGCGAAAATATTTTGGAACATGGTTTCAACCAAGGGATTCCCAAATGCCTGCTCGCTGCTCATAACGTTAAGGCCTACAAATATTAACCCTAAGCCGCTACAAAGCAGACCTGCAGTTTTTATCTTCTCCTTTTTGAAGAAGCCCATCATAACTCCCGCAAACGCCAGGAGATACATCAGCATATTGAAATAATCATTTTTAAGTGCTACCAGGACACCTGTTATTGTGGTACCGATGTTGGCACCCATAATAATCGGGGTTGCCTGCATAAGGGTCATAACCCCTGCATTTACAAGACCGATCACCATAACAGAGGTTGCGGAAGAGCTTTGGATAATAGCGGTGACACCTGCACCTATACCAACACCCGAAAAACGGTTATTACTGATTTTTCCGAGCATTCTTTTCATACCCTCGCCGGCACTTTTTTCCAGTGCCTCGCTCATAAAGTTCATACCAACGATGAACACACCCACACCTGCAAGCAACCATATAAGGCTACCTAAAAGCTGCATTATCTCCATAGATTACTCCATTCTGTCGCCTGCTATAAATTCGGATTTTTTATTGGCGACTTTTTTCTAAGAATGAGAAAAAACCATTTTCCCCCATCTTAATTAATTTTACCATTTATGCGGTTAAGATACAGTAAAAAATAAAACAGTGCTAAGATTTTCTGTCTCAGCACTGTTTTATTTTATCGTTCATTTAATCGGTAACCGACACCTAATTCATTGGCAATGAAATTAGTTTCTCCCGGCTTATCGCCAAGCTTTTTGCGAATGTTCGCCATATTGACCTGCAGCTTTTTGATGCTTCCCTCTGCCGCATAGCCGCCAGAGTTATTAAGATATCTTTGATATATCTTCCCTTCAACCGAAACACTCCTTTTTATTTTATTATATCTCCCCATAGGTTAAGAGATGGCAAATATTAACCTCTTGAATA
>JAZNQM010000186.1:0-2622 GCA_045590175.1 Acutalibacteraceae bacterium | reverse complement strand
TTTGTCAATTTATCCGTCATAAAAGGTTACAAAGCTGTAATTTTTCGGGCTTTTTCTGTAATTTTTCTGTAATTCTTTGTGCAATTTACCGAACAAATGTGAAAGTAATTGTCAAAATTCCCCCTAAAAATATATGTTTTTACAAAAACGCAAGATGTTGTTGTTTTCGTTAATTACAACACTATATATTGTGTAGACACAAAAACCAATAAATTTTGCCGATTACCCCTTTATTGTAATTTTTTGAAAATTCTTATGAAATTATACATAAAAACCCGCCTTTTCTCCCAATAAATGTTGATATTAACAAACAAAAATCCGTAAAAAGCCCCGTTTTACAGGAAAAGTGGGACTTGAGACATTGATTTGCGAGTTTATTATTTCATTTCACAAGAAAATCAGGTGCCTTTCCCATAAAAACCTCAAAATCCACAGACCTTCTTCCTGTATAATATATAAAGGGAAAGCAAAAAATGACACGATATAGCGATATAACCCCTTCGGATTTGCGATATGTGACCTTCGCCACGCGATATATTTGCCAAGCAAATGCGATATGTGACTTCGTCACGCGATATATTGTCGCCTCGCGACAATGAGAATAAATACAAACAACTATCATCTAATGTCTGACATCTAAAATCTAATATCTAATTCCTACCTCAGTGTTGCCACCAGGGCATTACCCACAAGGGAAGCGGAATATTTTGCCTCGGCGAAGGTATTTCCGTTGGTGCCGAATTCAATAATTATGGAGCCTGTTGACAAATTTTGGTTCCAGCATCTGTCATAGGCTAAAAAGAGAGCCCTTGCCAGACCCGGATAAAGGGTTTCTAAATTCTCCTGCAGGCTGAGACCGAAGGAAAGGTTTTTCTCCCAGTCGGGGTAATAGTCCACGCTTCCTGTGTTGCTGCCCACGCAAACCATCACCTGTGCCGCCTGCTTGCCTTTGATTTCTACCACCGGTTTTATCAGGTCGTCACCCTCACCGATAGCATCACGGTGGATGTCCAGCACCACCCGAATTGTGGGATATTTCTTAAGATACTTCTCCACCGTATTATAGGAACGGTTGTAGCTTCCCGAATAGGAGGGGCTGTCGTGGAGGGTCTTGTCGTGGATAACACCTATCCCCGCCTTGCGTAGCACCTTTTCCACCTGGTTACCCACACCGATTACGTTTCTGGACTCCTCCCCCGTCCGTGCCATATCCGACTTGGTATAGTAGGTGTCGCGGGAGGCATAGTTCTCGGTGGCGTGGGTATGGACTATCAGCACCTGAGGTTCAGAGCCTTCCTCTAATTTAAGGCTGAAGGATTTTTTCAAGGCGGCTATATCTATATCCAACCCTGTGCGGTTGTTTACATACAGCTTGCCGCTTTTCTGGTTGGCGGTGGTGTAGGGCGAGAAAAACTGGGGCAGGATATTACCCAGCTTTTTGCCGTCGGCGGCGGCAGGAAGTGCAGAACTTACCGAGCTGCTGACGGCAGATTCCTGTTTTTCGTAGTCGGGCAGGGGTGTGGAAACCACATCCACCGAGGCGGTGTCGGTGCTATCGGGGGGCTTTGTTTCGGTTTTTTCAGCATCTGCCCCTTGTGAAGCTTCTGTTGCATACCGCTCGCCATCGGCTATTGCTCTGACCTCTCCTAAAAACATCAGTGTATCGTCGCCGAGCTTCAGGCAAAAAAGTGATGAACAAAGCAGCGAGCACACCATCATTGCTGCCACCACCCATTTTTCCCATATTATATTCATTGTGTTTACCTCCGGTTTTAGATGTTAGACGTTAGATTTTAGACGTTAGATGATAGTTGTTGGTATTAATTCTCATTGTCGCGAGGCGACAATATATCGCGTGACGAAGTCACATATCGCATTTGCCCAGCAAATATATCGCGTGACGAAGGTCACATATCGCTTTAGACGTTAGATATTAGATGTTAGATGATAGTTGTTTGTATTTATTCTCATTGTCGCGAGGCGACAATATATCGCGTGACGAAGTCACATATCGCATTTGCTTGGCAAATATATCGCGTGACGAAGTCACATATCGCTTTAGATGTTAGATGAGTTGTTTATTCTTGTATCTCGGCTGTGGAGCAGACATATCACATTCGCTATACGAATATATCGCAGTCGAGCCGCAGGCAAGATTATATTTATATTTGTTCGGGTCGGCGTTCAACCGAAACTATTCATTTCATTGCGAAGCATACGGAACCCTACATTTCCCTACCCTATATATATTTATACCCCGCAGGTTTTATAACCGCGGGGTGGGATGTGTGCAGATACAGGTGAGGCTTAATCGCCCCCGACCCGCTGTCTTTAGGTTGTCCTTATCTGCTCGGTCACGAGGTACAAAAGGCTTCCCCCTCACGGAGAGGCTTTCTTGATGTGGGTTGTGTTTCGGTCTCGGCACCCTCGGCTTCGGTTTAGTAGCGGCTCGATCTTGTCGCCCAGGAGTTGTACTTCGCAGATGTTTGGTCTTGGCGCCACATAGTTGTTTTTCGCAGTATCTTTATCTTGTCGCCCCTGCTTCGGTTTAGTAGCGGCTCGATCTTGTCGCCCCTTGAGAGGGGAGATGTCGCGTTAGCGACAGAGGGGTAGATAAACTAC
>JAZNQM010000185.1:0-19351 GCA_045590175.1 Acutalibacteraceae bacterium | reverse complement strand
CAGAACGACATGGCTACGATCCGACTTTATGGAATAATCCTATACCTGACAAAGTGATGGTGTGTGCCGGAAGAAGTGGCTGTATTGCTGTCACTTGTGCAAATGCTGATTTTCAGGAGATTTATGAAAAGAGCCTCTGAGAATTGATACCAAGTTTCATTTTATTACCTCCGCTTAATTTGCTTTTTTGAAGTTTTAAAGAGTTTTTTAAACATATTTTAGAAAAAATTATTTATAAGGACTATTATTTTCTAAAAAAGTATAGTATAATAGACTAAATCAGTATGGATGTATCAAAATATAGGATGGTGAAGCAACAAATTGAAAACAGAATATTCAGTTTCACTGCAGAAAATTGCCGACGAATTTTCCCTTGAAAAGATTTTTTCTCCCTGCGAACCGGCTGAGATACTTATTAAAAGCACCGAGATAAACAAACCGGGTATTCAGTTCGGCGGATATTACGAGTTTTACGACAATAAAAGAATTCAGATTATAGGCAAACTTGAGGATAGTTTTCTTTATAATCATTCCCCCGAGGAATGTGAGAAGATTATTGATAAATTTTTCTCAACCCAGCCACCTGTTGTTATCGTAACTCGTGAACTTGAGATTTCAGAGCTTATGCTTAACGCGGCTGTAAAGTACAGTGTTCCGATTTATAGAACTCCCGACAGTACCTCCAGCTTTATGTCGGCACTGATATCTTTTCTTAACGTAAAGCTTGCACCCAGAGTTGTGCGTCACGGTGTTCTGGTTGAGGTGTATGGCGAAGGTGTGCTGATACTGGGTGACAGCGGTATAGGTAAAAGCGAAACGGCTATTGAGCTTGTGAAACGCGGACATAGATTAATCGCCGACGATGCGGTGGAAATCCGAAAGGTTTCCTCAAAATCCTTGGTTGGCTCAGCTCCCGAAAACATTCGACATTTTATCGAGCTTCGAGGTATCGGAATCGTAAATGTAAGAAGGATATTCGGCGTAGGTTCTGTTAAACTCACCGAAAAGATTGATATGGTCATAAATCTTGAAACCTGGGAAGCAGGCAAGCAATACGATCGTATGGGACTTGAAGGGGAGAAAATGAATATATTGGGGCTTGATGTCGTATCGGTCACAATACCTGTCAAACCGGGTAGAAACCTTGCGGTAGTTATCGAGGTTGCCGCAATGAACAACAGACAAAAGAAATTAGGATACAATGCAGCTGCAGAGCTATTGAGAAAACTCGGTATGGAAGATGCTCCCGCTGCTGATACAAATGAAATAGATCCATTTTAAGAAACACGGAGGAATTAAAAATGTATAGAATTGGAATTGATTTAGGCGGTACAAATATTGCAGTTGGTGTTGTTGATGATAACTACAATGTTATTGGCAAGGGCAAGGTGAAAACAAACGCCCCAAGACCGGCAGAAGATATTTGCGATGATATCGCAAGAGCTACAAAAATGGCAGTTGAAGATGCTAAGCTCACAATGGACGATATAGGATTTGTTGGTATAGGTGCCCCCGGTTCCATCAATCCTATAACAGGAATCATTGGCTTTTCAAACAACCTTGGTTTTGAAAATACTCCCATTGTAGAAATGCTGGAAGCAAGACTCAACAAAAAGGTCATCATCGATAACGACGCAAACGCTGCGGCTGTTGGTGAGATGCTTGCGGGTGCAGGCGATGGTTGCAATAATATCGTTGCAGTAACCCTTGGCACCGGTGTTGGTGGCGGTACAATAATTGATGGCAAGATGCTGCTTGGCAGTAATTTTGCCGGTGGCGAATTGGGTCATACTGTTATAATGCTTAACGGTGAGCCCTGTACCTGTGGCAGACGCGGATGCTGGGAGGCTTATGCTTCTGCAACCGCTCTTGTAAGACAAACAAAGAAAAAGATGCTGGAGAACAAAGACAGCAAAATGTGGGAAATTGTCGGCGGAGATATCGAAAAGGTCAACGGCAAAACTGCATTTGATGCTATGCGAGCTGATGATAAAGCCGGCATCGAGGTAGTTGACCAATACTGTGAATATGTTGCTTGTGGTGTTGTTAACATTGTAAACGTTTTCCAACCTGAAGTTGTTTGTATCGGTGGCGGAATCTCAAAAGAAGGCGATGTTCTTATTTCCAGAATTAATAAGTATGTCGACGAGAGATTTTCCAAAAACATTGATAAGCAGTCTGTAATCAAAACCGCACAGCTCGGTAATGATGCCGGTATAATAGGAGCTGCAATGCTTGATAAAATCTATAATTAAGGGTGTTTTGTTTGAATTCATCTATTCTGCAGTTTTTAGAAGAAGTAAAAATTGAATACGTTCAAAACGCGCCAATGAGTGAATACACCAGCTTCAAAATCGGCGGGCCTGCCGATTTTCTTTGCTCGCCGCGTGACGTAAAAGAGCTAAAAACATTGCTTAAATTCTGTCGGGACAACGAAGTGCCGTATTTTGTGTTGGGAAACGGTTCTAATTTGCTGGTGTCGGATTTAGGAATAGAGGGAATTGTTATATCCCTTAAGCATTTTAACGAAATCACCTATATTCCCGCTTATGAGATTTCTTGCGGAGCAGGAATTAAGCTTTCCAAGCTTTGCACCTTCGCTTTGGAGAATTCTCTTTCCGGGCTTGAGTTTGCATGGGGAATTCCGGGAACTGTTGGCGGTGCTATTTATATGAATGCAGGTGCTTACGGCGGCGAAATATCCTTTGTGTTGCAGGAATGCACCTTTATCGACGAAGAGGGCAATGTAGTTCAGGCGGATTGCTCCGGTCTGCAATTCGGATACCGCAAAAGTATATTCACCGATTCGAACAAGATAATTATAAGTGCTAAGTTTCTCTTGAAAAACGACCGCAAGGAAAATATCAAGGCGGTAATGGATGATTTGATCGACCGCAGACGCACAAAACAGCCATTGGAATATCCCAGTGCAGGAAGCACATTTAAGCGTCCGACAGGTTTTTTCGCGGGTGCATTGATTGAAGAATGCGGTTTGAAGGGCGAGCAGATAGGCGGAGCTCAGGTAAGTGAAAAGCACGCGGGCTTTGTTATAAACGTCGGAAACGCAACCTGCAGTGATGTTTTGTCTTTAATATCAAAGATAAAGCAGGACGTGTTTATGCAAAAGAGCGTAACCCTTGAGCCGGAGGTGAAGGCTGTTGGCAGATTCGGAGTTTAATCTGATAATCGTAACAGGAATGTCTGGAGCTGGTAAATCTCTAACTGCAAACGCACTGGAAGATATCGGGTTTTATTGTATAGATAATATTCCTCCAGTACTGATTCCTTCTATTATTGATTTGGGGATTAAGGGAAATGGTCAGCTTTCTAAAATAGCCGTTATCACAGATCTGAGAGGCGGCGAAATGTTTGATGATATAGATGACACTATTTTCAAATTGAGGCAAAGGGGAATTATTCCTCGAGTTTTGTTTCTCGATGCTTCTGATTCTGAGCTTTCCCGCAGATATAAAGAGAGCAGACGTTCCCATCCCCTGTCTGTATCCTCCAACTTATCATTGGAGGATGCCATCCGTAAGGAGAGAGAATGTCTTAAAGCAATCCGTTCGAAATCTGATTTTATAATTGATACGACCTATTATTCTATTAATCAATTAAAAGAAAGATTGTTTGATGCTTTTAATATAGACAAGCAGTCGGTTTTCAAAATTCAGGTTGTAACCTTCGGATTTAAGCACGGTCCTTGTCTGGATGCTGATTTGCTGTTTGATGTGAGGTGTCTTCCTAATCCTTTTTATATTGATGAGTTAAGAAGTTTGACCGGCTTGGATTCTCGTGTCAGCGATTATGTGATGGAATTTCCTCAATCTCAAGAGCTTGTTAAACGACTGAAAGACCTTCTGGAGTTTTTGGTGCCTCTTTATCAAAACGAAGGAAAAAGTCAGTTGGTGATCGGTGTAGGTTGTACAGGCGGAAAACACCGTTCTGTTACCGTTGCAAAAACACTGAATGACTTCCTTTCGGATAGGGGATATAATTCTTATTTAACAAATCGCGACATTAATAAATAATAAACGGGCGGTGATGGTGTGTCCTTCTCGGCAGAAGTAAAAACTGAAATTTGCAGAATTAAACCTACAGGCTGTTGCAGATATGCCGAGTTGTACGGAATATTGTTATTTAGTAGGAATTTTAATAATGACGATATGTTTTTTCATACCGACCGCAGTGATATAGCCGAGCGATGTGCTTCGCTTGTGTTTTCTGTTTACAACTTTAAACCTACCGTTTTTGAACATAAAGGCGGATATGGCTTAAAGGCCAATATAATAAATGTGGGTAAACTGGTTGCTGATTTTATAACGGTAGAATATATCACAGATATTTTTGGGTGTGAAGAGTGCTTCCATTCTTTTTTAAGAGGAGCCTTTCTTTCGGGAGGCACGGTTACAGACCCTCTTAAAGATTTCCATTTAGAGCTAAAAACATCTAACGAGGCTGTGGCAATTTCCGTTCAATCTCTTTTTGTTTCACAAGGTTTTAACGCACATTTGTCTAAAAGAAGAAACTATCATATTGTGTATTTTAAGGGAAATGAAAGTGTGTCGGATGTTCTTGCACTGCTTGGTTCCTCTAAAAAGGCACTTGAAGTTATTGATGCGGGAATGCTAAAAGAAATGAGAAATAGGGTGAACAGAGCTAAAAACTGCGAAACCGCCAACATAGGCAAAACAGTCAACGCTATGATTCGCCAGGTGGATGCAATCAAAAAACTGCAACACAGCGGACGGTTGAGCAATCTGTCCGACGAGCTTCAGTTTGCCGCGAAAATCAGAATTGAAAACCCCGATATGTCTTTAACCGAACTGTCTAAGCTTTGCGGTATTTCCCGCTCGGGGCTTAATCATAGACTTAATAGACTTATAGAATTATCAGAGGAAGAATAATATGTCTTTTGTTCATCTACATGTTCATACCGAATATAGTCTACTTGATGGTGCTTGCCGTATCGGTAGACTTGTTGAGGCTGCAAAAAATGATGGGCAAAAGGCTATTGCGATAACCGACCACGGCGTTATGTATGGCGCTGTGGATTTTTTTAAAGCCGCAAAAAATGCAGGTATTAAGCCTATAATCGGCTGTGAGGTATATGTTGCTCCGAGAAGTCGGTTTGATAAAGATAAAACTCTTGATTCAAGATACAACCATTTAGTGCTTCTGTGCAAAAATCAAATAGGATATGAAAATTTAATTTTCCTGGTTTCCAAGGCATTTACCGAGGGCTTTTATTCAAAACCCAGAATTGATAAGGATTTATTAAGAGAATATTCAGAAGGGCTGATAGGATTATCTGCTTGCTTAGCAGGTGAAATACCATCTAAGATTCTTCATAATAATTTTGACGGCGCAAGAGCAGCGGCCTTAGAGTTTAACGATATTTTTGGTAGCGGTAATTACTATCTCGAATTGCAAAACCACGGATATGCAGAGGAAAAAATTGTTAACGAAAGACTTGTTGAAATCTCACATTCAACGGGAATTCCGTTAGTGTGTACTAATGACGTACACTACGTTGAAAAAGACGACCACGAAATGCAAAACATTCTGCTTTGCATCGGCACTAACCACACAGTTAATGAGGAAAATCCGCTTTCCTTTGCAACGCAGGAGTTTTATTTAAAATCTCAGTCAGAAATGCAAAAGCTTTTTGCCGAAGTACCCGAAGCAGTTGCTAACACAGAGGTTATTGCTGATAAGTGCAATTTTGAGTTTGAGTTTGGAAAAATCAAATTGCCCTATTTCGATTTGGGAAATAAAAGCCATCCTCAGGTTATGCGGGATATGTGTTATGAAGGATTACGCAAGTTAATAGGCGAAGCTCCCGATGAGATATATGTTAATAGACTCGAATATGAGCTGAAAATTATCGACAAAATGGGATATACGGATTACTTTTTAATAGTTGCCGATTTTGTGAATTATGCTAAATCAAAATCAATCCCCGTAGGACCCGGAAGAGGCTCTGGTGCAGGTAGTCTTGCGGCGTACTGTATGGGAATTACAGGTATAGACCCAATAAAACTCAACCTGCTTTTTGAAAGATTTCTGAATCCCGAAAGAGTTTCAATGCCGGACTTTGATATAGACTTCTGCTATATAAGACGGCAGGAGGTTATTGATTATGTTATCGAGAAATACGGTGAGGATCACGTTTCACAGATAGCAACCTTTGGTACGTTAAAGGCTAAAGCGGCGGTCAGAGACGTGGGCAGAGCCTATGGAATATCATACTCCCTGTGCGATACAGTTGCAAAGCTTATCCCAAACAGATTCACAATTAACATCAAAGAAGCGTTAGAGGAATCAACAGAATTAAAGCGTAGATACGACACCGATGCTGATGTTAGAAAAATCCTCGATATGTCAATGCAAATTGAAGGAATGCCGAGACATATGTCCACACATGCCGCAGGAGTTGTCATTACCGACAAGCCTGTGTCAAGTTATGTGCCTTTAGCTGTTAGTGACACAGTTGTGGTTTCGCAATACCCAATGACTAATCTTGATTCATTGGGACTTTTGAAGATGGACTTCCTCGGTCTTAGAAACCTTACCGTAATCGACGATACAGTTAAGCTTATTGGCAATGGTTTTAGTGCAGATAAAATACCGCTGAATGATTCTAAAACTATGCGAATGATGGCGGCGGGTGACACAATCGGTGTGTTTCAGTATGAATCTGCAGGAATGAGAGCGGTACTAAAAAGTCTGAAACCTGAGAATATGGAGGACTTGATTGCGGTTATATCGCTATATAGACCGGGCCCCCGTCAGTATATTCCTAAATATATCCATTTCAGGCATAACAGCGATAAAATCAAATATGATACTCCGCTATTAAAACCGATTTTAGAGGTAACGTATGGATGTATTGTGTATCAGGAACAGGTTATGCAAATTTTCAGAGAGGTTGCAGGCTACTCCTTCGGACGGGCAGATATAGTCAGACGCGCGATGTCAAAGAAAAAGCACGACGTACTTCAAAAGGAGAGAAACGTTTTCCTCTTTGGTGAGATGGACGAAAACGGCAACGTTTTAATAGACGGTGCAATTAAAAGGGGAGTGCCCCAAAAAGTCGCAGAGAAGCTTTTTGAAGAAATCACAGCTTTTTCGTCTTATGCTTTCAACAAGTCTCACGCAGCGGCTTACGCTTATGTTGCATATCAGACGGCATATCTAAAATGTCATTATCCAAAACAGTATATGGCATCTCTCCTTACAAGTGTTCTTGATTCCTCGGGAAAGGTAGCTGAATATTTGAAGGAATGTGTGGTTATGAATTTTAAAATTCTGCCTCCCTGTATTAACCGAAGCGGCGGAGTGTTCACCTGCGAGGATGATGGCGTTCGATTCGGACTGTTGGCAATTAAAAATCTCGGCAGGAATAATATAAATGCTATATTAGAAATCCGTGAAAACGAGGGCGACTTTAAAGATGTGTATGATTTTTGTGTTAAAATCAGCAATTCTCCAATTAATAGAAGAGGAGTGGAAGCCTTAATTAAAAGCGGTACCTTGGACTGTTTCGGCTTGACTCGTCGTGCACTTATGCTCTCCCTTGATAGAATGTATGACCTTATCGAGAGCCGGCGCAGAAACTTAGGCGGCGGACAGATTTCTTTGTTTGGTAGCGAACAAGGGCAGAATAGCGTTCAGTTTTCCTTCACTGATGCAACTGAATTTCCCAAAGAGGATTTGCTTGGTTTTGAAAAAGAGGTAACCGATTTTTACATTTCGGGTCATCCAATGCAAAAATACTCTGTATTTTACCAACAAATAGGCGCTAAACCAATTTCCGAATTGTTGACAGCAGAAGAAACCGGTATATGTAAAGACGGAGATAGTGTAACTGTTTTGGGTTTAATTACCTCTTATAAACAACGCAAGACTAAAAATAATAAAATAATGGCTAATGTAATTATAGAAGATGTAACGGGGTCGATAAATGCTTTAGCTTTTGAGTCTGTTATCAGCTTTTCTGCCGAAGCCTTAAAGACGGGTAATGTGGTAGTTGCAAACGGCAAAATAGGTTTTAAGGAGGAAGAAACTCCCGAGCTCGTTTTGAATAGAGTAGAGACGTTTTTAGAGGAGGACTATCTCCGTGACACTGTTGAGACACGTGCTCCTTCAATGATAGAAGCAAAAGAGGTAATCATAGAACCCACTGATAACAATCGTGGGAACATTCATAAGCTTTCTGTTATTACAGAGCTATTTAACGGCAGCACACCTCTCTATTGTAACGGTGAGCTAATAGGAAAAATTCAATTAACAGAAACTGTTTTATCTTTTCTTAATAAAAATTTCGGAAAAAATTGCATTATCCTAAAAAAATAGGTGTTTTTTCTATTGACTTTTGTTGTCGTTTTTTATATTATAATATTTGTTACTTTTTTTGATATATAGGTGGTAATTATGGAAAGTAAAGTTAAAACAATTGCTATTCTTACAAGCGGTGGCGATGCTCCCGGTATGAATGCTGCAGTTCGTGCTGCTGCAAGAACAGCATTTAAAAGAGGAATAAAGGTATACGGCGTAAACTGCGGTTACAATGGTCTGATCGAAGCGGATTTATTCGAAATGGATATGCGCTCCGTATCTAATATACTTCAAAACGGCGGCACTATTCTCAGCACCGCCAGAAGCCCGAAATTCAAAACAGAAGCAGGTATGATGGCAGCAATTGAAACCTGCAAAAGGTTTGGTATAGAGGGAATTGTTGTAATCGGTGGCGATGGATCTTACAGAGGAGCTAAGGATTTATCCTTACGCGGTATCCCTTGTGTTGGTGTTCCCGGAACCATAGATAACGATATTGCATCAACGGATGAAACAATTGGCTTCGATACTGCTATGAATACAGCTATGATTATGATTGACCGCCTGCGTGATACCTCTCGTTCACACAACAGATGTTCTGTTGTTGCGGTTATGGGCAGACGTTGTGGTGATATCGCTCTCAGAACAGGTATTGCAGTTGGTGCAACTTCAATTTTGGTTCCCGAGATTCCTTTTGATTTCAATAAGAATGTTGTTGAAAAAATTCGCGACGGTATAAAATACGGTAAGAATCACTTTATCGTTGTTGTTGCAGAGGGTGTTGCTAACACCAATGGCGTCGGCGATGTGAACGATATTGCAATCAGAATTGAAGAAGCCACCGGTGTCGAATCAAGAGCCACTATTTTAGGTCACGTTCAGCGTGGCGGTAGCCCCACGGTTCGCGACAGAACTCTTGCAAGCAGTATGGGAAGCTATGCAGTAGACTTGCTTACAAACGGCATAGGCAACAGAGTTGTATCTATCCGCAACAATGTTCTTGTTGATGATGATATTGTTGAAGCTTTGGAAATGAAAAACACCATTGATAAGCATCTCTACAAAATAGCATACGAAATTTCATTCTGATTTTTTAAGCAACTCAAGTTTCTTGGGTTGCTTTTGTACTTTTGATTAAGGAGTGTAAAAATGTCTGTAGCAATTATAACAGGTGCATCTTCAGGCTTAGGAAAAGAATTCGCCATTCAGCTGAAATCCGATTATGCGATTGATGAATTTTGGCTCATTGCAAGGCGTAAAGATAGGTTACAGGAATTGGCAAGTGAGCTTGGATGCAATTGTAAAATCATAGATTTAGATCTGTCAAAGCAAGAATCCTTGATAGAATATAAGGAAATTTTATCAGGAGAAAAACCAACTGTTAATTATCTCGTGAATGCTGCAGGATACGGCAGATACGGAGATTATTCCGTTGTAGACACCGAGCTTGCTTTTAATATGATTGACCTTAATGTAAAAGCGTTGGTGTATATCACACAGGAAACGTTGCCTTATATGGCAGAAGGCTCGCATATTATTCAGTTAGGCTCGGCTTCTACCTATCATCCTTTGCCTAATCTTAATGTTTATGCTTCCTCTAAGGCGTTTGTTAAGCACTATTCAAGAGCACTGTCCCGCGAAGTTAAAAGCAGAAAGATTGGTATTACAACGGTCTGTCCCGGTTGGGTTAAAACTGAATTTTTCCAAAGAGCTGATATAAAGGAGGAGGGCACCGAATCTTTCGCTAAACCAATGGTTTCTGCCGACAGGGTTGTGAAAAAAGCCTTGAAGGATGCCGATAAGCACAAGGATGTTTCTATGTATCATTGGTACAATAATTTGCATCATCTCATTTCGAAAATCCTGCCACACAGTCTTATGATGTATATGTGGAAGCTAATGCAAAGGTGATTTTAGAATTAATTCTTAAAATAATACAAATAAATCACAAAAAATAGTTGAAAATTAGATTGATTTTGATAATATTTATGTTAGAATTAAATTGTAATAGGTCACTTTAGTGATGTGGATTGGAGCTATATCTTATGAAAAAATATAGAGTCGGAATAATAGGTTGCGGTGTTATCGCCCCTAACCATTTAAGTGTATTAAGTAAACTCAGCAATGTGGATTTGGTTGCGGTTTGCGATGTTGTAAAAGACAGGGCAGACAACAAAGCAAAAGAATATGGCTGTAAGGCTTACTATGACTATAAAG
Organism: Acutalibacteraceae bacterium; assembly: GCA_045590175.1. Lineage (GTDB taxonomy): Bacteria > Bacillota > Clostridia > Oscillospirales > Acutalibacteraceae > UMGS1532. Next base: position 8,794 of record JAZNQM010000185.1, on the reverse strand, counting down.
AAATGATAGCTGCAGAGAATTTAGACAGCGTTCACGTATGTTTACCTCATTATCTTCATTCTGAAGCTACTGTGTATTCTCTTAAGGCAGGGGTCGATGTTCTTTGCGAAAAGCCCATGGACATTTCATACGCAAAAGCTTTGGAAATGAAAGAAACCGCTGATAAATGCGGCAGAAAGCTTGGAATTATTTTTCAAAACAGATATAATCCCGGAACTCGCTTTGCCGTTAAGCTTCTTAACTCAGGCAAGATAGGAGCGCTTAAGGGCATTTCTGCTAATCTTACCTGGTGCAGAGATCAAGAGTATTACGACCAGGATGCATGGAGAGGCAAATGGGCAACTGAAGGCGGCGGAGTTTTAATTAATCAAGCAATACATACCGTGGACCTTACAAGATATTTGACCCAAAGTGAGGTTGCTTCTGTATCTGCCAGTGTTTCTCATAGAGGTAATACAGTTGTTGAAGTCGAGGATACGGCTGAGGGTATTGTTAAGTTTGAGAACGGCACTAATGTTATGTTTTACTTCAGTAACAACTGTCCGCGAAGCGTAAATATTCAGGTAGAACTTTTCTGTGAGAAGGGTGTTATATCCATACTCGGTGCTAATGCAACTGCCACCTACGACGATGGTACAGTTGAGGAATCTTATAATGATGCTGACTTGGAAAACCCCGGAAAGGCTGTATACGGTGTTGGACATTTTGCTCAGATCACTGAATACTATACCGAGGGAGCTGAGGATAAAGTAAGAAAAACCCTTGAAGAGGCTCTCAAAGCGCAAAAGCTTCTTGAAGATATTTACAACAGTGCAGGCATAAAAAGATTTTAATTGAATATCATATAGAATAAACCTCCTTTGAGCTTTAGGTCGGGAAAACCGACTCTGGCTACAAAGGAGGTTTTGTTTTTAATCAGTTAAATTCAACCTGGGAAAAGTACACTATCTGATTGAGGGGGTTGAATTGCGGTTTTACTTCGCTGCCGAAATAATATGTCTTTGAAGAAACAAACAAAGGATGAATATATTTGTTGTCGTTGATTATATTTGCTGCAGCTTTTGTGGCATCTAAAAGCTCTTTGCCTTCGAGACGGTTCATTTTCTTCACTGCCTTGTCGAAGTTGTTGCTTTTAAAACTGCTGATATTTGTTGCGGCATCTGAGGTGAACTGTTGTAAATAAGGGATTGGGGAAGATGAAATGGCTTTATTGGATATGATAGCAACGTCATAAGCCGAAGAGCTTATAAGATTAGTGAGTTCTTCCTCGTTTTCTACCGCAGTTATATTAACGGTTATGCCGAATATACCTTGCCAATTAGATGCTATTTGCTGAGCCACCGCTTCGGTTGTATCATTTTTTAGGTATATGATAGAAAACGGCGGGAATATTCTTTCAATTTTCAAGTTTTCGCATCCAAGTATGAAATTGTCAAGTGCCTTATCTTTGTTTGTGCTTTTGCGATTGAAGCTGATTTTGTTGGAGTAATCAACACTTGTGGGAAGTATAGATGTTGCGGCGGTAATGCCGTATTTTTTATTAAGGTCAGCGGATATATCAAAACTAATTGTTCCCGTTAACGCCTTCAGTATGTTGATTTCTGAAATCAGCGAGTCAGGGTTGAATATTAATGAATGAACCGTATTGCCGATGTGTATTGGATTATATTCTATTTGCGAATCATCGAGGCGGTTAATCATTTCATCGCTTAATATTGAAAAGTGAGGTTCCTGCTTTTCAATGTTTTCGAACAGTTCGTCTTCAGAGTTAAAATAAATGTATGCAGTTGATATCTTTGATGAACCGTAGTCCTCGTAACTTTCGTTTGCAGTAAGCGTGCAATATTCTTCGTTCCAGGCGGAAATTTGATAGTATCCGTTGGAAATTATGGATTTGCGGTTAAGACCGTAATAGCCTTTGCAGGAAAGAAAAAATTCTTGGTTACAGGGCATGGAAACAGGGGTGGTCAAAAGATGTAAAAAACTTTTGTTAATACCTTCGAGATTTATCACTAATTCATAGTCGTTAACAGCTTTGACAGCTATTTCTTCGGGGGATAGCTTGCCGCTTAAAATTTTTGAAACATTCTTAATCGGAAGCAATGTGGAGGCATAAGGAGATTGGGATTCAGGAGCTACCGCTCTCCTGAAAGCAAACTCAAAATCATTTGCAGTCAGCGGCCTGCCGTCGGACCATTTGCTTTTTGGATTGAGTTTGAAGGTGTAGGTTTTTCCGCTGTTTGTAACGGTATAGCTTTCAGCCACTCCGTTTATCAATGTACCGGCAGAATTGTATTTCATTAAGCCCTCAAAAGCATTGTGAACTATATGTAATTCCGTATCGTTTGTAGCAAGCTGTGGGTCAATATTAACTATTCCGATTTCTGTTTCATAAAGAAGTGATCTGTCGGAATTATCCATATCACATCCGCACATACTAATAAGTAGCGTGAATGATAACAGCACCAAAAATACTCTGTTGATTTTTTTCAAAACAAACTTTCTCCTTTGCAATCTATACCAACAATGAGTGGGAATTTATTAAAATGTAGTTTTTTTATGGATTCGCACCCTAAATCGGGGAAGGCTATTACTTCGCATCCGTCGATACATTTAGACGCTAAAGCACCCGCTCCGCCAATCGCACACAGATATACAGCTTTGTTGCTTACGATGGAATCAACCACTGTAGCTGAGCGGGGACCTTTGCCAATCATACATTTGAGTCCCAAATCCAAAAGGGTGGGGGTATACGGGTCCATTCTGCTTGATGTGGTAGGACCGCAGCTTCCGATAGCAAGTCCCTCGGGTGTGGGTGTGGGACCTGCGTAGTAGATACAACTGTTTTTAATATCAAAAGGCAGTTGCTCCCCTTTTTCTATAAGATTTATCAGTCTTTTATGAGCGGCATCGCGGGCAGTAAAAACAGTGCCGGAAAGCAAAACTTTGTCTCCGGCACACAGCAAGTCTATATTATTTCTTAGGGTGTTTATATCAAATGCAAATTCTCTCATACCTTAGCGTTTCCTGTAACCTCGTTTACTTGGTTGGATATATCTGAAATTGTTTTCTTCGCTGCTTCAAAAGACTCAGAAACATTATCTAAATCATTTGTATATTTCTGTGAAGCCTCAGAAATCTCAGCTTTGATATTGAAAAGACGGCTTTGCATATCCTCTAATGCACGCATAGTGCGATTGATTTCATAAAATGCGAGTTCAGAGCTTTCTTTTGTAGATTGATTTATTGCCTCAGCATTGGATTTAGCAACCAAATACATTTTAGCGATATCTTCGCTGATTTTTTCCACTTCATTCTGTTTGGCTCGAAGTTCTGCAGTTTCGGCAGAAAGCTTTTCGATGGTAGCTTCACTGAGAGCAAGCTGCGTTTCAAGCTCGGGAATTCGTTTTAATTCATCTATAAGCTCTGCATTACGCTGATTGAGCTTATCAATAGTATTCACAAACTCAGCCTCTTTGTCAGAATTGTTTTTTTGTATTTGCTTAATATATTCAATTACATCTTCGCGATTAAAACCTAAAAGCTCACGTCTGAAACCAACCTTTGCCATAATCTAACCTCCGAATATAATAAGAAGAAACGATACTTTAATTCATTATATCACGAACTGCGGCAGCATTCAACAAAAATTTGTAATATTTTTGTTAATAGGTGATAAAGCGATTGAAATAACATAAATGATGTGTTAAAATATAGTAAAATACTTTATGGAGCTAAATTATGAACAAAATTGTAGTAGTTGGAGCAGGACCCGCCGGATTAACTGCGGCATTTGAACTTCTGAAATCCGGTAAGGGTTATGATGTTGTCGTTCTTGAAGAAACCGATAGTATCGGCGGCATATCAAAAACCGTCAGACATAACGGTAACCGTATGGATATTGGTGGACATAGATTTTTTTCCAAAAGCGACGAGGTTATGGAATGGTGGCAGGAGAGAATGCCTATCCAAGGTAAACCTTCTTTTGATGATATTGTGCTGAAACGAGATAAAACCTTGTATCCCGGTGGTCCCGACCCTGAGTTTGATGACCGTACAATGCTTATAAGAAACAGAATATCAAGAATATATTTTAATGATAAATTCTTTGATTATCCTATTTCTATGAAATTTTCAACCTTTGCTAATATGGGGCTTTTTACAACCATCAAAGCAGGCTTTTCTTACCTGCGTTCTGCCATTGCAAAGCTTCCCGAAGATTCCCTGGAGGACTTTTACATCAATCGTTTCGGTAAAGTTTTATATAGTATGTTTTTCGAGGACTATACCGAAAAGCTTTGGGGAAGACACCCAAGCGAAATATCTGCAGATTGGGGCGCACAAAGAGTAAAGGGCCTTTCGGTCACGGCGCTTTTGAAAGACATATTTAAAAAAGTATTTGGTGGTAAAAATAAAGAAAATGTAGAAACATCTCTTATAGAAGAATTTTGGTATCCAAAATTCGGACCCGGGCAGCTTTGGGAAGAGGTAGCTAAAGATATAGAATATATGGGTGGCAGAATCATCAGAAACTGCAAGGTTTCTAACCTTCATAAGGAAGGGGACAAGATCACCTATATCGTTTGCGAGAGCGAAGGCAAGAAATTTAAAATCGAAGCCGATGCATATATTTCTTCTATGCCGCTTAAGGATTTGGTTTGCGGAATCACAGGAGATAAGCCCGACAGAGAGCTGAAGTATATAGCAGAAAATCTGCCTTACAGAGATTTTGTAACAGTTGGTGTGCTGGTAAATAAGCTTAATTTAAAAAACAAAACGAAGATAAAAACCTTAGGCAATATTGTGCCGGATTGCTGGATTTACGTTCAGGACAGAAATGTTAAAATGGGCAGAATTCAGATTTTTAACAACTGGTCGCCATATATGGTGGAGGATCCGGAGAATACCGTATGGGTAGGTCTTGAGTATTTCTGCAAGGAAAATGACGATTTTTGGAATCTTTCCGATGAAGAACTCTTAGATTTTGTATCTTCAGAGCTGGAAACTATGGGCATCACGAAAAAATCTGAAATTTTAGATTACCATTGCGAACATGTTAAAAAGGCCTATCCTGCCTATTTTGACACCTACAATCGTATTGATGATGTGATAACTTATATCAACGGTATCAATAATTTATATCCTGTGGGCAGAAATGGTCAGCATCGCTACAACAATATGGATCATTCTATGCTTACCGCTATGCGAACTGCCGATATAATCATCGGTAAAGAAACAGACAAGTCTATTGTTTGGTCTATAAACACTGAGAAGGAATACCACGAGAAAAAGTAAAGGTTGTGTGATTTTGCAAAAACTAAACACGGCTAATTCGTTTTCAAAACTATTATGTTTTACCAAAAAGCACCCCGAAGCAATCTGTGGGGTGCTTTGTGCCTTAGCGTTTCTTTTGGTGCTTTGGGATGTTAGTGCTGTTTCTACCTTTACGATAGGGTTCAGCATTTTGGTTATAATTGCGATTTGGTTATGTATGCAAGGAGAACTTAATTCTTCTAATTTAATTGCATTGTTGTTTTTAGCGGGCTTTGTTTTGAGGCTTCAATATATTCTCTATACAGGTTGTACCCAGCGTCAGCACGATGTTGAAACCTTCGGAAATGGTTGCGGTCATGCAGGATATATTGAATATTTTTTCAGTGAGTTAAAACTGCCTGATTTTGACGTAAGGGAAGTGTGGCAGTTCTATCATCCTCCGTTGCACCATATAATTTCTGCAATATTTTTGAAGATTTGTAAACTATTAGGTATAGCATACAGCACCGCTTTAGAAGGCTTGCAGGTGCTTACTCTTTATTACTCATCTTTGTGTATGATTATATCCTATAAAATTTTCAGAGAACTGAAAATCAAGGGTAACGCTTTGGTTATTGCCTTTGTAATTATTGCATTCCATCCAACGTTTATTATATTTGCAGGAAGTATTAATAATGATATTTTATCTATAACATTTCAGTTTGCAGCTGTACTTTATACAATTCGTTGGATGAAAAACAAAACTGTTACCAACATTGTTTGTATTGCTTTGGCGATAGGTCTCGGCATGATGACAAAGCTTTCGGCATGGATGGTAGCCCCCGCTGTAGCAATTGTGTTTTTGTATGCACTGATAGAGGGATTGAAATCGGGACAGCACAAGTGGAGCTTTTTCATAAAGCAGTACTCCGTATTCGCTCTCGTTTGTGTCCCCTTGGGACTTTGGTGGAGTATCAGAAATTATGTTCTGCATTCAGTACCTCCAAATTATATTCCGTTTCTAAATTATGACAACCCTCAATACATCGGAAACATATCCGTTTTTAAGCGACTGTTTGATTTTGGACTGCATCAATTCGAAAGTGTTTTCGATATGTGGGGAAAACCATATTATGAATATAATCCTACAATCGGACTACTCAAAACCGCTATGTTTGGTGAAAGCATAAATGATGTTGCATATCCTCAAATAAGCATTTTCGGAACAGCCTTGTTCTGGATAGGAACCTTACTTGCGGTTGTTGGCTTTATGTGTATTATGTATTACTTATTCTCTTGTAAGCATAAGAAAAGTATCTCTGATGTTTTGTTGCTTATGGTGTACGGTGTGAATTTGGTTATGTATTATTATTTTTGCATTTCCTTTGCCTTTACCTGCACTCAGAATATTCGATATGCCACACCATTAATATTGATTGGTGCTGTCTATATCGGTAAAACTATTAAGTGTGGCCCCGAGAAAGGCAAGTTCACTAAGTGTTACACGCTGCTTATAAACGCTGCAGTTGTTTTATTTGCGACATTCACTACCATAACTTATACTTTGATAGGTATTTAATTTTCGGTGACCGTTTCTGTATCAGGTGCGGTCACCGAAAAAATTTATATTATTATGTAATTAACCCTTGTATCGTAGGTGAATATTTGGTATAATATTATGTAAAATTATATAAATACTGTCAATAATATAAGGAGTCATAAGATGTTAATTCTTGCTTCGGGCTCTCCTCGACGGAAGGAGATACTTGAAAAATTAGGCTTTGAATTTATAATACAGAAAACCGATGCAGACGAAAGCTATCCGAAAGGTTTAGCGGTATCAGAAATTGCACAGCATCTTGCTTCTGTTAAGGCTGCGACTTCTTTAGCGAATAATCCTACGGATACGGTAATCGGTTCTGATACCATTGTGGTTCTCGAAGGTAGGGTTTTAGGTAAGCCTGTTGATGTGGATGATGCTCGAAATATGCTTAGGTCTTTGTCGGGCAAGGTACACAAGGTGTATACAGGTGTGTGTGTTGCATCTGCCAAAAAGACCGTTTCCTTTACTGTGGAAACCGAGGTTGAATTTGATTTACTAACAGATTCAGAAATTGAGGATTACATTGCCTCAGGAGAGCCAATGGACAAGGCTGGTGCGTACGGTATTCAGGGACTCGGGTGCAGGTTTGTAAGGTCAATAAAGGGCGATTACTATTCTGTTATGGGTTTGCCTGCCAACAGATTATATGAGGTATTAAAGAGATTTAATTTGGAGGGATAGTTAATGTTCTCAAGAGATATAGGTATTGATTTAGGAACGGCCAATACCCTGGTTTGCATTAAGAATAAGGGTATTGTTATGAGAGAACCTTCTGTTGTAGCATACGATGTCAGAAATGATGCGGTAAAAGCAGTGGGTAAAGAAGCAAAAGAAATGATAGGACGAACTCCGGGTGCAATTGTTGCAGTTCGTCCTCTGAAGGATGGTGTTATAGCCGACTTCCACGTTACAGCCGCTATGTTAAAAAGATTTATAAAGCAAGCTCTCAAAGGTTCGGTTTTTTCCCGTGCCCGCGTTCTTATCTGTATACCTGCAGGTGTTACCGAGGTTGAAAGCCGAGCTGTATATGATGCTGCAAGAATGGCAGGCTCTGTTGATACCGACCTTATCGAAGAACCAATGGCTGCGGCATTGGGGGCAGGAATAGATATTGAGGATGCTAAAGGTAGTATGGTTGTCGATATTGGCGGTGGTACTTCTGAGGTTGCAGTTATTGCACTTGGCGATATAGTTACCGCACAATCTGTTCGTGTTGCCGGTGATGATATTGACGAAGCCATCATCAATTTTGTTAGAAAAAAACACAATATGCTCATAGGCGAAAGAACAGCCGAGGATATTAAAATCAGCATCGGCTCCGCCCTTCCTTATGAGGGAGAGCAAACAATAGAAGTTCGCGGCAGAAATCTTCTTGACGGACTCCCCAAAAACATAGAACTCAACTCCGAAGAGGTACGCGAGGCTATATTGGATACCATAATGCAGATAATTGATGCGATTCGTTCTACTTTGGAAAAAACTCCTCCCGAGTTGGCGGCTGACATTATCGACAGAGGAATTGTCCTTACCGGCGGCGGTGCATTGTTGAGGGGAATAGATAAGTTGATTTCCGAAGAAACGGGTATATTTGTAACGGTTGCCGACAACCCCCTGGATTGCGTTGTTTTAGGAACTTCTAAATGGTTAGATAACGCAACATCCTTTGATACTTATGCAACTCGTAAAAGTAAAAGATACAGATAAGGTGTTAAAAAATGCGATTTTTTCTTAGAAGCAGAAGGTTTAAAATAATATGCGGCATTACAGCCGGTTTGCTGATTGTTTCAATTATTATAAGAATAATCGGTGGGTCTGTTGCACCTCATGCCAGCATTTTAGGAGCTATCGCTCAGCCTTTTCGCACCGTCGCTACCTACATTAGCAATGAAATTAACGACTTTAACACCAAGCTTAACGAGGGTGCCGCACTCCTTGAAG
>JAZNQM010000184.1:0-7888 GCA_045590175.1 Acutalibacteraceae bacterium | reverse complement strand
AACACCTGTACCGATAGCCCAAACGGGTTCGTAAGCAATGATTATGTTCTTGAGCTGGTCGGCAGATACGTTGGTAAGGGCCATCTTGGTCTGATATTTGAGAAGGGTCTCGGTGTAGCCGAGCTCTCTCTGCTCGAGGGTTTCACCAACGCAAACGATAGCAGTGAGACCTGCGTTTACAGCAGCTAAGGTGCGAAGGTTAACGGTCTGGTCGGTTTCACCGAAGTACTGTCTTCTTTCGCTGTGACCGATAACAACGTATTCAACACCTGCAGCGGTGAGCATTTCGGCAGAGATTTCGCCTGTGTAAGCACCGCTTGCCTTGAAGTGTACGTTTTCGGCACCGATTTTGATGTTAGAGCCCTTTGCTGCCTCAACGGCTGCGGCAACGTCGATAAAGGGAACGCAGAGAACTACGTCACAGTCGGCATCCTTTACAAGGGGCATCATTTCGTTTATAAGTGCGGTGGTTTCTGCGGGGGTCTTGTTCATTTTCCAGTTACCTGCAATAACTGCTTTGCGAAGCTGTTTGTTCATTTATTATTCCTCCAAAAATCTGAATTATTAAAACACACCAAGACACGGCAGTTTTTCCACCGTGTCTTGAAAATTATTAATTATTTCTCGTTGTGACAAGCAATGCCGGGGAGAACCTTACCCTCGAGATATTCGAGAGAAGCACCGCCGCCGGTGGAGATGTGGGACATCTTGTCGGCAAAGCCAAGCTTCTGAACTGCAGCAGCACTGTCGCCGCCACCGATGATGGAAATAGAGCCTGACTCAGCGACTGCATTAGCAACACCTACGGTGCCGTGTGCAAAGTTAGGCCACTCGGAAACACCCATAGGACCGTTCCAGATAACAGTGCCGGCACCCTTGATAGCATTTGCGAAAAGCTCGGTGGTCTTAGGGCCGATATCGAGACCCATCCAGCCGTCGGGAATTGCTTCGGAATCAACGGTCTTGTGCTCGGTGTCCTTGTCATATTCGCGACCGATTTCGTTGTCGAGGGGGAGAAGGAACTTAACACCCTTGGCTTCAGCCTTAGCCATCATTTCCTTAGCATCCTCGAGTCTGTCTTCCTCGCAGATAGAGGTACCGATGTTGAGACCCTGTGCCTTGAAGAAGGTGTAAGCCATACCACCACCGATGATGATGGTAACGCACTTGTCGATAAGATTGTTGATCACGCCGATTTTGTCGGAAACCTTAGCACCGCCGAGGATAGCAACCAGGGGACGCTTGGGATCTTCAAGGGCACCGCCGATGAAGTTGATTTCCTTCTGAATGAGGTAACCGCAAACTGCGGGAAGATGATCTGCTACGCCTGCAGTAGAGGAGTGAGCTCTGTGGGCAGAACCGAAAGCATCGTTAACGAAGATTTCTGCAAGGTCTGCGAATTTCTTGCTGAGTTCGGGGTCATTCTTGGTTTCACCGGGCTCGAAACGAACGTTCTCAAGAAGGAGAACCTCACCCTCTTTGAGGTCAGCGGCAAGAGCAACAGCACTTTCACCAACAACGTCTTCAGCCATTTTTACTTCCTTACCGAGAAGCTCAGCCAAACGGGCTGCAACAGGCTTCATAGAGAACTCGGGATTAACCTGACCCTTAGGTCTGCCTAAGTGGGAGCAAAGAATAACCTTGGCTCCGTTTTCGATTAAATACTTGATGGTGGGGAGGGAAGCAACGATACGCTTATCGCTGGTGATAACACCGTCTTCCATTTTTACATTGAAGTCGCAACGAACAAGAACCTTCTTGCCTTTAACTTCGATGTCTTCGATAGACTTTTTGTTAAGAGCTGCCATAGTTAAAACATCCTTTCGGTTTTGATTGATAAATTTCTAACAAACTTATTTTATACTAAAAGTTACCAATTTGCAAGTTTTTTCGAGTAACTTTTAAAATAAAAGCAAACTGAACAAAAATCACTTTAACACTTTAGTGTTATATGTGAAATTATACATCCTCCCAGCGGTAGTTATGCAATTGACCGAAGTTCTGAAGCTCTGGGAAATTCCACTGCCGTAAAACTTCATAGGTGGCAATTGCAACCGTGTTGGAAAGATTAAGGCTTCGTGCCTCGCCCATCATAGGCAATCGCACGCAGCGGTCGGGGTATTGCATCAGTAGCTCCTCAGGAAGGCCGCGGGTCTCTTTTCCGAAGAAAAGATAACAGCCGTCGGGGTAGGAAACGTCGCTGTAAACACTTCTGCCCTTGGTGGTGAAAAAGTAAAACTCACCCTGGTTCTTCTCGAAAAACTCCTCAATGCTGTCGTAGTAGGTTATGTCTAAAAGATTCCAATAGTCGAGTCCCGCACGCTTTAGCTTTTTGTCGTCAATTTTAAAACCCATAGGACCCACAAGATGGAGTCGTGTCCCTGTTGCGGCACAGGTTCTGGCTACGTTTCCAGTGTTTTGTGGAATTTCGGGTTCGACCATAACTATATTTATTATTGCCATTTTTACACCCTGCTAACAATAAATTCTGCATTTCCGTCGATTTCTACCTTGCCCATATTTGCCGCCAGGAAGATGCTTTCGCCTGCCTTAATCTCTACGCCGCCAACTGTGGCATTGCCGCTGAGACAAAGCACCGACTGAAAGCTTTCGTTGTCAACTAAAATCTCTGCCTTCCCCGAAACCGATAAGCGGTCGCAGGTGAAGTATTTGCACTCAGCCAGACGGTCGCCGGCGGGCTGTCCGTAGGGAAGGGTAGGGGGAGCAAGCTCCGATACCTTGATTGCCTTCTCAATATGCAGCTCTCTGGGGTTGCCGTTTGCATCAACTCTGCCGTAGTCGTATACGCGGTATGTAAGGTTGGAGTTTTGCTGAATTTCGGCGATCAGCAAGCCCTCTGCAATGGCGTGAATCGTGCCCGATTTGATAAAGAAACAGTCGCCCTTTTTAACGGGAACCTTGTTAAGAACCTCCAGCACAGTGTTGTTTTCAATCCTCTCGCGGAATTCCTCGCGGGTAAGAGTGCGGTTGAGTCCGTAGTAAAGATAGGCACCCTCGTCGCAGTCTACAACGTACCACATTTCGGTCTTGCCGTATTGTCCCTCATTACGAAGAGCATATTCGTCGCTGGGATGCACCTGTATTGAAAGGTTGCCTTTGGCATCAATAAGTTTTACAAGTATGGGGAAAAACTCAAATTCCTTAGCCTTTGTACCAAGAGCCTCGTCGCCTAACTTTTCGATAAGCTGGGGTAAGGTAAGCCCTGCGTATTCACCGTTTTCAACCACTGAAGGACCGTCGGGATGGCAGGAAAGCACCCAGGCTTCCGCCACAATGTCCATATCGGTTTCTATTCCGTAATCACGCTTTAATCTGTCGCCGCCCCAAAGGTAATCCTTCAAAGTAGGTTTTAATTTAGTCGGGTACATAAATTCGCCTCCAAAATATTCTCATATCATTATACCGCTTAAAGCCGAGTTTTTCAATATAAAAATGGAAAATTCCCCAAGAATTGTCCGCACAATAATTGCATTGTAAATAAGTTTATGGTAGAATAACGAGGTAAACTAAACCACGGAGAAAAAACAATGACATTTGAAGAAAGAAAAGCACTTGTAAAATCCTATCTTGGCAAGACAGTAGAGATTAAAATCGACCGTCCTATAGGTTATGTACATAAGAAAGAAAATTATAGCCTAACTTATCCCATCAATTACGGATATATACCCGGAGTTTTGGGTGGCGACGGCGAAGAGCTTGATGTTTACTTGCTCGGTGTAGATAAGCCCGTAACTGAATATAGTGCGAAAATCATTGGCATTGCCCATAGAGAAAACGACGTTGAGGACAAACTTATTGCTGCACCGGTTGAATTGAATTTTACTAAGGAAGAAATCGAACAAGCCATTCATTTTCAAGAGCAATATTACAAGACCACAGTAGAGGTATTAAAATGAAAGACATACTTTTTAAAACAGAAGATTACATTTCCAAAGCAAATTAAGGTCATTAAAGAAGTTACTAATGATGATTCATATAAAAATGCATCACTTGCTAAAATCCAGTAAAGAGAGGTAAAGATTATGGCTCCTTCAACAAAGAAAATTTGCATTACGGCTATGGGAACAGCACTGTTTGTTGTATTATCCCTATGCTTACAAGTGCCGGTGTTTGAAAACTATTATCTTTGTTTAGGTTATGTAGTGATGACACTATTTTGCTATTATTTCGGACCGATAAGCGGGATGACAGTTGGCGGACTAGGTGTTGTGCTCTATTGTTTATTAACAAGCGGATTACGTGGTATGCCTGGCTGGACAGTCGGCAACCTTGTTATTGGATTATTTGTTGGCTTGACTTGCAAATTCACTTTAAGAATAAAGAAACAGTGGATTAGGCACATCATTATAGGAATTTCGGTTGTAGTATCAGCTGCAGTTGCAATGCTTGGCGTCAAATCACTCATTGAAGCACTTTTATATGCACAACCGATGCTTTTGAGAATGGCAAAGAATACGTATGCCTTTATTGCGGATGTTGTTGTAATGATAATCAGTTTACCAATATGCGTAAGCATCAAAAGTGTTTTATTAAAGGCGTTTCCAAAAGAAATAATGCAGTAGATACCAAAAATCATAAGAAAACTGGTTGAGAAAATTCTTAACATTTTTATACTTATGCAAACTGATACTAATCAGTAACAGTTAGTATGTTAGTTTTGTTGTATTACATAAAATAATTATGATGCTTTTAAGTTGAATTTTAAAGTCATATGTTGTATAATGTATTAAATACTATTAGGAAAGGAGAAAAAGTTTATGAAGGATTTTGAGATTTTAAGCCGAGATACAGTTGTTGCCGTTTGGAAAGATAATGAGCTTAAAGTTTTGAATAATGATTTGTTGCCTTTATATTTAAAGCGTGTAAGCGATGCTAAATCCTGGCTCGCGACAAGAGCTATTGACTCGCATAGAGCAAACTCTCGTCTGCTCAAAAAGGCTTTGCGACTCGCTGAAAAAGACGATGTTTCAACAGTTCTTCATGTTAATGCTGCAACCATTACCGATACCTATTGGGTTAGAGCAATCGGCAGTGACTTAAAATATGAAGACGTTCGCTTTAATAAAGACTATTTCTCCAATCTGGCACTCAGAGGACTTTATTCAAGCTTTAATTCTGCCGCAAAGCGTAAGGATACTAAAACTCCCGAGCTTACCAACATCGGTAGCTTTGAAAAGTGTTGGAAGCTAAAAGATAACAAATGGTGGATTTATAAAGCCGCCAACCAAAAGGAGCAGTTCTCAGAGCTTTTTGTATATGAACTTGGTAAAGAACTTAAAATGAATATGGCTTATTATGAAAAGGGAGATAAATGCGTTAAGTCGCTTGATTTCACTAATTCAGCAAAGGTCATATTTGAACCGGCTTCATCCTTTATGGGTGATGAGGAAGATTATATTAAGGTAGTTGAAAAACTTAAGGAACTTTGCCCCAAAGCAATTCCTGATTATATTAAAATGATTTTCCTTGATACAATAACCGCTAACCCAGATAGACACACAGGAAACTTTGGTTTAATGCGCGATGTAAAAAGCGGGGAGCTTTTAAGTCTTGCTCCAAACTTCGATAACAATATGGCACTTATTGCTCGCGGATATCCTACAAGCAAATCCACAAATGACTTACTAATCACGCTCTTTAATGAACTGATGGAAAAGCATCCTGAATATAAGGAATATATCCCAAAAGTCACAGAGCAGATAATTAAGAAGGTTATCGGCAAAATCAATATGAAGGTTAAATCGCAAGTAATAATTGATTTTGTAATTAACCGTTATAAGATAATAGTTAATCTGGCTTAGGGTAGAATGTTTAATACTAACAACTGAATAATTGAAAACAGAAGGCTCTACTTTCGTATAGACGAAGGTAGAGTTTTTTTCTTGTACTATCGTTTAATATCAGATAAAATTAATTATAGATTAGATAACGATTGCCCGTTGTATATAGCATAAAAATATGATAAAATAAAATGTAATTATAAATAAATTGAAGGTGTGTTATATGAGAGAACCTTATCAAATATTATCAATACCATATCGTATCGTTGGGGACACAACTTTATTCTGCATTTTTCGTAGAGCAGATAGTAGTTATTGGCAGTTTATTGCCGGAGGCGGAGAAAATGGTGAAACTCCAATAGAAGCGGCTATAAGAGAAACAGCAGAAGAAATTGGTACAAAGGCAAAAAACATTAAGCAACTTACCTGCGTTGCCTATGTTCCGGCAGAAGTTATTGCTGAAAGCAAGAGACAGCATTGGGACAAAAACACTTATGTAATTCCTGAGTATTCTTTTGCCTTTGAGTGTAATTCAGATCCTATATTATCAAATGAACATACTAAGTATAAATGGCTTACATATGATGAGGCAAGAAAACTATTAAAATGGGATTCTAACAAGGTTGCTATGTATGAAATCGACTCAATAATAAAAGGGAAATTATAATGAAACGAATTCTTATAATCGGCAATGCAGGTAGCGGTAAAACCACATTTGCTAAAGCGCTTGCCGAAAAGACACAGCTACCGCTAATTCATTTAGATAAATTATTTTGGTGCGGCGAATGGGAACATCTGTCTAGAGATGAATTTGACGCTGTTTTACAAATTGAATTGGAAAAATCCGAATGGATTATTGACGGTAATTTTAGCAGGACTATTCCTCACAGATTAAAATACTGCGATACTGTTATCTATTTTGATTTGCCAACAATCACTTGTTTATGGGGTTCAACTGTTCGTGTTGTTAAAAACTACGGTAAATCAAGGGATGATATGGGCGGTAATTGCCCAGAGTATTTTGATAAGCAGAAAGTAAGTTTGTATAAAGCTATATTTTCGTTTAATCGAAATCATAGAAAGAAGTATCGAAAACTTTTGGGTGAACAAAAGAATAAAAACGTAGTAATATTCAAAAGCAGAAAACAGGCTTGTTCTTATTTAAACAGTTTATAAAGAGTTTTAAAGGTGAAATTATTTTGCAAATACATGAAATTACAAACAAACATATATTTTGGGATGCAGCAATTGAATTTGCGGAGAATTGCTCGTGGAAGGCTGGAAAATTTCTTGCTAAACTGATGAAAGAAAACAAATTTCTCGGTTGGGAAAGAGTTTTTATAGCTTGTGTAGAACAAAAGGTCATTGGATATTGTACACTTGCAGAAAAAGACGAATTGCCTGAACAATATAACTTTTCACCATTCATTGGGTTTGTTTTTGTTGATGAAAAATATCGTGGAAATAGAATTTCTGAACAAATGATAAATAGTGTGATTGCTTATGCGGTAAAACTCGGTTTTGAAAAAGTATACATTATGAGTGGTGAACGTGGTTTATACGAAAGGTACGGTTTTGAAAAAGTAGGAGACTTTGAAACTATATATAACACTGTTGATCAACTTTTTGTTAAAACCATCGGTGAGGTATAGATGAAAATACATATAATCGGTTGCAGTGGCTCAGGTAAAACATATTTAGCAAAGGCACTAAGTGAAAAGTATAATATTCCGCACTTTGATTTGGATGATATCCAGTGGGATAACAATGCAGATGGTTATGGCGTTAAAATGCCTATAGAAAAGCGCACCGCATTACTTAATGATATTCTTAAAAATGATAGTTGGATTATTGAAGGTGTTTATTATGCTTGGATTGGCAAATGCTTTGAAGATGCAGACAAAATCTATGTGCTTGATATACCTAAACGAGTTTATAAATATAGAATAATCAAGCGAGCAATCAAAAGAAAGCTCAGATTTGAGAAAGGCAAAAAAGAAACTTTAAAATCGGTTTATAACCTACTCAAATGGACGAACACTTTCAAAAATAAAAATATGGTTGAAATCAGAAAGATACTTAGCCAT
>JAZNQM010000183.1:0-4945 GCA_045590175.1 Acutalibacteraceae bacterium | reverse complement strand
CAAAATCAGGAAAATAAAACAAAACACGGAGTTAATAGAGAAATATCTCGCAAAACTCCCTGTTTTATTATGTCTAATTCAATTATAATGCTTCTATAATTTTATAGATATTTTCATCAGAATATTCAATTTCCGATGAATACATACGAGCTGTTTCTGATAATTCATTTTTACACACCATAAGGCTATTTAATATATAACAACTCAGTATGCAAAATTTCAGAGCAACCGATGTATCAAATTCAAGAGATATGTTTACGAAATGCCTATAAACAAAATATCTGAATATTTTATATAAAGAGGGTTCGTTGCATCCCACCTGAAGTACATCACTGCTTTTAAGGTTGAGCAAAATATCATCCCAGGCACCGTCGAGTCTCTCAAGATTTACAAGCACATCATACCAATAATCAGAATTCAAAGATTTGAAAGCTAAACCAAAGTTCTTAACTATTGCTTCAAAGCTTTGTTCGGTATTAAGCAGTGCATCTCTCAGCTTAAATAAATAAGCCTCGGTTTCGTTATCCTCTGCCTCACCTTCATCCTCGCCGATAGCTATTAAGGAAAATTTTTCGGTGTCGTTTAGAACAAGCCGGGTCGCCGCCTCACAGCAAAGACCTAAGCCAAATTCAATGCGGGTATCATAATAATTTTTGAACCGAGGATGGTCGGTACAAATTTGGCACAAAGCTTCTTCACCCAGATTAGATATGATATCGCACAGTCCCCTATCACTTAAAAAGGGGCATCTGTCATCCGAGGTTAATCTGAAGTGTGGCTCATTGGAAAAGGATACATTATTAATAATTTTATTGCCGAATTCATCATTTAAACTTCTGTAAAAATCCAGTGTATCACCATCAATGTCTATCTCCCAACCGATACAACAGTTATGTTGACACTTATCGGCGATACATTTGAATTTTTTATAGTAAGTCGGAGCAAATATTTTCATATATCATTCTGCAGTGTTTTCGTCAATCGTTGCGGCTTGGTTTTTCTCTTTTATTTCAGTGGCTTCTTTAACAAGAACATATATAACCGACATAGCGGGAACACCTATAAGCATACCTATAGGACCTGCTAAACCACCGCCGATTGTAACCGCCGCCAGCACCCACATGGGCGGAAGGTTTATGCGACTGCTCATTACTCTCGGATAAACAAGATTGCCTTCCAACTGCTGCAATATGATAAGAAAGACGATAAAAATTAACGCTTTTACGGGAGAAACAGTAAATATCATAAACGCGCCCACAATAGCTCCGATAATGGCCCCTACAACAGGCACAAGGGCTGTGACTCCAACAAGAGCACCAACCATTGGTGCATAAGGAATTCTTAAAATAAACATTCCTATCATACAAAGGGTGCCGAGTATTATACCCTCCAAGGTCTGCCCTGATACAAAATTGCGGAAAATCTTGCTGCTGACTTCAGCCGCATGGATAATCCAATAACCGAATTTCTTAGGCAACCAAGCCCTGATAAGACGGACGGTTTGTCTTTTAAGAGTAGCTTTATTGAACAGAATATAAACAGAAAAAATGATAGCGATAAAGAAATCAACCACACCGCCTATAACCGAGCTGATTGTAACAACGGCAGTGCTCATTATCGATCCGCTTTCCTCTTTAAGCCAATTTTCTAATTTTCCTACGATGCTTTTCCAGTCAAGCTCAGCAATAAGATTGGCAAAAGGAAGGTTGTCTATTTCGGAATTATTGAGCTTAGCGGCGAAATCAATCACGTATTCTGCAATGATTTTAACGGCATTGGTTAATTCCGGTATAACCAAAACCACCACACCTGTAACTATACCAAGAATCAGTACAAAAGAAATAATACATGCCAGAGGTGTACGAATAGCGTTCAATATTTTGTTTTTGGATTTCGGGAACAAATGTGTAACGAAAAAGCTCATTGGAACATTGATAACTAACGCAAATACAAGCCCCAATGTCAATGGCATAACCAATCCCAAAACCCAGGAAACGGCAGAAGCAACAACCCCCACATTACTTAATCCGAGGTAAAGGACAATACACGCGGCAACTATTCCTATTATCCAACGTGCCAACTTACTGTTTGAGTTTTTATTATTCAATTAACTCAACTCCTGTGCATCAATGTTTAATTAGCCTTAAAAGTTTAGATATTTCCATTACTACAGTCGGAACAAAAATCAGTCCCAATGCCGCTAAATATAAATTTACAGGCAGAGTAATCAATCCGAAGGCCACCTTGGCAGGTGTAAAAGCAACGGCGATTACCAAAAGAGCAGAAACCAAAGCAGATATATTAAGCTTCGAATTACTGAAGGGACCTATTTTGAACAATGACCTGTCGGAACGCATATTGAAGGATTGAACGACCTGAGAAAGAGCCAACACAATAAATGCCATTGTCTGTCCGCCTTCTACCAAACCGGTTGCACTTTCGCCCATCTTAAAGCCAATTAAGGTCAGAACCGCAAACAACAAACCTTGAAGAACCACTCTTATCCCAAGTCCGTTGGCAAATATCCCCTCATTCTTAGGCTTGGGTTTTTGATTCATTATATCAGCCTCAACAGGTTCCATACCTAAAGCGATCGCAGGCAGACTGTCAGTAACCAGATTTATCCAAAGAAGCTGCATGGAAAGAAGCGGCGTCTTGTGCCAAAAAAGCATTGCAAGGAATACTGTTATAACCTCGCCGATATTGGTACCCAACAGAAATCCAACTACCTTTTTGATGTTGGAATATATACCTCTGCCCTCGCGAACGGCTTCAACGATAGTTGCGAAATTATCGTCTATCAAGGTCATATCAGAAGCACCCTTAGCAACATCGGTACCTGTGATACCCATTGCACAACCGATATCGGCAGCCTTCAGAGCGGGAGCATCATTAACGCCGTCGCCGGTCATAGAAACGACCTGCCCTCTACGCTGCCAGGCTTTGACTATACGGATTTTATTTTCGGGCGAAACTCGAGCATAAACGGAAATTAACTCAACCTTTTCGTCGAGCTCCTCATCGCTCATTGCATCAAGCTCGGTGCCTGTTATAGCAAGCCCGCCTTCCTCTAAAATGCCTAATTCTTTTGCTATTGCAGAAGCGGTAACAACGTGGTCGCCTGTAATCATAACGGGCTTAATACCTGCCTTTTTGCAGGTTTCAACAGCAATTTTCGCTTCGGGTCTCGGCGGATCTATCATACCGACTAATCCCATAAAGGTCAATCCGTTTTCCAATTCTTCGGATGTAACCTCGGCGGGGATATTATCAATTACCTTATAGCCTATCGCAAGAACACGTAAGGCATTTCGGCTCATATCCTCGGTTACGACCCTTGCGTTTTCAATATCTCCCGCAATACAACGAGAGGCCATAACATCGAATGCACCTTTGACAATTACAACATTCTTACCGTCAATCTTGTTTATGGTTGTCATAAGCTTGCGGTCGGAGTCAAAGGGGATTTCAGCAAGACGTGGATTGACGTTATTAAGCTCATCTTTGGTCATACCCTGATTCAACGCCGCCAAAACTATTGCGGTTTCGGTGGGGTCGCCAATGTGCTTTTCTTCACCGTTTTCAATCACAACCGAACCATCACAGCAAAGTGTTCCGTATTTCAGAAGCTCAAGAACATTATCGGCGAGTTGACCTTCGTTCAGCTCTGATATATCTCCGCCGTCGGTATAGGCCTTTACCAAGGTCATTTTGTTTTGAGTGAGTGTTCCTGTTTTATCGGAGCAAATAACCGATGCACTGCCCAAGGTTTCTACTGCAGGGAGTCTTCTTATCAGTGCGTTGCGTTTTACCATTCTTTGAACACCGATGGAAAGAACTATGGTAACAATAGCGGGCAGGCCCTCGGGTATTGCAGACACTGCCAAAGAAACCGAAGTCATAAATATATGCAGTACGTCAATCTTATTAAGAAGTCCCACAACGAATATAATCGCACAGGCTACCAGTGCTACAAAGCCAAGATATTTTCCCAGCTGTGCCAATTTCTTTTGCAAGGGGGTCTGGGTTTCGGCTTCTCCATCAAGAAGATTTGCAATCTTACCCATTTCGGTATTCATACCTGTTGCTGTAACAACAGCGAGAGCCGTACCGTAAGTTATGCTACAGCCCGAAAAAACCATATTAGTTCTGTCGCCGATAGGTGCCTTATCCGAAACCTCGGCTGAATAATCTTTTTCAGAAGGAACAGACTCACCCGTCAGTGCGGATTCTTCTGATTTTAGACTTACGCTATGAATCAATCTTGCGTCGGCAGGTACAAAGTCACCCGCTTCAAGCTTAATAATATCTCCGGGAACAAGTCCTGCTGCATCTATAACCGATTCGGCACCGTCTCTGATAACCCTTGCGTGAGGTGCAGACATATTTTTAAGAGCATCCAATGCCTTTTCTGCCTTACCCTCCTGATATACACCCATAACGGCATTGAGCAAAACAATAACAAGTATCAAGGCCGGTTCAAACAACTCGCCCCAGTTCTTTTCCACACAGACAACGGCAAAAGAGACAATGGCGGCGATAATCAGAATGATTATCATTACGTCCTTAAACTGGTCGACAAAGCGCGAAAAGGTTGATTTCTTTTTCTTTTCCTGAAGTTTATTCTCGCCGTATTTATCCAGCATTATTTTTACTGTTTCCTTGCTGTGACCCAAATCCCGGTTAGCGTTAAGGCTTTTCAAAACCGAATCAATCGGTTGAGAGTGATATAACAACATTAATTCCCCCAAATATAATTTTAACATATATTATTGTACCAAATTTTTACTGTTCTTTCAACTAAGATTTAATAAATTGTAAATTAATAAAATACTCAGCGAAGCTATGAGTTGCAACAGCTGAGTATTTAATACGTGTTATTTACAAAAATTATCTACATATCTGTCTATGGCGTCGGATATAATTTTAATCGCTTCATCGCGGG
>JAZNQM010000182.1:0-21804 GCA_045590175.1 Acutalibacteraceae bacterium | reverse complement strand
GACGGTTAAGCTTTCTAAAGCAACCTTCACTTATACCGGCAAGACCATTAAGCCCACATTGGTTGTTAAGACCTCCAAGGGCAAGACCATTTCTTCTAAGTACTACACCGTAAGCGGTACTGCAAGTACCAAGAAGATTGGCAAGTTCAAGATTACCCTGAAGTTCAAGGGTAACTACAGCGGCACCAAGACCCTGTACTACACCATCAATCCTAAGACCGTTGCAAGCCTCAAACTGAAGGCAGGCAAAAAGCAGATGACCGTTTCCTACAAGAAGGATTCCTCTGTTGGCGGCTACGAAATTATGTACGCAACCAATAAGTCCTTCAAGAAGGCTAAGACCACATAGGCTACCTCCGCCAAGAAGACCATCAAGAAGCTCACATCCAAGAAGACCTACTACGTAAAGGTCAGAGCATACAAGAAGGTCAGCGGCAAGACCTACTACGGTGCATACTGCAAGGCTAAGACCGTTAAGGTTAAATAAGTAAAAAACTTATTAACCCGAACTAAACCAACAAAAGGAACTCTCCTCGCGGAGGGTTCCTTTTTTTATGTAATAAACAACTATTCTTGCCTCCATCTGATGAGGGAGGTGGATTTTGCGAAGCAAAAGACGGAGGGAGAGAAAGAAATCAGCAGAAACCAATTCTTGTCGCCCCTTGAGAGGGTGCGGGTGTCCTGCGGACACCTCTGCGTAGCAGAAGCACCGACCGAGGCGGGAGCCGAGACGATGGGTTGCCGTAAGGCAAGCCAGAGGGGTAGATAAACTACCGCCTTGTACCAACTTCTATTACAACAACAAACGTTATATTAACATACAAAACGATAGTTTTTTCCTGAATCTTACTCTATCTACCCCTCTGTCATTTCTGACGAAATGACATCTCCCCTCTCAAGGGGCGCCAAGACCAAACTTCTGCGAAGTACAACTCCCGGGCGACGAGACCGAGCCGCTACTAAACCGAAGCAGGAGCGACAAGACCGAATCACTACAAAGAAGGTCAAGGGGCGACGAGACCGAGCATCCGCAAAATACAACCGATAGAGAGGCAAGACCAAGCCACTGCGAAAAGCTACTTCAAAAAACAAATTTAAAAAACCTTCCCGTGGTGGGAAGGTTTGAAGTTTAGATATGATTTTGTTGAAACAAATTTGAAAAATAGATTTACTTTAGAATCAATCTACCGCTGAGGGTTCCGGATGCTTTGGCATCGATTGCCCCGATTTCGCCATTAATTATAACAAATCGGAGCCCCACTGCTCTGCGGTGGCAGTTGGTGAAGTCGGCGCGGTCGATAATACTCTCTGCATCAAAAATGCAAAGGTCGGCATCGTAGCCCTCTTTAATTTCACCCTTGCCGCAAAGCCCGTAAACGTGAGCAGGCAAGGAGGTGATTTTGCGAATCATTTCGGATAAGGGCACAACCCCTCGCTCCCGCACGTATCTGCCCAAAACCCTCGGGAAGGTGCCGCGAAGTCGGGGATGGTAGAAGCTGAGGTTTTCCACCGCACCGCCGTCGGTACCAATCATAGTTCGGGGGAAACGCATAACCCTTTCCACGTCCCTTTCGTCCATCGAAAAGTAGGTGGCATCACAGTGACCGCCGCTCATAATCAGCAGGTCAAAGACGGTGTCGTAGACGTCCTTGCCGTGAAGCGTGGCGATTTCCGAAAGGTTTTTGCCTTCGTATTTCGGGTAGCCCTCGCAGATGTTAAGAAGCACCCAGCTTAGATCCTCGCCCCACTGAGCCAGGTTAGATGCTTTGATTTCTTCTCGTATTTCGGGGTCCTGCAGAAATTCCACAATCTTCGCTCCTCCCTTGCGGTATTTATCGGGGATGAAGCGTGCCTCGAGGGCGGTGGAGGAGGCAATATAGGGGTAAACGTCGCAGTAGATGTCGGCACCATTTTCGATAGCTTCCTCAATTAAAGCAAGGGATTTTTGGGTCTTGCCGTGGTTTTTAGCGTATGCCGCCTTGTGGTGGGAAAACACGGCACGGGCACCCGAATTTTCAATTACCTGCAGGTATTCCTCTACAGATTCTATCTGAAAATCCCCCTCGTTGCGTATGTGAGCCGCCACAAGTCCACCCATCCGGGCGGTGACTTTGGCAAGGGCGGTCAGCTCCTCGGTGTCGGCATAGCAGCTGGGGGTGTAGATAAGCCCGAAGGAGATGCCTAAAGCTCCCTTTTCGATACCCTCCCGAAGCAGAGCCTTCATTTCCTCCAGCTCCTGCTCGGTGGGTCTGCGAGCCTCCATACCCATAACTGCCTCGCGAAGCTGTCCGTGTCCTATGAACACCGCGAGATTTGAGCCCTGGGGAGTGTGGAAATTGGAGGCGAGAAAATCTCCCACCGTTTCGTATTTGCCGAAAATACCCCCTCCGTTTGGGTTTGCTTTGCGGCGGGGATAAAGCGACATACCGCACTGACCGCCAATGGAGGTGGTAATGCCCTGCTCCACCTTGGCGGATTGCTGTGGGCTTTCAAAAAAGTCAAGGTCGGAGTGGCTGTGGGAGTCGATAAATCCCGGGGTCACGGTGAGACCTGTGGCATCAATGGTTTCCTTTGCGGTTTCGCATATATTATCCCATATGAGGGCAATTTTGCCATTCTTCACGGCGATGTCGGCGGTGTAGGCTTCGCCGCCGCTTCCATCCAAAATACTGCCGTTTTTGATGATAAGGTCGTACATCAGCCCTCAGTCTCCTCTAAAAATTCTTTAAGCAATTTATCCTGCAAAGGCTTTAATATTTCGGGAGCTTTTCCGCCCACCGCCTTGCCGTCGATTTCCTCTGCGGCAAGACAAAGTGCACCTGCCGAGGAAACCATAATTTCGTCGGCAGAAAAAAGCTCATCTAAATTGTAAGGGCGTTCCTCAACAGGAATTCCCAGCTCGCCGCAAGTCTCAATTATATGCCGTCTTGCAATGCCCGGGAGAATAAGATTATCGGTGGGGGCGGTGATGAGTCTGCCGTCCTTTATAATATGCACGTTGCTGTGGGCACATTCGGTAACCCTGCCGTCGCGATGGAAAACCGACTCAAAGCAGCCCGCCTCTTTTGCCTCTTGAGAAGCAAGCACAGAGGGGATAAGATTGAGGGTTTTTATGTTGCAATGGAAAAACCTTGTGTCGGGCAGAGTTATAAGCTTCACCCGTTTATAGACGTCGAGAATTTCCTTGTGGTATATATTTATCCAAAGGTTGGCTTGGGTTTTTCCGAAGGTGTGGTTGCGTATTTGGTCGGTGCCGCGGGTGGCTTGGAAATAGACGAAATTTTCGCCTGTGTCCATTTTATCCACCAAGCCTTTGAGAAGGTTTTTAAGCTCCTCCTTGGTGATGCCGAGGGAAATTTTCAAAAGCCTTGCACTATTAAAGAAGCGGTCTACGTGCTGGTCTAAAGAAAATATTTTGTAGTTGCGGCTGTAGGTGGCGTCGTATACTCCGTCACCGAAAAAGCAAACGCGATCGCCCATAGGGATACTGATGTTTTCAATTTCATCGACAATGCCGTTGTAATAACCTAAATTTTTCATATTATCAGTCCTTGATTTCGATTTCGTGCAGCTCGGTGTTCAGGATGTACTCGCCCTTTAATTCGCGGAGTTTATGCATATGGGGCTGGGCAATGTGGTCCTGCTGATGCCGGTAGGACTCCCACTGTTCCACAAGAAGCAGCTCGGTTTCGTCCGCTTCTGAGAGATAGTAGTCATATTTTATGTAGCCTGCTTCGGCTTTGATGGCATCTAAAATGCCCTCTTTTTTGACACGCTCAATGAAAGCCTCTCGGCGACCCTTGATGCAATCAAATTTTACGTAGATAGTATACATATCAATTCTCCTTTTCTCCGCTGTGGAGTTTTATAAATTGATTATACACCCCTTTTTCCGCAGTTGCAATATGGTTTTAAAAGAAAAAGCTTTGCTCCCACAAAAAAGAGCAAAGCCTATTTTAAATTAGCGATTTCATAAAGCCTTCCTTGTTGTCTTTCGGAGCCTTAGTGGGGCGACCTAAATCAGCTCTGGCACCGATGGATGCCTTCGCTTCGATAAAGGTAAGCTCATTCTCCGAGGCGGCAGATTGCAACGCTTTGTCCAAAGCTTCAAAATTATCTACCGACACCGCCGACCGATAACCGCAAGCCTTGGCTATTCCCACAAGGTCTATCTTTTCTGCCACCGTGGGCAGACCGCCCACAGTTTCGTGGGAGCCGTTGTTGATGACAATGTGGATAAGATTTTGGGGAGCCATACTGCCAATAAGCGTCATCGCTCCTAAGTGCATCAAAGCCGCTCCGTCGCCGTCGATACACCATACCGTTTTATGGGGCTTTCTGAGGGCAATTCCCAGGGCGATTGAGGAGCTGTGACCCATAGACCCTACCGTCAAAAAATCGCGGCTGTGGTCCTGTCCGCACCCTTCACGCAACTCAAACAGCTCGCGGGATGCCTTGCCTGTGGTGGAAACCACGGGGGAGTCACCGCTGAAGGAAAGTATGTGGCGGATGATTTCCTCGCGGGTCATAGTGTAGGAGTTCGAATATTTCACCTTGATTTCATTTTCCAAAGCCCCACTTTTGACAACCAAGGCAGTCTGCTTACCCTTGTCCCAAAGCCCTCGCCAGGAGTCCAGCCTGCAGTTGAGTTCGCCCCAGGTGGTGGCTTTGTCAAGCACAAAGCAGTCGATGTCTATATCCTCCAAAAGTTTTAGTGTCACTTCGCCTTGGTAGAGGTGCTGAGGCTCGTCGGGAACGTTCGGCTCGCCTCTCCAACCAACAATAAAAAGGCAGGGGATACCGTAGACCTTATCGTTCATAAGGGAGGCAACGGGGTTGATTATATTGCCGATGCCGCTGTTTTGCAGATATACCACAGGCACCTTCCCCGTGGCAAGATGGTAGCCCGCCGCAAGGGCGACGGCACTGCCTTCGTTGGGGGCGATTACGTGGCGGTCACCGATACCGTACCTATCAAAAAGATGGTCGCAAAGGGGTCGTAAAAGGGAGTCGGGAACTCCTGCGAAAAATTCAAAATCCTTTAGAAAATCAAGGGTCAAGGGTATGCTCTCCTATCTGTTTATATAAATTTCTGATGACTTCGGAGGTCAGCTCCACGGGGTTGTTTTTAAGCCTTATGGGGTTGACCGACTTTGTTAGAATATCCAACTTATCGGGAGAAATTTCGGGGGGATTTATATCTAACTCTCTTAAAACACCACGGAAAAATCTCACTGCATCGGCAGGGCGATTCTGCCCTAAAGCCTCGGAAATATCAAGGAAAATTTCCGAGAGGTAGTCGGCGCCGCGAGGGTCAGAGCAAAGCTCACTGTGGCTTAGCATATATTCAAAAACAGCGGGAAGGCTTATCGCCACAGCGTGCCCGTGGGGCAGCCCGAAAAGAGAGGACAGCTTATAGCTCATAGCGTGGGGTGCTGTGGTTTCGGCTATGTTAATCGCCCTGCCTGCAAGGTTCGCCCCCTCCATTATTTTTTCGGCGGCAGCAGGGGAGGCCTCAAAAATATAGGGCTTGTAGTTTTTTAAAATAAGCTCCACCGCCTGCTTTGAATAGCCTCGGCTCTCGGCGGTGGATTTTATTGACCACCAGGACTCAACACCTTGGCAAAGGGCATCCAACAGGGCGGATTTTTTTTGATATAGCGGCAGAGTTTTAAGCAGCTCGGGGTCCAAGACTGCGACGTTCGGTATAATACTTTCGTGGGTTATTGATTGCTTGACACCATCTCGATAAATCACGGCAAATTTTGTGGATTCACTGCCCGTGCCCGCCGTGGTGGGAATGGCAATAAGCGGCAGGTCGGAGCCTTGAAACTCCCCTTGAAGATAGTTCTCCGAGTCGGGCAGGACACTGAAAAGCTTTATACATTTTGCAACATCAATGGCACTGCCGCCGCCAAGGGCAACCACCGAATCGCACCCCCTATTCTTAAAATGCTCCACACCCTTTACCACATCCTCGTAAAGAGGATTGGGGGTAAAATCTGAAAATTTCGTAAAGTCAAGGCTTTCGAATACAGCTTTGCATTCTAAAAAATCAAAGGCAGAGTCGCAGACCAGCAGAGTTTTTTTGCAGTGGTTTTCCCTTAAAAGCTCTGCTACTTTACGAACCGAGCCCGCTCCGAAAATTATATTTTGCATCAGCCTTCCTCCGGTATCAGATTGATGATTTCCTTGATGCTCATACACATTTGGTCGGCTTCCGCGGCTCGACGGTTTTGGAGTATGGTGACGGCGGTTTTCTGCATTGCGGGGAATCCGCTTCGGGTTAGCTGATTGGCATAGATAACCACGTTCACACCCCGCCTTTTCCATTCCTCCTCGGTTACGGAGTTAAAGGAGGTGGGCACAATTACAATAGGAGTAGTGGAGTTTTTCTCGCGGAATTTCTCCATGAATTCGTAGACTTCGTCGGGCTCTTTTTTGCGGGAGTGAATCATAATGGCATCGGCACCTGCTGAGGAGAAGGCAAAGGCTCGATTTAAAGCATCCTCTAAACCTTTCTCTAAAATAAGGCTCTCAATCCTAGCACAAATCATAAAGTCCTTGGTTTTTTGTGCCGCCTTGCCCGCCCTTATTTTTTCGCAAAATTCCTCTATTGGTGCCTGAGTTTGCTCAACCTCAGTGCCGAAAAGGGAGTTCTTTTTAAGCCCTGTTTTATCTTCGATTATCACCATCGAAACCCCCATTCGCTCAAGGCTTCTGACGGTGTAGACAAAATGCTCTGTAAGTCCACCCGTGTCGCCGTCGAAGATTATGGGCTTGGTGGTGACCTCCATAATATCGTCGATGGTGCGAAAACGGGAGGTCATATCCACAAGCTCGATGTCGGGCTTGCCCTTGGCGGTGGAGTCGCAAAGGCTGGACACCCACATCGCATCGAATCCGTAGGTCTTTCCTTCCTTATGCACCGCAGTTTTTTCGGCAATCAGCCCTGTGATACCGCTGTGGGCTTCAAGGGCGTTTACACAACCCTTAACCTCTATAAGCCTTTTAAGCATAGCACGGCGGATGTCGGGAGTACCCATCATAACCCTTGCTCGCTTGTCCAACTCCGCGTAGGTGCCATCCTTAGAGTAGGGATACTCTATAAGCTCACCACCATATTCTGACAGAAGCTCAACTACCTCTTGGCGGATAGGCTTCTGTACCCCCTCCCTCCAATCGTCGCCGTGGACAACATAGTAGGGTTTAAAGGTTTTGATGGCATTAGCATAGCTAAGCTCGGTCTGTTCTACCACAAGAGAAACGCCACGAATGTTTTCCATAACCGATTTGCGTTCTTCATAAGGCACCAGCGGGAAACGCTTGTAGCTGGCGATGGCTTCGTCCGACAGCACCCCCACGATAAGCCGACCTAAGCCTTCTGCTTTGCGAATAATATCAATATGACCGCTGTGGATAACGTCGGTGGAGAAGCCCATATATACAGTTTTTTCTTGACCTTTAGTCTGATTTAATAATGTTTTTTCCATAATTCTTCCCTTATCTTTTGTTTATACGGTTTTATTATTAGCAAAAATAAAGAAAAAATCACAAGGCGGGAGAATCCTTGTGATAAATAAAAATTTTTATAAAGCAGACAACTCCCCGCGATGAAAAACACCGTGGGGAGTTGCCAAAGATTTATGCAAGAAGGGTAAAAGCGATGATTAGAGCTTCCTCATTTTCATATTACGTGCGAGAAGAGTAAGCACGAGAAGAATTATGTAGAGAGCACCGATGGTGATGAAGATAGCAGACCAGCCGAAGCTTTCCTTAACAAATCCGAATACGGTTGCCTGAATAGCGGCACCCATATAAACAGCCCAGTCGAGAACACCAACAACGGTGGAGGACAGTGCACGTCCACCCATATCGCCTGCGATTGCCCAGATAACACCTGTTACCATCGAGAAAACGCCAACAATGAAGAGCATAACGGTTGCAGGTGCCTGAGTCTTCAAGAAGGGGAAGGTTACAAGACCTGCGAAGGCTACGATTGCGGCTAAAATAAGCATAGGCTCACGCTTGCCCTTGAACACTCTGTCGGTGATGAAGGGGAACACGAACATTGCACAAGCCTGTCCGATGGGGAGCAGGATGGAGCTGAAGATACCCTCCTTAACAGAAAGGTTCATCTGATCCATAAAGTAGGTGGGAACCCAGGTGAGAAGTCCGTAACGGCCGATACCTGCGATGGCAGAGATAAGGCAGAAAACGATTACCTTAGGCTCGCTGAAAAGAAGCTTGTAGGGATAGAAGAAGCCTCTTTTTTCAATATCAGCTGCAAGTGCGGCATCACGGGCGGCGGCAGCCTCGTCTTCTTCTTCAAAGGCTTTCAGACCCACATCCTCAGGCTTTTCCTTAAAGAAGGCGATGAAGGCAATGAGGATGAGAACCATAGGAATCATAGGATAGCGGAAGCCGGCTCTCCAACCCCAATCGGGATTGAGGGTTAAGCAAAGGTTGATGGTTAAGTATGTAACAACCTGGGCGACACCCGAGAAGGCGGTTGCAAGACCCGAAGCAAAGCCGCGGTTCTTTTTGGGCCACCATTTATTGAGAACGCCAACACCGTTGGACCATACCATTGCCTGGCAGAAGCCGTTAAGACCCCAAAGCACTGCGATAACCCAAAGGTTGTTCTGGAAGGAGATCGCAACGTTCAGCACAGCCGAAGATGCAACACCGAAAATCATAAGCTTTTTGTAGCCAATCCACTGACCGAGACGACCGCTTACCAGCTGACCGAAGGCATAGCACCAGAAAAGGGCAGAGGTAACAACACCGATTGTACCAAGGTCGGAGGCAAAATGCTCCTTCATAAGGTCCATAACAAGATTGATGTTCTGGCGACCGTTATAGAAGAAAAGGTAGGTGAAGCCGAAGCTTAAAAGCATAAGCCAGGCATATTTCTTAAATTTAGCGTATTCAGGTTTTGTGTAACCGTAAGTTAATTTGTTATCCATATTTTTCTCCATATCAATTATATTATTGTGTGGGGGAATTAACCGAAGATTTTTGCATCTGCCTCGTCATAAGCCAAGATTTCGGCAGTAACTCTTGCGTGGTCCTCAAGATTGTCGATTTCGTCGATGAAGTAGTCCTTGTAGTCGTAGGCACGAATGTTGAGGGCAGGGAAGATTTCGTTAAGAGCATTTTCAGCGTAGCACTTGTCCTCGCCCTTGTGGATGAACTCAACAACCTTGCCGATCCAAGCGGAAGCGGTTGCCTTTTCCATCTTGTAGAAGGGCTGGAATGCAAAGCAGTCGTCGTCGAAGATGTGGATAGAAACCTCAACAACCTTGCCGTCCTTAACTCTGCCCTTGAAGTCCTTTTCAGGAAGAGCCTTCTTGAAGTTAACGGTGGCGGTGTTCTTGTCTTCGCAATTGAGAACGTCGTGGAGAAGCTTGCGGTTGAATACTAAGTCGCCGTGGAAGAAGAGCATATCGTCGTCCATAAGGTCGCGAGCTAAGTACATAGAATAAATGTAGTTGGTTTTATCGTAGATATCGTTACGAACAAAGGAGAAATTCAGCTCGGGGAACTGGGCGGCAGTAGCCTTCAACTGCTCCTCGAAGGGGCCTGTTGTGATTATGAAATCCTTAATGCCTTCTGCGGCAAGTAGACGAATCTGACGATGGAAAATGGTTTCGCCGTCTTTAAGCTGAGCCATTGATTTGTGGTTATTCTTTGTGAAATCGCCCATACGATTTCCGAGACCTGAATTAAAAATTACTGCTTTCATTTTTTGAACTCCTTTCAAAATTCCGTTCAATAATTACTTGTTTTCATTCCCGAGGAATGCCAAACTAGATTATACATAAAATCAACGAAAAGTCAACATTTTTCTTGTTTTTTTAAAAAATACCCCTTGAAAATCACCTAATGTTGATTTATAATATACAAAACAGCCAAACGAGGTGCTTTTATGTCTATCGGTGCTAATATCAAAAAAAGAAGATTTGAGCTTCGTATGTCCCAGCAGGAGCTGGCGGATAAGATGGGCTACCGCACGCGGTCTACCATAGCTAAAATTGAGTCGGGGGAGAATGACGTTTCCCATAAAAAGCTGCAGAGATTTGCAGAGGTGCTGGATACCACGGTGGAGGAATTGGTGTCGGGCTATGCCGCCGCCCCCATTCCCGCAATCGCCGCCTATGACGACAACAAGCAGAACAAAAACGTGGTGGTAATCTTAGCGGGCGGTAAAACCGGCAAGAACCGACAGAACATCCCAAATCAGTTTATCAACATCCACGGCAAGCCAATATTGGTATATTGTATGGAGGCATATCAGAATCACCCCGCCATTGACGATATATATATTGTCTGCCTCAAGGGCTGGGAGAACATTGTCAAGGCTTATGCCAAGCAATACGGCATAACAAAGTTAAAGGGTCTTATCCAAGGGGGTAACACAGGTATAGCATCCCTTAAAAACGCTCAGATATGCCTGAAGGCTTTATATAACGATGAGGATTTGGTGATAATTCAGGAGTCTACAAGACCTATGATAACCACCGAAACTATATCCAAGCTGCTGCAGGAATGCACCGACAAGGGCAGTGCCACAATCTGTCACTCAATGAATGAGTACGTGCAGTTCGATGTGTCGGGAGGCAGGGCGAAATATGTGGACCGTAACTCGGTGATAGCTATGCAATCCCCCGAAGCCCACAGGCTGTCGCTGATTAACGAGGTGTTCGAGAAGGCAGAAGCAAAAGGGCACTCCCTGACCGAGTCCTGTTGCACAATGCTTTTATACAACTTAGGCTACGATATCAACTTTATCGAAAGCGGTGTGAACAACATCAAAATCACCCGCGAGGAGGACCTCGCCGCCTTTAGTACACTTGTTAAAGAGTAGATGGTGTGGTATAATAGCATTGCAAATACAAATTTATAAGAACATAATTAAATATCGAAAGGACGAACAATAGTGAAAAAAATATTATCTATGGTATTGGTGGTTGTTCTGATTTTTTCAATAATTCCTACCGGGGTAATGGCAGCAGAAGGAATGTCTACCACACAAATCATACAAGGCATTGATGCATTTAAGGCTAAGTATCCGGAAGGAGCCGCTAACCCCGAAGATAATTGCTATGATTTTATTAGTAGGGTGTGTAGAAGTATTTTTGGGGAAAAAGATGCTTTACCGTCACAATATAGAGAGGACCCAAACAATTTAAACCAATATGCATTTGCGTCGAATTTTAGTAATTATCTTCAAATTGGTGACACCCTGGTTATAAAAAATGGTAATTTGTCTAAAGAAACCTTAAAGAAACTGTTTTTGCAGTCAAAGCCCGGTGATGTAGTTCAAATGGGATACACTAAAGCACCAAACAGAAGTGGTAATAGGTTAAGAAGTAGACACGTAATGATGGTGTATTCTGCTTCGTCAACAGGTGTAGTTTTTTACCACGCAGGTTCTAAAATTTACTTCGGTGTCAGCGAGGGAAATGATAAATTATATGGTGATACCGGAGAGGAAATAAGCTGGGAGGAATTAGAGTATTATTTTTGTCACGATGCCGATGGTATAAGTCTGTATCGCTCTAAAAAGGCTACACATAAAATAGAAGCAATTTTCACAGAATACGACGAATCTTGGACCTATTCTGCTAACCACGATATGACCATCAGTGTATTTGGCGGCAATTCTTGTTACAACACAAAAACTATGTTGGACACTATTGTAGATGCCGGAATTGACAAGATGCCCAACGTCAGAGTTTTGCAGGTGGATATAGAAGGTAAAACCAAGGAAGAACTACAGGCGGAAATGAATGCTTATAAGGATACGGGTATTCTTTTCGCTTACGATACCTCCACCGAGGCATATGAAGCAATGTGGTCATTTGCAAGAAAAGCCGGATTTACAGATGGTATTACCACTCCGTTGCTGGTATTCAGAAAAAGTGACGGAACGATTTTCAGAACATTCCAAGGAGTTATAGAAGAGGATTACTTGCTCCAACTGGCAAAGGGCGACACCTCGGGAGAAGAAATCGTTGAACTAAAGGTTACGGGCGAGGAGAATTATTCAAATGCATTCCGAGTTTTGGATGAATTAAACAAGCTTCGCAAAAGCGTTGGATTGAGCCAACTGACAATGGATCAGGAACTGATGAGGGCTGCAATGCAAAGAGCTGCGGAACTCAGTGTTTACTATTCTCATACCCGCCCCAACGGAAAAACCTGCTTTACTGCCACAAACAGCACAAGCGGATCTATGGCAGAGAACATCGCAATGGGACAACGCTCAGCCGAGGATGTAATGTATTCCTGGAGAAACTCCTCGGGACATTATAAAAATATGACCGGCACTGAATTTGCCTCGGTGGGTATAGGTTGCTTTGAGATGGAGGACGGAAAACTGTGTTGGGTACAGTTATTTTCTTCAACCACTTCGAATAATGCCATGAAATTTATAAACAGAAATGCAACCTACTATATACAAGCCCAAAAGGTTAAGTTAGGTCTGGGCCTTTCTGTGGATAAGGATTTGCACACTCTTAAAAAGGGCAAAACCGCAAAAGTAACTATATGGAACACCAATAGAGGAAACTCTTATTTCAGGCAAAAGGTTAGCGTTTTGACCTTCAAGCTTTCCTCTTCCAACAATAAGATTGCCACGATTTCAAGCGGTGGCACCTGTACCGTTAAAGGAAATGGAAAGGTAACCATTACTGCTGTTCCTAAATCCGGTGCAGACCTGAAACTTAAGCATAGCGAAACCATAGGTCACACCTACACAAATTCCTGCGATACTTCTTGCAATTATTGTGGTAAGAAGAGAAGCATAACTCATAAGTATAAAACTACCGTCAAAGCGGCCACCGTTTCAAAAGACGGTAGCAAAACGAAAAAATGTACCGTATGTGGCAAGAAAAAGAAAACTACCATCGAGAAGATAAAGAGCGTCAAGCTTTCTTCCACTTCGTATACCTATTCAGGCGAAGTAGAAAAGCCCAAAGTTAAAGTCAAGGATTCCGACGGAGAAAAGCTAAAAGAGGGTACGGATTATAAAGTCAGCTATTCAAAGGGTTGTGAAAAGGTTGGAACCTATAAGGTTACAGTCAAATTTAAGGGTGAATACAGCGGCACCGAAACCCTGAAATTCAAAATCAACCCCAGGGAGACCAAGGTTTCGGAAATCAAGGCGGGCAAGGGCAAGCTTAGTGTCAAGATTTCCAAAAAGAAAACCCAGAACAGCGGCTATCAGCTTCAAGGCTCATCCTCCAAAAAATTCAAGAATGCACGTACTATTACCCTTAAGGGTTACGACTCCACCAAATACACCTTCAAGGGCTTGAAATCAAGAAAAACCTACTATGTTCGCGTTCGTGCATATAAAACAGTAGACGGCAAAAAGTATTATTCTGATTGGTCAAGTTATAAATCCAAGAAAACCAAATAGCAAAATAAAACGGCAAGGATGATTTCTTGCCGTTTCTTCTTTCATACGGGGTAAGATTATGCGTGTGTTTATGGCAGAGTTATTATAAAATATTGAGACAGCATAAATAGTGATTATAAAGAATTATTTATCTGTTTTCGCTTTGCCTCAGCTTCATTTTTTGCCAACTTGCAAATCCGTATACGTCGTTGAACAAAAAGGCGATAAAGCAGACTACAACCGAGATATAACGGATGTCGAAGGTGCTTGCCAGTACCCAGAGAATTATAAGCACAACATCATTTGAGGCATAGGCAAGGGCAAAGAGGGGGCTTCGCCTGAAGGTGAGATAGGCGGCGACAAAGCTGGTAGTAACCGACAGGGTGCTGAAAAACAGGTTAGCAGTATCGAAATATTTTAATATGAAATAAAAAATTAAGGTCACTGCCACCGCAACTAACCACAAAAGGCAGGTTTCTTTTGTGCTTATAGAGTTTACCTTGACCTCTGCTTTGCTTTCTTTATAGGGGTTTCTGAGCCAGGATATGAGGGCAAAAACCGCCATCGGCAAGGTCATACCAAGGTAGGTAATCATTTCGCCGTAATAGCTGAAGCTGTAGGAAATTATTCCGTACATAAGGCTGAACACTATCATAAGCACCTGCCCTAACGGGTTGCCTTTTGCGTTTAAAATCAGCGAGGTTACACCAATGAGAGATGCCAACAGGGTTAAGTAATTCTCCCTGTCAAAGATGCAGAAGGACAGAATTATCACAAGCACCGAGGTGCTCCAGAGAATAACCTCCTGCTTAGTAAAATAGTTTTTCATTTATATCGCTCCTAAAAAATAAACATCCGTATGCACGTCTTCTAAGACCTAACGACGTACAAACGAATGTTTTTAACATTCTACTACTCGGTAGCAGTTTTTAACCGTATTCAGTTTACTATATAATACCACAAAGCTGACGGATATGCAATACTAACTGCTCTGAAAATTTACATATTCAGAACCAACGACGGCGGATTATTTTTGCATATTGGGATTGTCGGTTCTTTCGAGCAGATAATCTACGGAAATATTGAAATAATCAGCGATTTTAATTAACTCATTGATACCGGGTTCACGCTCACCGGTTTCGTAGCGGCTGATGGTGTTTTGGTTGGTATTCAGGTCCATTGCTAACTTTAATTGGGAAATGCCTTTGGCTTTACGGATTGCTTTCAATCGCACATCATCACCTCTTGACATTATTATCCCACAATGGTATATTATAAATATCCCAATTTGGGATATTTATAATATTGATCAAGTCGTAGAGGAGGAAAATGTATGAAAAAAGTTTTATCATTCTTGTTAGCTCTTTGTATGTGCTTATCTGTTGTACCGGTAGGAGTACTGCAGCTAACGGCGAAAGCAAGCAGCGTTACCCTTGCTTCGTTGCAAAGCAAATATCCTCACGGGAAGTATTGGAACCATGTAGGATCTTCGTCTAATAATGAAAATGGATATACCAACACACCATGTCCATCTCATTCATCCACAAACACTTGTAACGCATTTACATATGGCGGCATAGAATTAGGGTGGCAGTGCTATGGCTTTGCTCTTAAATTGGGTTACGATATTTACGGAACAAATCCTAGGAATTGGGAGAGAATAAAAAATCTAGATAGTATCAAGCCTGGGGATATAATCAATTATGATGGAAATAATCCAGGGCATACAGTTTTCGTTACTGCTGTTAATGGCAATACTGTTTCTTTTGCTGAATGTAATTATGGAGGCAGATGTATTATTAGATGGGACAGGAGTTTGAAAAAGTCGGAATTTAATAATCTGTACAATGTTTATGTTGCTCCATATGCGTGGGATGGTGGAATTATAAGTTGTAGTTGTTCAACTTCATATTCCGGTAATTACATTTGCACGACTTCGAGTGTAAATCTAACCATACGCAGTGGTCACGGAACATCTTATTCTGCCGTTGGATCTATACCATCAGGTGCAACAGTATATGTGTCTAAAGCAAACGGAACATGGGCTCATGTAACATATAATGGTATCAGCGGTTATGCATCTATGGAATATTTAAAAATACCGCACACTCATTCTTATACAACATATTATGAGGCAGCACACCCACATAAAGTCTACAATAAATGCTCTTGTGAAGATTGGGCATATACTGGCGCAACTAAGTTATTGAATACTTGTAAGTCTTGTTGGGATATCGGCAAAGTTTCTTTCGACAAATCCACGATTACTTTGGTAAAACCCACTTCTCAGACGGCTAAACTAACTATTCAATTAAGCCAAAATTGGCCTGACGGAGCAGGCTATACATTTGATTATGACAGCAACATAATTTCACTTTCGCAAAATGTAAAAGAATTAACAATTACCGCCAAAAATACCGGTAGCACCAAATTTACTATGAATATAGTAAACAAGAATAACAATAATGCGGTAATGAAATCTGCCGTTTGCACAATCACTGTAAAAAACGCAACATACACCATCTCGTACAATGCCAACGGAGGTACAGGGGCACCATCGAGTGAGACAAAGAAATACGACTATCCTATACAAATAAGCACTAAAACTCCGACTTGGACAGGACATACCTTTTTAGGTTGGTCAAAATCCCAAACCGCAACAAGTGCCACATATAAGTCGGGAGCACTCTATACCGAAAATGCAGGCTGCACGCTCTATGCGGTGTGGAAAGTCAACCAATATAAAGTTGTGTATAATCCGAATGGTGGTGACGGAAAGTCGCTTGAAACAGTACATACATACGATGTTTCCGGTACCTTAAAAGCCAATGTATTCGCAAAAAAAGGATACACCTTGATTGGTTGGGCAAAAAGCTCAAATGCAACAAAACCCACATATTCAGTGGGCGCAACTGTTAAAAATTTATCCTCTGTAAACGGCGATATCATTCAACTTTATGCCGTTTGGAAGCCCAGCTTTTATGGTGATTTGGATAAAAGCGGACGGGTTGATTATGATGATTATACAGCAATGAAAAACATTGTACTCGAAAAAACTAAACCTAACGCATGGATGAAGCTGACAGCTGACCTTAACGGAGACGGTTCAATCACAGCCGCTGATTTGACACTTTTAGACAAATTTGGAACAGGTAAAATAACAGATTTTCCGGTGGAAACAATGGAAAAGAAGCTTGTAATTAAGCCTTATCCGGATAAAAGAGCATATTGTGTTAATGACGAGATCAGCCTAAAAGGAATTAAAGTATCTCTTTATTATCCGAAAACGGATGTTTATTATGATGTTACGGATTATTACAGCATAAAATCTTTGCCCTCTACTTCAACTGTCGGAACCAAATCAGTAACTGTGGGCTTCAGAGATTATACAGCGAGCTACAATATTAATATATTAAAGCCCTCGATTAGCCTTTCCAATTCTGCTATATCTCTGCACGCAGGAGAAACTAAATCCATCAAGGCAACAACAACCCCGAGCAGTCAAAGCGTTGATTGGTCATCCTCCAACGCAGATGTTGTTACAGTATCTTCCGCTGGAAAAATTACCGCAAAATCCAAGGGAACAGCACGAATAACTGCTACATTTAAATATAATGGTTCTACCATATCTAATACTTGTGATGTTACAGTTATACACACCCAAAAATCACCTAACCACAATTATTCCGTCGCCACCTGCAAGGCTCCAAAAACCTGTAAAGTCTGCGGATTAACCAGCGGCAGCAAGCTTTCGCATAAATATGATGCAGGTAAAGTCACAAAGAAAGCAACCTGCGAGAAAACAGGGGTTAAGACCTATACCTGCACTGCTTGTAAATCTACTAAAACCGAAACAATTTCCAAACTCAATCATACATACAAGGATTATGTTTGCAAAACCTGTGGCAAATGGAACGAGAAAAGCCTTAAGAAAACCCAAAAGGTGAACAACAAAAAATATTATGTTGTTGAGGATGATGCCGCAATACAGACCGGACCCTATGGTAAATGCAAGGTGGTTAAACGCCTTGCCAAAGGCACCACGATTATTGTTACCCAAAGGGTGTATAACTCTTGGAATAACAAGTGGTTTAAATGTGATGCCGGATACATTTATGCCAACAATGTCAAAAAGCACGAATCTTGTTCCTGGAGTAAGGAAAAGGTAACCAAAAAAGCCACCTGCAAAGCTACAGGCAAAAAGGAGAAAAAGTGTACCGTTTGCGGCAAAAAGAAAATAACAATTATAGCAAATACTAAGCATAAATACGAAAAAAATGTTTGTAAAGTCTGCGGCAAATGGGATAAAAATAGCCTTAATGCAACAAAAAAAGTAAGCAATAAAAAATACTATGTTGTCGTGGACGATGCCGCGATACAGACCGGACCCTATGGTAAGTGTAAGGTGGTAAAACGCCTTGCAAAAGGAACCAAAATTACAGTTAC
This sequence comes from Acutalibacteraceae bacterium, assembly GCA_045590175.1. Taxonomy (GTDB): domain Bacteria; phylum Bacillota; class Clostridia; order Oscillospirales; family Acutalibacteraceae; genus UMGS1532. The sequence continues at coordinate 3,950 of JAZNQM010000182.1, read as the reverse complement.
TCAAATTGTGTATAATTCCTGGAATAATAAATGGTTCAAGTGTAGCAAGGGATACATTTATTCCAAAAACCTCAAAAAGCAGAAATAAACAGAAGAAGAGTATTATGCACAAGAATAAACAATAAACTACATGTAAATAAGCGGGCTATTCCACAGAAAGAAAGTGGAATAGCCCGCTTGTGTACTATAAGCAGAGTTTTACATATATGAAGTGTTGGAGGAAGCAGAAACTGTCTCCGTAGGTGTGCCAATGTCATCGGTTAAGGGATTAACTTTGGCGACTTGCTCCTCTGCCGACTTTTGCTTTTTGTCCAGAAGGTGCCAAGGCAGGTAGGCGAGGATAAAAAGAAGGGAAATTGCCGCCGCCATAATCAAAAGACGGAGAGCAAAGTTACCGGGCAGGATGTCCAAAATCGAGGGGGTGTCCTCGGGACGAGCCATAAAGAGGTAGTTTGCACCGGGACCTATAAGTATGTTTGCATAGTAGGCAATAACCGCTAAGATAACAAGACCCGAATAGGACTTTATGAGAGATTTTTTGGTGGGTCGCATTTTGTGGACAAAAATCATATAGAAAATCGCGATGTAGCAAACCAAATGCTCCAACCAGAATTGATAATAACGGAATCTGGTGGGTCCTGTGAAGGTGATGACAGTGGGGGTAATAAGGGCAAAAATCGAGCCTGCGAATGCCCAAAAATAGCAAATGTCAAAAAGGGTCTGGGATTTGCCGATTACCATATAGCTGCCGAAAACCGCCACCCAGCCGCAAACCGAGATGGGTAGATGGTCAACAGGATTAGGTCCGAGAGAGGGCATAGCGATCAGCCGCCAATAGTAGGACATCTCGCTGAAGATAAGGGTGAATGCGATTATGTAGCGAAAGACCTTGTCGCATTTGCTGTCCTTTATGTAGTCGCGGAAGCGGTATATCATATATATAAGCACCGCCGCAACTATAATGGGCATAAAGTGGGCAAGGGTAAAGTTGGAGAACTCCGCGTTTTCACCGGCCCCCAAAAAATAACTCAAAAAATTTTTCATTTACTATCCTCCAAAAAATCAGCCCACACACCTTGTGCCGCACCGAAAAGCCGACCCCGAAAAATGTTCTAACTATATAATACCATATTCGACATAAAGCTACAATACTAAATATATAAAAGGCAATAATCACCGCAGAAATATGGACCGAAAGCCTCTGCATCTGTTTTCTGCAGCGGTCTTTTATAGGTAGGACTTCAAAATAAAATCCCCTTGGAACGTGGGCTGGACTGCTCCAAGGGGATTTGCTTTTATTGAATTTTATTTGATAATGCCCTTAGCCATATTTATACGTCCTTTCTATCAGTTGAAAATCATCAGAAACAGCTTCGTTACTATGTATGCCAGCAATCCGCAGCCCGGGAAGGTGAGAATCCAGGTCATCACCATTTCCTTAACAACACCAAAGTTGATTGCGGTAATTCTTTTAACAGCACCAACACCCATAATTGCGGTGGTCTTAACGTGGGTTGTGGAAACGGGGAGACCGAATACCGAGCAGAATACCAGAGCCAGCGAGGAGGCAATGTCTGCCGAGAAGCCTTGGTATTTTTCCAGCTTCACCATATCCATACCCACCGATTTTATGATTTTCTTGCCGCCCAAAGCGGATCCTGCACCCATAACTATTGAGCAAAGAGCCATCAGCCAGGTGGGGATTGTGAAGGTGAACTCGGTCGCCGTGCCCTGCAGGGTGAATACGCAGAGCAGAATGATACCCATAAACTTCTGACCGTCCTGAGCTCCGTGCATAAATGCCATTGAAGCGGCACCCGCAATCTGTGCCCCTCTGAAAAAGGGCTCGGTTTTGGGACGGTTGGCATTGTAAAAAATTCTTGTTACAAGCTTGCAAATCAGCCAAGCCAAGCCGAAGCCTAAGGTGACAGAAATTCCGATGCCGTAGATAACCTTCAGCCATTGGGACCAGACGATAGCATCAAGCCCGCAAAGAGCCATAGCACCGCCTGTGAGACCTGCAATAAGTGCGTGACTTTCACTTGTGGGAATGCCGAACAGCCAGGCAAGGGTCGCCCAGACAACAATGGCAAGCATTGCCGCACACAGAACGATTATTATCGTTCGCCCCGAGTTGTCCCCGAAATTAACCATACTTGTTATGGTAACGGCAACCTCGTTGCTGATTTTAGTCATCACAAAAACGCCAAGGAAATTAAAGACCGCCGCCATAAGTATTGCCGCCTTCGGTGGCATACAGCGGGTCACAACACAGGTAGCAATGGCATTGGGAGCATCGGTCCAGCCGTTGACCAGGATAACGCCCAGCGTCAGCATTACCGCAACGAACATAAGCGGATTTGCCGTTACCCCGGTCCAGAAATCAACTATCGAGTTCATAGTCCACCGTCCTCAGATTAATATCTTATTTCGTTATATTGATTTTACGGTTAAGAGTGAGCGAAGAGTGACGTGTGCTCACCAATAATAAAGATACAACGTTCTGTCAATCAACTGCTGCAAATGAATTATATTTTGAATTTTATGCTGCCGGCATAAAACTTTTTGAAATTAAAGTATTAAATTAGAGTAAGTAAAGTCGAAAATCAATCCTTTAAAAACCGGTCCTGAGAACGGAGGCGACGTATATGGAAAAAATAATAAGCAAATTATTCAGCGACTATCTTTCGGAGCAGAATATAACCTCTGAGCCCCAATATGCCGCTCTTGCAAAAAACGCTTTGGGAAAAGAGAAGGAACTCACAGACAGTCTCAGCGAAGCACAATTAAAAAGCTTCGAGGAATTGTATGAAATCACTTCGCAGATACATTATTTAGAGGTTAAGGATGCATTACATTATGCCTGCAAAATAGGGGCTAAGGCATCGAAGGAATTTTTTATTTGATTTCCTGCTCTAATTTTTTGTATTCGGGGGTATCGAAGAATTCCATCATTGTAATCTCAAGTCCGTCGCAGATTTTTTTAAGGGTTACAATCCCGGGGTTTTTGCTCTCACCGTTAAGAATGCTTTTAACGGTAGCCTGCGGAACTCCGCACATATAGCTTAACGCATTCGGCGTGATTTTACGCTGGCGACAAAGCTCGTAAATTCTGTTAACTGTAAATTCGCAAATGCTCATAATCTATCACCCACATTATTAATTTATATGTAGATGATATATCACTATACATGATTTTGTTAGTGAAATATCACTAAAAAATGGTTGACATTGCGTTTGACAAAACATATAATATTAGTGATATATAACTATTTTTATTTTCAGGAGGAATAAAAATGAAAGGGTTACTATTCAAAAAAATAATCGCAACAATTATATCGGTAATATTAGTTGTTGGTATCTCGTCAGGAACTACTGTTTTGGTAGATAAAGCAACCGTTCCTGCTGTGACCACGGTTGAGAACGGTCTTTCGGCCTATGAGATTGCAGTTGAGTACGGCTACGAGGGTACTGTTCAAGAGTGGCTGAAAAGTTTGAATGGTAAATCGGCATACGATGTTGCCAAGGAGAATGGCTACACCGGAACAAAATCCGAGTGGATAGACTCTCTTAAAGCGACTGCAGGTAAAGATGGTGTAGGCATAAAGACCGCTGCTTTCTCAGATAGCAACGAGCTGCTTATTACCCTTACCGATGGCACAGTGTTGAACCTCGGAGTTGCCGCAGGCCTTGATGGCAAGGATGGTATAAACGGTACGGATGGTGCCGATGGCAAAGATGGTGCCGATGGCAAGGACGGTGTCGATGGCAAAGATGGTACTGACGGCAAGGATGGTACAAACGGTACGGATGGTGCCGATGGCGAAGATGGTGTAGGAATAACCGAAGCAAAGATTAATGCTGACGGTCAGCTTTTGCTTGCCTTCTCCAATGGCGATACTGTGAATCTTGACAAGGTTGTTGGCATGAATGGTAATGACGGAATAGGT
>JAZNQM010000181.1:0-6751 GCA_045590175.1 Acutalibacteraceae bacterium | reverse complement strand
AAATATAAGTATAAAATTCCTTTTTCCTATCCGATACCTATTATTAACGGCACCTATTACCTTGGATATTTTGTTATGGGTCATTTAATTGCAAAACATTTAGATACTATTAAAAAATGGATTTCAAATATTTGGGTGAAGCTGATAGCAGTTGTTTTGGGGCTGGGAGCCTATGCAGCAACCATAATATTAAGCTTTGTTAAATCATATCAAGCAGATAAATTCTATTACTATTTCTTTAATTACAGATCCTTGTTTATTATAGTTTCGTCAGTTGTTTTCTTCGTTTTATTTTATGTCTACTCAAAAAACAATGAGAATAAAATTATTTCTATAATATCTAAGTATTCTTTCGAAATTTATTTGTTCCACGCAATACCCCTTGACTTTGTTATGCTGAATGTTAATTATAAAGCGTTGAATTCCTTTATCGGAATCCCTCTCTATACTTTAATAATTTTCCTTATGACACTGTTGATAGCGGTAGTCGTGCAGTGGTTTGTTGGATTGTTTAAACGAAAAAAGCATAAGGCTGTGTGATAAAATACCCGTTCGTTTCGGTTAGAAGCGAACGGGTATTTTGTTTAATAATTAAGGGTTTGCTTTATGCATTCAGTCATTTGGTTTTTGACTGCGTTGATGCAATCTGTAATGTTGCCGCCTGTGACAACCTTTGGCACAAGACCGCTTTCGGTAAGGGTCAGGGTTGTGGTGCCGCCTGTGCCGAAGCAACCTACCTCGCAACTGATAGCACCTTGGATTAATTCGTCTGCAAAGCTTTGGTCTTCTTCGTTTAATTCGGATGCACCTTTCTTTTCAGACTTATATCCGGAACGGAATACATCCCAAGCAATGGCAACCCTCGGGTCGGTGCCTTTGCCCGAAGCTACCGCAGTCAGCCAGCCTGTTGGGTATGCTTTCCTTGTGTTAGTAAAGCCTAAGGGCACGGTGGTGATTTCGAGATTATTAACGTCTCTCCGGAATGCTTCTGAACCGCTGATTTCATTGTATAAATCGGGGTATTTGCAGGTTTCCTCTAACCATAGGTAGGCTTTGCCGCTGAGTAGAGTTTTGTAGCTGTTATATGGATGCACAGAATCGCGGGGCTCTGTGATTATCGCCGCACCAGAGGTGACGGACTGCATAAACTTCATTGCTTCCATATAATGGGTTGACGTTATATTCTCTTTGTATACGCCGTTATTTAACGTAACAATATTACCGCCGAAGGAGAGGGGAAGACCGCGACCTGTGAAAGAATTGGATAGGAAGTATACGTCATCTTTGGTGAGCTTTCTGCCAAGATTTTTGATGAAATCCCAGGTCCAGTTATTAGTACGCTCTGCAATAATTCTTGGGTCCTTGTTGCCCGAAAAACCTGCGTCAGCCATCTGCTTTTTGTTGTAATAAATAACGTAAGGGAAGCAGGAGTTGTAGTTGCAGGTGCCGTAAATCTCGCGATTGTGTATGAAATATGTTGTTTTATTGGGGTCAATACCACCGGTAGTTGGATTGGCACCATTCATTATATCTCCACTGCTTAGATGGTCATTAAGTTGATTATAAAGCTCCTTAATTGCACAATCGGGGAACATCGAACCGTGGACGTAGCATATTTCCGGAGCCTTTCCTTGGGCGATAAGCGTTGCAATCTGCTGGTTATATGTTGAAAAGTTTAATTCTTTATATTTAATTTTACAGTTGAATTTCTTTTCGAATGCCGCAACAGTATCTAAAAATGAATCGGAATGATATTGACTGTGCTGGTCAATTGCCATAGTAAAGGTCTTGCCGCCAAAGTTTAGCCCGTCTACGACACTACTGCCTTTTTTTATTTCAACACTTCCGATATAATTATTGGGCGGAGATACTATGACATCAAAATAAATCGAATATGAAAAATCTCCGTAGTACGTTTTGTCTCCTACTATTTGAAGTGCACGTACTTTATAGGCAGTAGAGGTAGTGCCGGATGGGTCGGTAAAGCTAGTGGAGGTCGTTGTTTTATAGTATTTATATTCCCCTTCGGATACGCTTCTATAAATCTGATATTTTGTAGCTCCGTATATTTTGTTCCAAACTATTGAACTTTGTTTTGACGGATTATATAGCCAAACAGTTCCTATATGAGTTTTTTCACTTATTACCTCTGAATAGTTAGTATAATAATACTTTTTATTGATTTTTTTGTAAGCGGTTGCTTTGTAGTAATAGGTTTTATTATATGTAAGGTTCTTATCTGTGTAGGTGTCGGCTGTTGTTCGCTTGATTTTTACCCATTTCCCGTTTATAGAAGTCTTTCGGTAAATATCAACACCATCTGCATCCTTCGGCTTGTCGATTGCAATTTTCATTTCATTTGCAGATACTCCGGAGAAATTTAAAACTACCGGTCGATTGCTCGGGTCGTTAACATATGCTTCGTTGGGAGTATCGTAATAATCGTCTTTGATATGAATCCAATCGTAGCTTATGACAGAAGATAATGAACCATAATAGCTCTTGCTACCTACCTTTTGTACTGCTCTGACTTTATAATTTAACCAACCGGCAGAATTCCTGATTGTCATATATGTAGACTTTGTTGAGGTTTTGTATTTAAATTTACCAGTTGCGTCCTGCATATAAACCTGATACTTGGTAGCACCGTATACCTTGCTCCATTTGATTTTTCCAACAACAGAAGAACTGTGTTTATTGCTTACCTTAACTTTCCGCACGTAGGTTTTAGCTTTTTTCTGTGAAGAGTAGGCTGAATAATAATATTTTTTGCCAACCTTCTTATAAGCTTTTACCTTGTAGTAATAATACTTTTTATATTTAAGGCTTTTGTTGGTGAAGGTTTTGGCAGTGGTGGTTTTTATCTTTTTCCACTTACCGTTTTTTGAAGTCTTGCGATATATCTTAACACCGTCTGCTGCCTTGGACTTAGTGATAGAAATTTTTATTGCGTTTGCAGAGACTCCCGAGATTTTAATTGTTGGTTTTGGTAGCTTGGTCTTAGAATATTTAACCTTGGAATAAGGAGTGTACTCAGTGGATTTGCCCGACTTTCTATAAGCCCTGACTTTGTACCAATAGGTTTTACCTAACTTCAGCTTCTTGTCGGTATATGTGCCTTTAGCGGTGGTCTTGATTGTTTTCCATTTGCCATCTTTGGAAGCTTTGCGATACACCTTGTATCCGTCGGCTTTGCTGAAAGTGGTCCATTTAAGGGATATTGTCGCCGCTCCAGTAGAAACAATGGCTAATTTAGGGGTGTTATTGCTGCTTGTGGGGGTTGCACCGGTTAATGGAAGTTGGATTGTAAAAACTAAAATTGCCGCTAATAAAAACGAAATTAATTTTACTGTCTTTTTCATAAGCAATACCTCCTGACTTTATAGTAGCACAAAACACACTTCTTTGCAACTAGTGTTATAATTCAAAGCAGAAATATATACAAAATTTACACGAGACAAAAGGTAAAATTTTAACTATATATAGATTGCTTTATAGTTGACAATGGGTATGGGTTGTGGTATTATTATTTAGAAATAGAGATCATTAATTTTAGTGCTGTAATGCCGACAGGATTTTATGTTTTGTATTTTTTGCTTCTGCTGTATAAAGCGGTGCGTTTCAGTGTGCAAATCTTGTCCGGTATTTTTTGAGAAAGGAGCCCCTAATGAACTTCAAGTTTACAAACGCGCATATTTACAACAGCGGTTCTTTTGTTTCTAAAGAGTTTTCTTTGGGTGGCATTTCTATTCCCCAAGGCACTATTGCCGATAATATGTCAGACGGTCAAATTGTTTTTAAGGATGAAGTATTTGTTTTTCCGGCCTTTTGTGATGTGCACGTACATCTGAGAGAGCCGGGATTTTTTTATAAAGAAACAATAAAGAGCGGTACCGCCGCGGCGGCTCATGGTGGATATAGCGACGTTTTCTCCATGCCCAACCTAAAGCCCGTGCCCGACAGTGCTGAAAATTTGCAACAGCAGCTGGATATAATTGCGAGGGATGCTTTAATAAACGTCCACCCATTCGGTTCAATAACAGCGGAACAAATGGGAGAAAAACTTGCCGATATGGAAGCAATGGCAGAAAAATGCGGTGGCTTCAGTGATGACGGCAGAGGAGTTCAGAATAGAGAATTAATGAAGTCGGCAATGCTAAAAGCCAAAGAACTTGGCAAGATAATTGTTGCTCATTGCGAGGATAACTCTTTGTTGGAGGGTGGATATATTCACAAAGGTGAATATGCTAAAGCCCACGGTCATAGAGGAATCTGCTCCGAAAGTGAATGGAAACCCATCGAGCGTGACATTGAGCTTGTCCGCGAAACGGGTTGCAGATATCACGTATGCCACATTTCCACTAAGGAAAGTGTTGATTTAATCAGAAAAGCCAAGGCGGAGGGGTTACCCATAACCTGTGAAACAGGTCCCCACTATCTTGTGTTGGACGATAGCTTTCTGCAGGAGGATGCACGGTTCAAAATGAACCCGCCACTTCGTTCTTCCGAGGACAGGCTCGCTCTCGTTGAGGGATTAAAAGACGGAACGATTGATTGCATCGCCACTGACCACGCTCCCCATTCTGCCGAGGAGAAGGGCAGAGGTCTTGAAAAGAGTCTTATGGGTGTTGTGGGACTTGAAACCGCGTTCCCCGTGCTTTATACAAAGCTCGTAAAACCCGGAATTATAACTTTAGAAAAGCTAATTGAGGTTATGTCAATAAATCCGCGAAGGGTTTTCGGGCTAAAGGAAAGCACTGACCTTTGTGTTTTCAACCTTAATAAAGCCTATAAAGTAGACCCGAAGGATTTTCTATCAATGGGTAAAAGCTCACCCTTCACCGGAGATACGGTGTTCGGAGAAAACCTTTTAACGGTTGTAAACAACAAAGCCGTATGGCTTAAATGCAGTAATTAATTTTCAGGAGGATATGAATATGGCAAAGAGAACAGACATTAAAAAGATTTTGATTATCGGCTCAGGTCCTATCGTAATCGGACAGGCTGCCGAATTTGACTATGCAGGCACCCAGGCTTGCTTAGCCCTTAAGGAAGAGGGCTACGAGGTAATCCTTTGTAACTCCAACCCTGCAACCATTATGACCGACACAATAGTTGCCGACAAGGTGTATATGGAGCCGCTTACTTTGGAGTATGTCGCAAAAATCCTCCGCTACGAGAGACCTGACGCTATCATCCCCGGTATTGGTGGTCAGACCGGACTTAACCTTGCTATGCAGCTTGAAGAAAAAGGCATACTTAAAGAGTGCAATGTTGAGCTTTTGGGCACCAGTAGTGCAAGTATCGAGCGTGCTGAGGACCGCGAAATGTTCAAGGAACTTTGCGAGTCCATCGGTGAGCCTACAATTCCTTCTGAAATTACATACAGCCTTGACGAGGCACTCGAGGCGGCTGAAAGAATCGGCTACCCCATAGTTGTTCGTCCTGCATTTACACTTGGCGGTACAGGTGGCGGCTTTGCCTCTAACAGAGAAGAGCTTATTGAAATCGGTACAAATGCTTTCAAGCTTTCACCCGTTCATCAGGCACTTATTGAAAAGAGCGTTAAGGGCTACAAGGAAATCGAGTTTGAGGTTATGCGTGACTCCAACGACCACGCTATCACAATCTGCGGTATGGAAAATATCGACCCCGTAGGTGTTCACACAGGTGACTCACTTGTTGTTGCTCCCATACTTACCCTCAATGACCACGACCTTAAGATGCTCAACGATTCTGCTATCAAGATTATCCGCGAGCTTAAAATCGAGGGTGGATGTAACGTTCAGTTTGCACTCAACCCCGAAACAAGTGAATACTTCCTTATTGAGGTTAACCCCCGAGTTTCACGTTCATCTGCACTTGCGTCAAAGGCAAGCGGTTATCCCATTGCACGTGTTACTGCCAAGATTGCAGTCGGTATGGCACTTGAGGATATTACAATTGCAAACACAACTGCGGCATTTGAGCCCCGCCTTGATTACATCGTTGCAAAGCTTCCTCGATTCCCCTTTGATAAGTTCGCATCTGCTGCAAACACTCTCGGCACACAGATGAAGGCAACAGGTGAGGTTATGGGTATCGGCTCAAACCTTGAAGAGTGTCTTCTCAAATCTGTTCGTTCACTTGAAACAGGTGCATATCACTTCCATCTTCCCAAGTTTGACAATATGACAGAGGATGAGCTTGTCAGCTATCTTGCAGAGTTTAAGGATGACACAATCTTTGCCGTAACAGAGCTTATTCGTCGCGGTATGTCATTGGAAAAGCTCCACGATATTACAAAAATTACAACATATTTCCTTGAAGCATTCAAGAGAATTGTTGATATGGAAAATAAGCTTAAAGAGAACGTAGGCGACAAGGCAGTTCTCCTCGAGGCAAAGAAAATGGGCTTTGGTGACAAGTTTATTTCAAAGCTCTGGGATCAGGATGAAATCGAGGTTTACAATCTCCGTAAGGCAGAGGGTATGTTCCCCGTGTTCCGTATGGTTGACACTTGTCACACAAATGCTTACATTCCTTACTTCTATTCATCATACACAGATAAGCACGACTCCATACTCACAGACAAGAAGAAAATTGTTGTTATCGGTGCAGGTCCCATCCGTATCGGTCAGGGCGTTGAGTTTGACTATTCAACAGTTCACGCTGTTACCACAATCAAAAATTCAGGCTACGAGGCTATTATCATCAACAATAACCCCGAAACCGTTTCAACAGACTACACAACTGCGGACAAGCTTTACTT
>JAZNQM010000180.1:0-5665 GCA_045590175.1 Acutalibacteraceae bacterium | reverse complement strand
AAATCTCCTGATGAAAAGAACTATGCAGATATGACCGTTTCGGTTGATGCACCGAACGGGATTCTTCAACAATATTGGTACAGAGGTGCCTGGCAAGATATTGTAAGCAACTATTGGTATGAAGTTAATAATGCAGACCTTAAAAACAGAGTTTACGACCAGCCTTCTCAGGGTGATGTTGCCACAATCGGTACATCGTTTGAGCTTAATGAAAACAAGGAAAAAAGTGTTAAATTTGTTCTGTCTTGGAATGTTCCGAATTTCTATAATTTTTGGGCGGATTACGAGCAGGATGTAGGTGATATAGTTTGGAAGAATTACTATGCAACCCTGATGGAGAACTCTCTTGAAACCAACAGATATTGCATAGATAAATTTGATATCCTATACAACAAAACCAATGAATTCAGAACATCCTTGCATAATGCAACGTTAGACCCTGTAGTTATTGAGGCTATTTCCTCGACATTGTCGGTGCTTAAATCTCCAACAGTTGTACGTCTGCAGGACGGAACGTTCTATGGCTTTGAGGGTGTTCACGAATTGGTAGGGTCTTGTGAAGGAACTTGCACCCATGTATGGAGTTATGCATACGCACTTTGTTTCCTTTTCCCTGAGCTGGAGCGAAGCCTTAGAGAGACTGAGTTTAACTTTGATACAGAAGAATCCGGGGGCACACATTTTCGTACACGTCTGCCTTTGGGTACAAGCTTTATCGGCGATCGGCACCGCCCCTGTGTTGACGGACAGATGGCAACTGTGTTCAAGGCTTATCGTGAATGGAAAATCAGTGGTGATGATGATTGGCTACGTGAGAATTTTCCAAGTATTTGCAAAATCTTGGAATTTGCTTGGAGTCCCCAAAATCCCGACGAGTGGGATAGGGATATGGATGGCGTTCTTGAGGGTAGACAACACCATACACTGGATATGGAATTGTTCGGACCATCTTCTTGGTTGCAGGGTATGTACCTTGCGGCTTTAAAAGCGGCTTCGATAATGGCTGAGCATTTGGGCGATACCGATAAGGCGGAGCTATATAATGATTTGTTCAAAAAAGGGTATGAATTTACCAATCGCAAGCTGTTTAACGGTAAGTATTATATACATAAGGTTGATGTAACTGATAAGCACTACACTGAGCATTTCGATTGTCCTCAGTATTGGAACGAAGAAAAGGGACAGCTAAAATATCAAATTGCAGACGGCTCTATAATTGACCAAATGCTGGGACAGTGGCACGCTAACATATTAGGTCTTGGAGATATATTCGATAAAGTTCAGCGAAAAGCAGCTTTAACCAATATGTTCAAAAACAATTTCAAAACGTCAATGCGTGATTTTGCCAATATGTGGCGAGTGTTTGCTATAAACGATGAAAGCGGAAGTGTTATGTGCGCTTATCCCGAAGATACTCAAAAGCCCGTAATTCCCATTCCTTATTGCGAAGAATGTATGACGGGATTTGAATATGCTTTTGCAGGTTTGCTAATTAGTGAAGGGTTCATTGATGAAGGACTCAGGGTTGTTCGTGCTATCAGAGACAGATATGACGGAGAAAAACGCAATCCGTATAATGAAATCGAATGCGGTAGTAACTATGCAAGACCAATGGCAAGTTTTGCACTTTTGTCGATATTCAGCGGCTTTAGCTTTGATTTACCCAACCGTCATATAGGTTTCGCACCTATTATAGAAGGCGACTTTAACTGCTTGTGGAGCCTTGGCAGCGGCTGGGGTGATTATATAAGAAACAGCGATGGTGAGCGGATTGTTATAAAAGACGGAAGTCTGAATCTTTCTTCTGTTTCTGTTGCTGATATTAATAAGGTAAAAGCTATCAGTGCCGATGGTAAGGCTTTGGACTACACAATTGACAGAGATGTAATCCGCTTTAACAATACTGAAATCAAGAAAGAATTACTTCTCTGCTATTAAACTCAAAGGACGTTGATTATGGTAAATTTGGGAAATGATTGGGACAATATCTTAAAGGATGAGTTTAACAAGCCTTATTATATGTTGTTGAGAGAGTACCTCAGAGCCGAATATCATAAACACACTGTATATCCGGCGATGGGCGATATTTTCAACGCATTGAAATACACTTCTTTCAAAGACACCAAGGTGGTTATAATCGGTCAGGACCCTTACCACGGAGCAGGTCAGGCACATGGACTTTGTTTCTCTGTGAAGAAGGGGATAGAGCCGCCGCCTTCCTTAAAGAATATGTATAAGGAATTAGCTTCGGATATTGGCTTTAATATTCCCAACCACGGTTGCTTGACCCACTGGGCAGAGCAAGGAGTACTGATGCTCAACAATGTTCTTACAGTCCGTGAAAGTCAACCCAACAGTCACAAAGGCAAAGGCTGGGAAAATTTCACCGACCGAGTTATCGCCGAACTTAACAACAAAGAAACCACTGTTGTATTTTTGCTTTGGGGAGCAAATGCCAAGACAAAGGCTAAGGTCATAACCAACCCGATTCACCATAAGCTTGAAACCGTGCACCCAAGTCCTCTGTCTGCCTATAATGGCTTTTTTGGATGTAAGCATTTTTCAAAGGCCAATGAATTACTTATGGCTTCGGGACAAACTCCCATCGATTGGCAAATATAAATGAATTAAACCGCTTGTTTGGATTGGTCCATTCAAGCGGTTTTTACTATATATCTAATTTAGTTTTTCGTGCATAGGAGAAAATGTATTGTTGAATTATGCCCTCGATACCGTGGCAGCCCTCGGGGAGTCCGTTAGGGAAGAGCAGAGGCATAGCACGCTTTATCCACACATCCTTTGGAAAAGCCTCAGCAAATCCTAAACCAAATAGCAGGGTGCAGTCGGCAACCTTGTCACCCACACCATATATCTTTGTTAGCTCGCTTCTGGCTTCGTCAATCGGCAAAGTTTTTATGTAGTCAAAATCAATTTCTCCGCTTGCTACTCGTTTTGCCGCATCAAGAATATATTTTGCTCTGAAGCCGCAACGTAATGGTGCTAAATCTTCAACGGTAAGTATAGCAATTCTTTCGGCGGCAGGGAAGGAGTATCCGTTATTTAATTTGGTTCCGTATGTTTCGCAGAGACGTTCAATAATTCCTTTGATTCTTTTGATGTTATTGTTTTGAGATATGATAAAGGAGCAAAGAGTCTCCCAAGGTTCCTGATTGAGGACACGAACACCGTTGCAAAGCTTATACATTTTTGAGAGTGTATCATCGCTGCTTATAACCTTCTCAATAGCGGCATAATCTCTGTTGAGGTCGAGGTAATCAGACCATATATTTTCGAAGTCCTCTTGAGTGGTGTCATAAAGAGTTAATGTTCCGCCATTCAAAGAGAGTTCTATCTCTTTACCGTGAGCTATTCCGTACCAACGACCGTCATTGGTTTCTTTCCAACGAAAGGCCTGCCCGCAGTCTAAAGTTTCTGCGAGGTCAAGGCAATTTATGTTTTTTATTTCTATATTCAAATTACCACCTCATATTAATTATTAAATTCATTATAACATACAGATTCATCATTTGCATTAAAAAAATTTGCATATTTCCCTAATATTTGCCAAACATACTGAAGATAATATTTTATAGATTGTCGGAGGCGATAAGATTGATTAAGGGAGTCAACAAACAAATTATTGAAGTATGTGACCCGGAAAATAAATATTTTGAAAAAGCTGTTCTTTACATCAGACCTGAGTATGCGGATGTTCCCAATGGTAAAATTTGCAGTTCTGCAAAAAAACTTGTAAATAAAATGTCTGACGTTGATTTATGGAGTCTGGCAGTGGCAGAAGAAGGAAGAGAAAACAAGAGGAATATTAATAGAAGCAAACTTATACTGTCAATTGTCGGAAGCGGAGTGCTTATTGCTGGTGTATTGGTACTTTTGTTAATAATTATTTAAAGTGCTTGGAATGGTAAAATACCCTTGGTTGTTGATTTTAAATAACAAATCCGAAGTTTCAGCAGACGTTTTTAATGATTATGTATAGTTGCGTTAAAAATGCATTAAAAATTTTATAATAATGTTGTAAATTTTACTTGATTTTTCGTGCAAATGTGATAAAATATATTTGGATTATTTACGATATTGGCAAAAGTATGCTGTGTCGATGTGTAAATTAACCAAAAACTCACCATCGTTTTGTAGCGTTTTATATAAATGATGGGGATGAGTTGGTTGTGCACGGAAACACTGTTTGTCAACATCAAAGTAATTTTAGCAACAATCAATTTTTAGGAGGCTGAACAATGCGCAAAAGGGTAATTTGCTTGGGAATGAGTTTACTGCTTTTTGTAACCTCTTTCTCCACATCACTTACAGCATTTGCGAACCAAAATGCAGAAGTTGATACCCAGCTCAACGAGGAAACTCAAGCGGTTATCAGTCAGTTCGTAGAAGGCTCTGAAAAGAACTCTTACTATGACTATTATAACCACTATTTCTCGGGTGAGAACAAGTACATCAACTTTGTCACTGTAAAAGGAACAGACTTTAAGAAGGCTGATTCTGCAAAGGTTGAAACCTTTGACGGTGTTAAGGCTGTTGTTTTGGATCCCAACAATGAGTGGGTAGAGTACGAGGTTACTGTACCCCAGACAGGTACTTATGGTATTGGTATCGACTACTATCAGGTTAAACACAAGGAAAAGGATATCGAGGTTACCGTGAAAATTGACGGTAAGCTTCCTTTTATTGAAGCTCAGCAGATGACTCTGCCCAGAATCTGGGAGGATGATATTGATCCTGCAGGCGTTCCTGAAGGTAGCTATTTTGAGAATCCTGATGAGAATTTGATTTCCGACGATATTCGTCCTTCTCAGAAGGAAAAGCAGATGTGGACTTCCCGCGACCTTATCGATATTCGTGGTTCATACCCTGAACCTTATCAGTTCTATCTGACTGCGGGCACACATAAAATCAGATTCGAATTAGACAGAGAGGCTGTTGCTTTTTCTGCTATCCATTTCGGCAATAAAGCAGAAACCATCAGTTACGCTGATTATATCTCTAATTTCACCGATGCTGATTATGTTAAAACCTCCGATGGTGAAGATTTAACCATCAAGCAGCAGGCAGAACAAACTTATGCTAAGAATAATATTGTTCTGTATCCTACATATGATAAATCCGGTTCCGCAACCGAGCCTTGTGATCCTGCATACACCAGATTCAACACTATCGGTCAGACCAACTGGGCTACCAATGGTTATGAGATCATCTGGAAAGTCAATGCAAAGAAGGCTGGTCTTTATAAGCTTTCCTTCCGTGCAAGACAGAACTTCAATGCAGGTATGAACTCATACAGAACCCTTAAGATTAACGGTGTAATACCTTTCAAGGAAGCAGAGCAGATCAAGTTCAAGTATCGTCAGGGTTGGTATATGCTCACTCTCGGCAACGGAGACAAGGATGCTCCGCAGGATTACTATGTTTATCTCAACGAAGGCGAGAATATGCTTTCTCTTGCCTGTACTACCGCTGAGATGAACGTTGTTATGCGTAATATCCAGCAGGCAGTTCTTAATCTCAACGATATTTATCGTCAGATTATTTCTGTTACTTCTGCCGAGCCCGACGTTTATCGTGACTATACTCTCGAGCAGCAGATTCCTACCCTTGAGCAGGATCTTTTGAATGCAAGAGACTTCTTGGCAGA
>JAZNQM010000179.1:0-20603 GCA_045590175.1 Acutalibacteraceae bacterium | reverse complement strand
GGCACCTCTACCTACGACGGTATGTCCATAGCCCGAGCTGTGCTTGAATACTGTGCCGACCGCAAGAAGTTAGGTGCGAAAACCCTTTTCGCCACCCATTACCACGAACTCACCACCTTGGAAAACGAGCTGAAGGGTATTAAAAACTATAACATCGCCGCCAAAAAACGTGGTGACGACATAATCTTCCTTCGCCGAATTGTACGTGGCGGTGCCGACCAAAGTTACGGTATCGAGGTTGCCAAGCTGTCGGGCATTCCCTCGGGGGTTATCAACCGTGCCAAGCAGATTCTTAAAAACATCGAAAGTGAGGGCTTGGCTCTCCCCGGTGTCAAGGCAGAAATCAACGAGCCCACCGACCAGATTTCCTTCCGTTCTATGGGAGCAGATTCATTGCTCCAAGACATCAAGCTGATAGACGTAAATACACTTACCCCGATTGAAGCTTTGCAGACTCTTTATGAATTGTGTGACAAAGCGAAGAACATAGGATAACAATCTCAAAATCAATTACGGTTCCTTTTGCCGCATTTTTCCGTTTTTCTTGCGTTTATTTTTGCAAGGCACAAAGCCTTGCGGCAAATTTCACGCGGCGACCTCCGAAAAAATTCGTCTAATAGGAACTCTTATCAATTTAGATATTACTATCTAGATAACAATCTCAAAATAAAAAACACAGAAAGGAGAAAGACAATGCCGAAAATTAATGTGCTTGACCGCCAGACCGCCGAGCTTATCGCGGCGGGCGAAGTGGTTGAACGTCCTGCTTCTGCCATAAAGGAGCTTGTGGAAAATTCAATAGACGCCGGTGCCACCGCCATAACGGTCGAGATAGAAGGCGGCGGTGTGGTTCTGATGCGTATAACCGACAACGGCTGTGGCATAGCCCGTGATGACGTGCCCCGTGCCTTTCTCCGCCATGCAACAAGTAAAATCTCCACCGAGCGGGATTTGGACAGCATAGGTACCCTTGGCTTCCGCGGTGAAGCCTTGGCGGCAATCAGTGCCGTTTCCCGCGTTACAATGATCACCCGCCGTCCCGAGGACGAGGAAGGAACTCATTATGCAATCCACGGCGGTGAGGAGCAGTTCTGCGACGGTATTGGTTGTGCGGCAGGAACCATAATTGAGGTGAGGGATCTTTTCTACAATACTCCTGCCAGAATGAAGTTTCTCAAGAAGGACGTCAAGGAGGGTGCAAACGTTGCGGCAATCATCGATAGGATGGCTTTGTCTCACCCCGAGATTTCCTTTAAGTTTGTGCGCGATGGTAAGCAGCAGCTTGTGACCCAGGGCAACGGAAAGCTTTACGATGCGGTGTATTCGGTTTTGGGTCGTGATATTGCCCTTGGCACTTTGCCCATTGAGTATAGCCACGGTGGCATCCGTGTCAGCGGTCTTATATGCAAGCCCTTTAAGTGCCGCCCCAACCGAAATCTGCAGTTGGTTTTTCTTAACGGCAGATTTGTAAAATCCACAACCGCTATGGCGGCTTTGGATGTTGGCTATAAAAATTCTGCGATGGTGGGCAAGTTCCCCTATTGTGTTCTCAATATTGAAATGCCCCACGAAATGGTGGATGTAAACGTTCATCCCGCCAAAACCGAGGTGCGTTTTTCCGACGAAAGCCGGGTCTTTGATGCTATACGCTTCGGTGTAAGAAGTGCCTTGGCATCGGACGAATCCCGTCCTCAGCTCAACGTTACGGCAGAGAAAAAGCAGATACGAATGACTGCCGATGAGTTTATGCGGGAAATCGAGGGAGATAAGCACAAAATCTCCTCTAAAACAACGGGCGAGAATCTTCACCTTCCTGTCGACAGAAA
Source organism: Acutalibacteraceae bacterium (assembly GCA_045590175.1). Classification (GTDB taxonomy): domain Bacteria; phylum Bacillota; class Clostridia; order Oscillospirales; family Acutalibacteraceae; genus UMGS1532. Next base: position 18,777 of record JAZNQM010000179.1, on the reverse strand, counting down.
GCCGGTTCCCACGGCATCGACCCCAAAAAGAGAAGGCTTTGTGTTTCACGACAGCACAAGTCATTTCGGCGGAATAAAGGTTCCCCGCGGGATAAACATTGACGTGGCGGTGGAGGAGGACCTTCCGAAGCCTGCCCCAAAGAAAGAGGTTGCGGCAGAAGAATCTAAAATTCCCCAGCCTTCGGTTTCGCAATCGGAACCCGCAAAAACCGAATCGAAGCCCGAACCTCTGCCACAGGACGGAGAAGCTTATGAGGTTAAGCCCTTCCTTGCCGCAAGGTTCATCGGCGAGGCATTTAAGACTTATATCATAGCGGAGTTGGAGGGCAAGCTTATACTTATTGACAAGCATGCCGCCCACGAACGAATCATCTACGAGCGACTTAAAAAGGATGCTAAGGCAGAAAGTCAGCTTCTTCTCTCTTCCCGCAACATAACTCTTCCAAAAGAAGAATACGCAGTAATACTCGAAAATCTGGAAACCTTAACCGATGCAGGCTTTGATATAGAGGATTTCGGAATGGGTGCGGTTGTGGTACGTGCCGTTCCGTCGGCATTAGGGGATGAGGATATATATTCTCTGCTTTGTGAAATTGCCGAAAATCTCGCCACCAAGAACTCGGTAGAAACCGAAAGATTAGACGATATTTACCACACCGTCGCCTGCAAGGCGGCAACCAAGGCGGGCTATGTATCCAGCGAGCCCCAACTGATCGAGCTAATGAATCAGGTTATGAATAATCCCGATATCCGCTACTGTCCCCACGGCAGACCTGTAGCAGTGGAGATGGATAAAAAGGCAATCGAAAAGCTTTTCGGAAGATTGGGATAAAAATTATCAATTTGAAAAAAGAGGTGATCTGTATGAATGAGGCAAAAAGACTAATCGTGGTCAGCGGTCCTACCGCCTGCGGCAAAACTTCCCTTGGAATCAAGCTGGCTAAAAGCTTTGGCGGTGAGGTCATATCTGCCGACTCTATGCAGATTTACCGCGGCATACCAATTGCCACAGCCCAACCCGACGAGGCAGAGTGTGACGGAATTCCCCACAGACTTATGGGCTTTCTCGACGTTGGCACGCCATTCTCGGTTGCCGACTATTGTGACCTCGCCCATAAAACCATTGCCGAGGTTGCAGAAAGAGGAGCCTTGCCTATAATGGTTGGCGGCACCGGACTTTATATAGACTCTGTTGCAGATGACATTAAATTCAGCGACTGCGGCAACACCGAGATCCGTCAGCGACTGCAGAAGGAATGCGACCTTGAGGGAATAGATGTTATGTATGAGCGTCTTTTGAGGGTTGACCCAAAGGCGGCAGAGAAAATTGAAAAAGCGAATATACGCAGGGTTATCCGAGCTTTGGAGGTTTATGAAGCCACAGGAATTCCCTTCAGTCGCCATGTAGAGCTTTCCCGAAAAGAACCTTCTCGATATGACGTTATAAGGCTTAATATCGCCTTTAAGGACAGGGAAAAATTATATAAGAGAATCAACGACCGCGTTGACGAAATGTTTGAAGGCGGGATTTTGGGTGAAGCCTTGATGTATCGGGATAAGGCATCGGTTAACGGTGCAGGTCAGGCTATAGGGCATAAGGAATTGTACCCTTATATAGATGGAGAAATCACCTTGCAGGAGGCAGCAGATAATCTCAAACGTGCCACCCGCAGATATGCCAAGCGGCAAATCACCTGGTTTTCCAGAAGCCCTGAGGCACACACCCTTTATGCCGACTGTGAGGATGTATATGAAAGGGCAAAGGATATTTTGAAAGGAGTTGGATTACCGTGTCTTTAGACGGAAAAAAGGTTATAAAGTCAGTTGTGGTACTGATAATAGCCTTCGTGCTTGTATCATACACCTATCGTTATTTTTATCGTCCCATAACCACAGGCTCGGTAATTCATTACGAAACCTATAACGGCATTGACATCGAGGTAACTGCAATCCGCGGAGAAAAGGTATTGACCTCAAAGGAAAGCGGAGTTATAAGCTATAACGTTCCTGATGGCGGCAAGGTAGAAAAGGGTGGCGTTGTGGCAGATATATACGGCGACAGCGAGGACGTAACCGTTAAGGAGGAAATAGCCTCTTTAAAGGAGTCCATACAAAACCTTAAGGAAATCAGCGGCTATAACAACACCGAGGCGGTGGATATCGACCTGCTGGATTCAAAAATTGATACCGCATTGCTTAACCTTGTGAATGACGGGCGAAAAAACGGAATGACGGGTGAGGGCTCTGCAGCAGAATTGCTGAAGCTCCTTAACCGCCGACAGATAGCAACGGGTGTTTCAACGAATTTCGACTCCCTTATAAGCAACTATGAGGACAGACTCGATAGGTTGGAAAGTTCTAAAAGCTCTGCTAAAGCCCAGGTAAAAACCAAGGAAGCAGGATATTTCGTGTCGGGCATCGACGGCTACGAAGGCAGCTTTGATATTGATAAAATCAACAAAATCACCCCCAAGGATTTAGAGAACATAGCTCCCGACGGCGAGGAATACAGCGGCACGGTAATCGGAAAAACCGTTTCGGATTATGAATGGTATCTTGCGGCGGTTATATCTCTTGACGAAAGCCTTAAGCTTACCGAGGGCAGTGAAATGACCCTGCTGACAGACTTTAATTCCTGCAGAGAGCTGCCTGTTACCGTCAAAAAAATCAACAAAGGCCAGTCGGGGGATAAAGCTGTGGTTGTGTTTGCCTGTACCTATATGAACAGTGACCTTGCCACAATGCGAACGGGAAATATGACCATCGTATTAGAAACTTACAGTGGCTTGCAGGTAAGCTCCAAAGCAATAAGATTTGTTGACGGCAAGAAGGGCGTTTATGTGCTCTCGGGCTCGGTTATTAATTTCGTGCCTATAGAGGTTTTATATTCAACCGAGAATTATTGCATTTGCGAAGCGGAGCAGACAGGGCTTCGGCTACGACTCTACGATGAAGTAATCTTAAAGGGGAAAAATTTATATGACGGAAAAGTTATCAGTTAGCGAGCTGCAAGCCAAATGCGGATATTTCGATGCTAACTTTGAGGATATAAAAAACAGAATAAAGTCGGCTGCCGAAAAAAGCGGCAGAGAGGCAGAGGATATAATTCTCCTTGCCGCAAGCAAGACGGTGGACGTCCGGGTAATAAACCATGCAATAAAGCAGGGACTTGCGTTTATAGGTGAAAACCGTGTTCAGGAATTTCTTTCCAAAAACGATAGATTGATGGATGTTCATAAGCACTTTATCGGTCATCTGCAAACCAACAAGGTTAAAGACATTGTCGGCAAGGTTGAGATGATTGAGTCGGTGGATTCCCTTAAGCTTGCCCGCGAGATTTCAAAGTACAGTTTGAAGTACGGCGTAGAAACCGATATACTTATTGAAGTCAATATCGGCGGCGAGGATAATAAATCCGGCATAGCCCCGGAAAATCTGGAAAATCTCATCCGAGAGGTGGCACTTCTTCCCGCCCTTCACATTAAAGGTCTTATGGCAATTCCTCCTATTTGCGAGGATGAAACGGTTTTGAGAAAATATTTTGCAGGAATGTATAACTTATTTATTGACATACGGACCAAAAACATAGATAATAGTAGTATGGAGTACCTTTCAATGGGAATGTCTTCGGATTTTGACATTGCTATTGAGGAGGGTGCTAACATAGTAAGAATTGGTTCTTCACTTTTCGGAAAAAGAAACTATACATAAAAGGAGATATCACTATGGGATTTATGGACAAATTAAAGGAGCTTATGTTTACCACAGAAGAGGGCGACGAAATGGAAAACGCAGCTGCAGAGGAACCCGTAGCTACAGAATCCGATTCTCGTATTCGTCCCTTCCGTACACCTAGAGAAACGGCTCAGGCACCCCGTCAGACAGGTGCTAAAATGAATGTGGTTCTCGCAAAGCCCGAGAGCATAAGTAAGGATGGTAAAGCAGTCGCAGACCATATAAAGGCGGGCTGTACCATTATTCTTAATATGGAGAGTGCAACTCCCGATAACTGCCGCAGATTGCTGGACTTCTTCAGCGGTGCAGCATATACTAATGATGCAATTCTCAAAAGAACCTCCAACAGCACCTATATGATTACCCCTAACTCCAACAATGTTGACATAATGGGCAATCTTATTTTGGAAGAGTTGGAAAGCAGTGAGCTTTATTTAGATGTCTGATATTGATACCTCGGTAAAGCTTCGGGATGCTGCCCGACTTTCTGAGCTTCGCAATATTCCTAAGTTTGTAGGCTTCCTTTCTGCCGCTGAGGCGGCTGAGGGTATAAAGCATCTTAGCGGTTGCCGTTACCAAGTGTTTGGGGGCTATGAGGGTGCAGAGCGAAGCTATATAGGGATTTTTCCCCAGTGGTGCGAGCCTTCTGCGGAACAGTTCCCCTTAACCTCGATAACCTTTACCTTTCGTGAGGCAGACACCCTTTCCCACAGGGATTTCTTAGGCTCGGTTATGGCATTGGGTCTTGAGCGTTCGGCGGTGGGGGACATCCTAATTGAAAAGGGAAGGGCAGTTATGTTTGTCAGCCGCGACATATCGGAGTATATATTAACTCAGATAGACAAGGTAGGCAGAGTTGGTGTCACCCTTTGCGAAGGACACACCGAACCCCTGCCGGGAATAGGCGGATTTGTCACCGCAACTGCAACCGTAGCCTCCCTTCGCCTTGATTGTGTGGTTGGGGCGTTGACGGGTAAAAGCAGAAACAGCTCGCAAGAGCTTATCGGCTCCGGATTGATTTCAATTAATTCCCTTGCGGCAGAGAAACCAACTGCCACAATAAGGGACGGAGACGTTTTAAGCATCAGAGGATTTGGACGATGGGAAATAGTTTCCACATCGGATATTTCTAAAAAGGGTCGCGTAATCATCAAATGGAAAAAATATATTTAATATAAAGGTTGGTCGCACCAAAAAGCGACATCGCAAATATGCGGGAAGGATATGGTGAATGTTATGACAGCAGATCAGGTACGTGGAGTGGTATTCCAAACCTCAGCAATCGGAGGATATAAGAAAGCGGATGTAGACTTATTTTTAGAGGAAATAGCAGTTTCTATCGAGTCTATGACCGCTAAAATCCGTGCTCTCGAAAAGGCAAAGTTTGACGCTATGAAAAAAAGCGGTGTGGAAGCGGAAGCTATCCCACAACCCGCACCCCAAGAGGAAAAGCCCCAGGTTGTTGAGGAGGTAAAACCTCAGCCCGTTGCTCCTACATATTCGACAGATACGGGCGTGTCTGACAATGGACTTCAGAGCCTGCTTATCCGCACTCAGAAATTGGCAGAGCAGATTGAGGCAGAAGCACATCAGGCAGCAGAGGAGCTCCTTAATAAAACCACAGAGGATGCTAAAGAGATAATTGCCCGTGCCGATAATCAGGCTGAGGACACCATCGAAAAGGCAAACGCAATCCTTGCTGAAGCAGAGCGTAAGGAGGCTTCTATCAATGCCGCCGCCCGTGCAGAGGCAGAAAATATAATTAACGAAGCAGTTGCACGTTCCGGACAGATGCTCACTGCCACAAGAGAAAAACTAAAGGCAGAGCAGGAAATGTGCGAAAAGCTCCGTCTTGAATTCTCTCAGGTTCGCAATGTTATTGTGGGCTTCTATGAGGAGCAGTTGCAGGAGCTTCGTGGCTTGGATATTGAAAGCACAGCCACAGAAATAGACATTCAGGAAAATGTTGAGGATGTTGAATTTGAGTTCAACGCCTCAGAGGAATCTCCCGAGACAGAGGTTGAGGAAATTCCTTCAGAAGCAATAGAGGAAACCACTGAGGTTGAGGAATCTGCCGAGGCAGAAGTACCTGCCGAAATTCAGTTTAATCTGTCTGACTTTTCCGAAGAATAATTTTTAGCGGAGGAAATTCACGGTATGTCAATTATAATCCCCGCGGTAATAAGCTTTATTATGCTTGCGGTCGATCAGATTACCAAGGCTTTAGTGGTGTCTTATTTTGAGGACACCGCGAAAACAGTGCCTGTAATAAAGGGTGTATTCAGTTTTTGCTTTGTTGAAAACGACGGAGCTGGTTTCAGCATCCTTGCAGGAAACACAGTTTTTCTGATTGTATTTACAGCCCTTGCTATGGCTCTGGTGGTTTATCTGCTGATTTTGGGAAAATTCAAAAGTCCTCTCACTAATTGGGGCTTCTGCCTTATCCTTTCGGGAGGCTTGGGAAATTTTATAGACCGCATATTCCGTGACGGCTTGGTGGTGGATTTCATCAAAACCGATTTTATGAATTTCCCCGTTTTTAACGTTGCTGATATATGTGTCACAGTTGGTGCAGGGTTCATAATTCTGTATTTTCTGCTGGACACAATAAAGGATTATAAAATTAAAAAGGGCAGTAACCAAGATGGACAAGCGTGAAATAATCGTCACTGAGGGCGGGGAAAGGCTGGACAGCTTTCTTGCCGCCGCTTTGGAGGACACCACCCGAAGTGCCATAACTGCACTGATAGAGAAGGGCGAGGTTGCCGTAAACGGTGCCAATGCCAAGAAAAACTATAAATTAAGGGCAGGGGACAAGGTATTCGTTACCCTCCCCGACCCTGTGCCCCTTGATGTTGAACCTGAGGATATACCCCTGCAGGTGCTTTTCGAGGACAAGCACTTGCTGATTGTTAATAAACCCAAAGGTATGGTTGTGCATCCCGCCGCAGGAAATTACAGCCATACCCTTGTTAATGCCCTGCTTCATCATTGCAAGGGCAGTCTTTCCGGAATTAATGGGGTTTTGCGTCCGGGAATTGTCCACAGGATAGATAAGGACACAAGCGGATTGTTAATGGTAGCTAAGAATGACACTGCCCACCGTTTTTTAGCTGAGCAGATAAAGGAGCATTCCTTCACCCGCGAATATGAGGCGGTGGTGGTGGGAAATCTGAAACAGGACAGCGGCACCGTTATTGCCCCAATCGGAAGGCACCCGATAAAGCGTAAGCAGATGGCGGTAACGTATAAGAACTCCAAAGAGGCAGTCACTCACTACGAGGTGGTTGCAAGATACAAAGGTTTTACCCATATCAGAGTCCGACTGGAAACAGGCAGAACCCATCAGATACGCGTCCATATGGCACATTTGGGGCACCCTGTAGCAGGAGATACCGTCTACGGCGGCACCAAGAATGCTCACGGCTTGGAAGGACAGTGCCTGCACGCGAAAAAGATTGGCTTTATTCACCCCGAGAGCCGCGAGTATATGGAGTATGAGAGCGATTTGCCCTTGTATTTTAAAGAGTTTTTAAGAAAGCGAGAGATTTTATAATGGGTATTTTCGATGGATGCCTTTTGGTTTCTGATATTGATGATACTTTATATTATAAAGGTAAAATTCCTCCTGTGAATTTAGAAGCTATCGAGTATTTTAAGTCGGAGGGCGGCACCTTTACCATCGCCACAGGCAGAGGCATCAAAATTGCAAAGCAGATTTGTAAGGAAGCTCGTGTGAACGCCCCTGTTATTACAACCAACGGCGGTGTTATTTACGACGGCGAGCGGGATGAGATTCTCCACGCAACCTATCTCAGCGATGCCGCCTGTGAGTTGATAAAAGAGGCGGTACAACGTTACCCTCGGCTCGGCGGTCTTGTTACGGTGGATGATGAGGTTCTCACCTTAAACGACACCCCCGACGTTAAAGCGGTGCGTATTTACGACAAGGTGGATTATATACCCATCGAAAGTAGAAACAAAAAGTGGCAGAAGATGTTATATATTCTGAATGACCTCGACCACCTGCGGGAAATCAAGGAATATTTAGAGAAGGTAAAGCTTCCCGAAATCAGATATGTTGAATCTGCCCCAAACTTTTTTGAAGTGTTGCCCGAGGGAATTAATAAGGCTACTAACTTCGAAAAGCTGAGAGAATTGATTCCTAAAAAAATTGATAAAATTTTCGCCATCGGCGATTATTATAATGATAAAGAAATGGTACTGGCTGCCGATATCGGTGCCGTTACCGCCGAGTCTCCCGACAACCTTAAAGCCATTGCCGACTATGTTTCGGCAGGTGTTACCGAGGGAGCCGTAGCTCACTTCATTTATTATTTAAAGAACTATATACAAGGAAAGGATGATTGTAATGGATAACGCAACAAAGCTGTCCTTGCAAAAAACCGCGTGTAAGGTAAGAATGGGTGTAATCTCAGGTACCTTCAATGCAAAATCGGGTCACCCCGGCGGCTCTCTCTCCATAGCCGAAATTTTAACCTACCTCTATTTTGTAGAGATGAATGTAGACCCCGAAAATCCTAAGAAGTCTGACCGTGACAGATTCGTACTCTCCAAGGGTCATGCCGCTCCCGGTCTTTACTCTGTGTTGGCACAGCGTGGCTACTTCGACGTAGCAGAGCTGAACACTCTGCGTAAGCCCGACTCCAGACTTCAGGGTCATCCCGATATGAAGCACATCCCCGGTGTAGATATGTCATCCGGCTCCTTGGGTCAGGGTATCTCTGCCGCTTGCGGTATGGCGCTTTCCGCCAAGCACTTTGGCGACAACTTCAGAGTTTACACCATCGTTGGTGACGGTGAAGCCGAGGAAGGTCAGGTTTGGGAGGCAGCTATGTTTGCCGCCGCCAAGAAGCTCGATAACCTTGTTTGCTTTGTTGACTACAACGGTCTGCAGATAGACGGCTCGGTTGAAGAGGTTAATAACCCTGCCCCCTTCGAGGATAAGTTCAAGGCATTTGGCTGGAACGTAATCTCCATCGACGGTCACGACTTTGATGGGATCGAAGCCGCCCTTAAGAATGCCAAGGAAACCAAGGGTGTTCCCACCGCAATCATCGCCAAAACCACAAAGGGTAAGGGCGTATCCTATATGGAAAATCAGGTGAGCTGGCACGGTGCTGCCCCCAATGCCGAACAGGCAGAGCAGGCAATGGCAGAGCTCAATGAACAGCTTACAGAATTGGAGGGCAAGTAAATGGCAGACGTAATTAAAATGGCTACCCGCGATGCCTACGGTAAGGCGCTTGTTGAAGCGGGTAAAGTGAATGAAGATTTCATCGTTTTGGATGCCGACCTTGCCGCCGCCACCAAAACCGGTATGTTCAAAAAGGAATTCCCCGAAAGATTTTACGATTGCGGAATTGCCGAAAGCAATATGATAAGCATCGCCGCAGGTGTTGCCGCCACAGGCAAAAGAGTTTTCGCAAGTAGCTTTGCTATGTTTGCCGCAGGTCGTGCCTTCGAGCAGGTCCGTAACTCAATAGGCTACCCCCACTTAAAGGTTATCATCGGTGCTACCCACGCAGGTATCTCTGTTGGTGAGGACGGTGCAACCCATCAGTGCAACGAGGATATTGCCTTAATGCGTACAATCCCCGGTATGACTGTTATCAACCCTGCCGATGCTACCGAAGCCCGTGCCGCAGTTCTTGCCGTTTTAGAGCTTGACGGTCCTGCATATATCCGCTTCGGCAGACTTGCAGTTCCCGTAATCTTCGACGAAAGCTATAATTTTGAAATTGGCAAGGGTGTTGAGCTTCGCGAGGGTAACGACGTAACCATCGTTGCAACAGGTCTTATGGTTAACGAAGCCTTGCAGGCATACGATATTCTGAAGGCAGAGGGCATCAACGCCCGCATCATCAACATCCACACCATCAAGCCCTTGGACGAAGAAATCATCATAAAGGCTGCCAAGGAAACAGGTGCCATCGTCACCGCCGAGGAGCATTCGGTTATCGGTGGCTTGGGCTCCGCAGTCTGCGACGTAACCGCAGAAAACTGCCCCGTTCCTGTGATTAAACTGGGTGTATACGACACCTTCGGCAAATCCGGTGCCGCCGACGTCCTCTTAGACGAATTCGGTCTGCGTGCAAAGGACATAGTTGCCGCCGCCAAAAAGGCAATCGCAAAAAAATAACCCTTAAAACAATAAAAAGGTCTTGCACAAGAGGATAACTCTTTTGCAAGACCTTTTTATATCCAATATGATTTTATCTGATACCAGACAAGATGGTATTTGTTAGGAGGAGCTAAACACATTAAGCTATAACACGTATATAATATTTTTACATCTTTTTATGGCATAATCCAAGGCAATTTTGGTGCCGCTTTTGCGTGTGGTTGGAGCAAGGGATTCGTCGTAGTAAACTACGCAATAGTGGCTGCTATCTATCATCTCGTAATTACGCTTAATATAAGACGCCCTGCCTGAATTCAGTATCTTTTCGGGGTAATATGTATCCTCGTAGTTTTCCAACAAGTAATTTTTATATTGCTCGCTTATATACGGATATTCTGCTCGCACATAAATTCGTTTTATGTACGGGTGTTTTTCTTTTATTTTGGTTACAAGCTCAAGGCAAAGACTATTAAATCGGCTCTTGCTCCCAAAAAGGAATGTGTCAACATTTTTCTCCATAATCAAGTTTTCGATTATTTCGGTAAGCTTTGCTTTTATTTCTTCGGTTTCGTTTATCGTTCTATGACCGAAAAAGCAACAAGTATTTTTACACATAATAAATCACCACGACACAAGTTTACCATATATGGTCTAAAAAGTCCATATATGGACGCTGTATTCTTCCTAAAAAACATAAACTATATATAGATTTTTTTAGGAGTGATATTATGGATACAAGAAAAGCCGTAGCAAATAGATTATTAGAGTTATGCGAGGAAAAGAGATTGTCGGTAAATGCTCTTGCAAGAACTTCGGCTGTTCCGCCCTCAACATTAAAGAATATAATTAACGGCGGCAGCAAAAATGCAGGTGTTGTTACACTAAAGAAATTGTGTGATGGCTTAGAAATTTCCCTTTATGACTTTTTTGACACAGAAATATTTAGAACTCTGGAACAGGAAATTAAATAATATTCTGTTAACAAAAAACTCTTTGCTGAAACCAGCAGAGAGTTTTTGCTTGTTGGGGTACAACCCTTATATGTTGTCTTTTTTGTACGCTATTTGTTTTTGAGGTTCAGGGGGCTGATGCCAAAATAGCGCTTAAAGAGTCTCGAAAAATAATTATAGTTGTCGTACCCTAAATAGTTTGACAGGTCGTTAAGGCTCATAGTGTTGCTCAAAATCAGGTCCTTGGCTATAAGCATTTTCCGTTCGTTGACATAGTCGATTAGGGTTCTGCCTGTTTCTTTTTTGAAAATAAACGCGGTGTATTCTTTAGTCAGCCCGATTTTTTGGCTTACACTATGCAAGGACATTTTTTCTGTTATATGCTCGTCTATGTGATTTATTATTTTAGCGACGTGCTCATTGCTTGAATTAATCAATGCCGAGTCAAAAAGCTCAAACAGAATATAGTTAAGCATATTGGCTGCCTTCTCCTTTGAATTACGATAGGGGGACAGGTGGCGGTGCGGGAAGGCTGACACTAATTTTTTAATATCACTGTTAATACATTTGGGCATATACTCCGGAAGCTCTAACCCCGCGTTGGGCAGAAGGGTGAAATTAAAGCTTATATACTCCACCGGCATTGTGCCGCCAAGTCTTGAGCAAACAGTTTCGGGTTTTAATAATATAGCATCGTTAGGATTCAGAACGTAGGTTTTATTATCAGATATATATGTCATACTGCCTTTTATCATAAAAGTTAAATCGTAGAAGTGTATTTTTCGTTTGCCTATAGCACCGCATTTTCCAAGCGAAACGTTGCAAAAGTGGATAACGTCTTTAACAAAATAGTTATTCATAAAACCACCCGAATATTAATATTGTGCTAAAATCATATCATTACAATAATATTGTTCATAGCAGAAGTTACAGCTTTATTATATAATTATTATAGCAATACAAGAGGTATTGTCAATATTAATTTTGTATAAGGGAGTTGCGTTTATGAAAGCATTGCTGTTAGGGGACGTTTGTCCAACCGAGAAGACTGCCCCGTTTTTCGAACAAATGGATACCGAAACCTTGTTCACCGATACCTTAAAGCTTTTTGAAGGTAATGATTTTAATTTTGTTAATTTGGAATGTGCCATAACAAACAGTCGAAACCCAATCAAAAAATTCGGACCCAATCTTGCCGCACCCATCGCCACCGCTAAGGTGCTGAAGGAAATCGGTGTAAACTACGCAGGTCTTAGCAACAACCACATCTTTGATTTCGGCATCCAAGGTGCCGAGGATTCGATGAAATATCTGGACGAGGTGGGTATCACATACACCGGATTTGGCAAGAATTATGACGACTCAAGAAAGAATCTGATTATTGAGAAAAATGGCGAAAAGGTTTGCATCATTGCCGTTTGTGAACACGAGTTTTCTTACGCTTTAGAAGACAGAATGGGTAGCCGTCCCTTCGACGAGTACGACACCATAGAGGATATTCGCAAAGCCAAAAGTGAAAATAACAGAGTAATCGTTCTTTACCATGGCGGCAAGGAGCATTGCAGATACCCTTCACCCAGACTTTTGAAGCTATGCAGAGCTATGGTTCGTAACGGTGCCGACGTGGTGCTGTGTCAGCATACCCATTGTATTGGCTGCTACGAGGAATATAACGGCGGTCATATCCTTTACGGACAGGGTAATTTCCATTTTGTAAAATCGAACAACAATCTGCCCGAGGGCTGGAAGAGTTTATTTGCAGTAAAGTATGACACAACCACCAACGAGATTGAGTTCGTTCCCATTGTAAACACAGATGTAGGCATAACCTTGGCAAAAGGAGAAGAAAAGGAAGCATTAGTGCGAGCCTTTGCGGAGCGCAACCAAGAGTTGCAAAACGGACAGTGGAAAGATGGCTGGCACAAGTTTTGTGAGAATGCTAAAAACAACTATATAAATGTTATAAAAAATGCCTGCAATGACGATTCCACCGAAAGAAACAATGCATTGTTCGCTCATTACCTCGATTGCGAGGCACATACCGACGTATGGAGGGAGCTTTTCCCGACCTATAACCAGTTCAACGAGAGAACCTTAAAATAAAAACATACTAAACAAATCAAAAGGAGTACGGAATTTCGTACTCCTTTTTTGTGACAGGTTAGCTATTTAGCAGCAGTGCGGTAACCTCCTCAGGGGAGGCGGCTATGTAGTCTGCACCTGCCGTCTGCAGCTCATCTGAATCGCCGAAGCCGTAGGTAACACCCATTGATTTCATCCCGAATTTTTTTGCACCCTCAATGTCGTGATGGCGGTCACCAATCATAATGGCACTCTTTAAGTTATCTATACCTATTTTATTTAATATTTCGGCAATAACGTCGTCTTTGTTATGGATTCCACCTTGAAAGTCTGCCCCCATTTGAAGGTCAAAATATTTACTAAGGCAGAAGTGGTCCAATATTTTTGATGCGTATACCAAGGGCTTCGCGGTGGCTAAAATAATCTTTTTGCCGCTTTGTTTTACAGCCTTCAGCATTTCCTCCACACCGTCGTAAACCCTGTTTTCGAAAAGCCCCACTGTGCTGTATCGCTCACGGTAGCGGGCAACCGTCTTTTCTGAATCCTCTGCCGACAGCCCCGCATATTCCGAAAAGGCTTCAAGAAGGGGAGGACCTATGAATTTCTTGAGGGTTTCGTAGGGCAACTCTAATTTATGAGGTTCAAGGGCATATCTGACGGAGTTTAAAATTCCTTCTTCCGAGTCGGTAAGAGTTCCGTCTAAATCAAAAAGTATAAATTGTGGATTGAAATCAGTCATTTTTTCGCGTCCTTTTCTTAACATTTAACAAACCTTTAGAGGTTAAAAACATATTAATTTCCGCTCCGATGTAGAAGATATACATACTGAAATATAACCACCAGAGCCAAAGTATCGCCATAGAAAGCCCGCCGTAAATATAAGAGGTATTTTTAGACAATCTGAGATATAGTGGATACAGAAAGGAAAAAACATACCAGCAAACTGCGGTAAAGGCGGCGCCGGGGAGGTGGTTTAGCAGTCGGCTTTTTCTCTTTGGGATAAAGGAGTAAAAGAGGGTGGAGACAAACAACACAAGCAGGAAGGATAGAATTCCCTCTAAAAAATTCCACACCCCAAGCCAACCGCCGAGCCGAGGCAAAAGACTTTCCTTTAATCCGGCTGTAAAGGTGGACAGCCCCGCCGCGAGCAGCAACAGAATCAAAAATAAAAGGGTGTAAATAAGGGAAATTCCTCTTAGCAGGAAGTAGTTCCGATTTTCCTCGTAGTGATATATTCTGTTAAGCCCTAAGGTGACAGAATATATAAAACCCGAAGCTGACCAAAGCAGGGTCAGAATTGTAACCGACACAGCCACGTTTCCGAGCCTTTCTAAAAGCCCCGAAACCGAGGTAAAGATATCTCCTTGAAAGCCCTTGGGAGCAAGTCCGTCGAGAAAGCTTAAAAGCTCATTTTTGCCGAGTCCTGTGTGGGTGATGAGTGCTAACATAAGTATCAGAAGCGGGAACACCGAGATAATTATAAACAGTGCCGAATGACCCGAGTGGGCGGCGATGTAATCTCCACGCACCCGTGCTGACAGTCGTTTCCAAGCCGAAAGCAGAGTCTTGAAAATCATTTTTATCCTCTTTAATTCATATTATATAACATTATTCGTTTTTACACAAGGATATTATTTGCCATTTTAAAAGCCTTTATCCGATAGCAAAATCCACCAGGTATAGAGTGATAAAGATCGACAAAAAATCTTAATATAGCATTGAAATAGTATAAAAAGTATAGTATAATATAAATAACAAATTTTAGGAGTTGATTTTATGCCAGCTTTAATCATCGGAATTGTCATCCTTGCGATATTGCTTGCCAACGTTCGCATCGTACCTCAGGCAACGGAATACGTAATCGAACGTCTCGGTAAGTATCAGCATACTTGGGGTGCAGGTATCCACATAAAAATTCCTCTCATCGACAGAATTTCCAAGAGAATAACTCTCAAAGAGCAGGTGCTTGATTCACCGCCTCAGCCTGTTATCACCAAGGATAACGTTACAATGCAGATTGACACTGTGGTTTATTATCGAATTTTTGATGCCAAAACCTATACCTACGGTGTTGTAAATCCCGTCAACGCTCTTTCAAACCTCACCGCCACCACCCTTCGTAATATCGTTGGTGAGTTGGAGCTTGACGGCACCCTCACCTCTCGCGATACCATCAACAGCCGAATGACTGCCATTCTTGATGAAGCCACAGATAAATGGGGTATCAAGGTAACAAGAGTTGAGCTTAAGAATATTATTCCTCCTGCCGAAATTCAGAATGCTATGGAAAAGCAGATGAAGGCAGAGCGTGACCGCCGTCAGACCATATTGGAAGCAGAGGGTCACAAGGCTGCCGCAATCACCCGTGCAGAGGGCGACAAGCAGGCAATGATTCTCGCCGCAGAGGGTGAAAGAGATGCAAGAATTGCCCGTGCCGAAGGTGAAGCAAAGGCAATATTCCTCTCTAAGCAAGCCGAAGCAGACGGTCTCAAACTTCTCAAGGAGGTAGGTGTTGACCTTTCAGTGTTAGAGCTCAAAAAGTACGAGGCGTTGGTTAATCTTTCCAACGGCACCGCCTCCAAGCTTATTATCCCCACCGACGCTGTAAATGCCGTTACCAACAACGTGCTTTTCAGTGAGTCCACAGGTCTTGGCGACGTTACTAAGCCCGCACCCAAAAAGAAGCCCGTCAAGAAGGAAGACCCCTGCTGCGACTAAAATCGGACTGTTTCAATAAGCCGTAAATTAAAACCAAAAGTCTTGCAAAAGCTATATGCTTCTGCAAGACTTTTTTCATAGGTAAAATTTTTATTGAAACTATAGTAGACTAAGCAAACTTAACTATTGCGAATGCACAAACCTCGGGGTCGTTCTTAAGACTTGCCTTTATGCAATGCACGTCGCGGGAACGGGTAAGCTCTGCGGCGGATACAACACCGTCGGGAGATACAATGCATGGAACACCGTCACTGGCGGCAACCTCCCAAACAATCTCGCCCTGGCAGTCGATGGTTTCTGCCTGGAGCTTAAAGCTTTCACCCAGCTTTATCGTTGTGTTACAGCTGTTGAGCTTAAGCTGTTTTACGGCGGGTATAGTGGTGTAGCAAACCAACTGATAATCGGTGTCGATAGTGTCGGTGAGGGTGTCACCAACTTCTATTTCTTTAACCACGGGAGGAACCAGCAAATTGCCGTCAAGCTTGCATTCGGACTCCTTGTATACGTGCTTATAGAAGGTCTTACCGATTTTATCCGAGAACTTAACCTCAACGGTCTTTTGGAACTTTGAAGTGTTGCTCTCAACGAATACTGTGTAGTTTCCGTCGGGGGTCATAACTGTTTCAATTCTTGTATCCTCGTCGGGGCTGTAGGTTTCAAAGACCTTTGAATGGCGGGGCATATAATGGGTGAACAGGCAGAAATCGAAGTAGGAGAAATTCTCAGTCCATTCGTCACCGTCCTGATAAGCGGGCAACCACCAGAAGCCACGGCTTTCGGGACCTTTACGGCTGCAGCCGAGGGGTAACCAGGTGGGGTCGGTCATTTTGACACCCTGCAAGCACCAGTAAAGGCCACCGCGCAAACCCGAATGAATCAAAGACATTACGTATTCAACGTTGCTTCTCTTCCAAATAGGGGGAGTGTATATTGCAAACTCGGAAGCGATAGCACCAACCTTGCCTGAATGCTTGGCAACATCGTTGAAATATTGAAGTCTTTCTTCGTAGGTCAGCTTGTAACGATGGAAGGTGTTAAGGGCGTTAAGATCGCCGCACTTATCCATCATATAATCGATCCATTCCAGTTCAACTTCGTTGGTGCCGGATTCTTCGGCAAGCCAGTAGTCAACATATTTATCGGCACCGCGGGCTTTAAGCTCCTTGTCAACAAGACGGAGCATCTTTTCCCACATCTCCTTGGACTGACCCATATAGCCGCAGAAGTCGCTGGCCATATATTCGGCGGTGTCGCCGTAGTTGGATTCGTTGTAGAAGGTCAGGTGCTTAAGACAGGTGTAGCCCTTTTCCTCGCAAAGATATTTAACGGTTTCGGCACAGCATTTTGCAAAGCCCTCGAAATTGCGGGGAGCGGAGGCAGATTTACCGGCACCGCCCATTTTGTGGGCACCGGAAGAGGGAATTGAGAACCAATCGTAAATCTCGGTGGATGCCTTCCAACCGAAGTTGAATTCAATTTCAATTCCTGCCGCCTCGTAAGCGTCCATATAGGGCAGGAACTGGCGCATTTTATCGCTCTGGAAATTGCATTTACCGGCGTGGTAATCCTCTTCGTTGGTAACAACCCAGTCAACCTGGAACCATACGCGAAGTGCGGCGGGCTGAGATTTATTAATTCTGTGGCAGTAAACGGGCCAGTAAACGTTGCGGAAGCCTTCTTGCCTTGATTCGGGCATAAGTGCCATAGGCAGGTCGTTGGCACCAATGCCGATAAAGTCTTCGGTTTTAACATTGTCCAGATCAACTGTGGCATCAAAATGGTAGCAATACGCGCCGAGCTGCTGAATTGTTGCGCCCTTTTGCAGCCTAATGCCAATGTATTTTTTGGGGTCGGCAAGTGAGTATATAAGGGCTAATTCCTGACGCCCTTCGGTGTCGCAGGGCAAAAGCTCGCCTGCAGCAGGGCAATCGAAAAGGCAATCCACAGCATCTGAGGTGTAAACCGACAAGCCATCGAAAACACCTGCAACAAAAATGCGGTCGGCATTTTTTTCAGGTGCAATAATAACATCGCTGCCCCCCAGGGTAACGGCGTAATCATTATCGAAAACCGCACCGTCTATCAGATTACAGGCACAGCCCTTGCTGCCCTCGGGCAGGGTGATGTGGGAAACCGATAGAATATTCTTATCAGTATATTTCTTAACAAAAGCCCTTTGCTCGGTGATTAAGTCGCAGAATGCGGCAAAATTTGCAAGGCGTGTGATGTCGTCGTTCATATTTGCCTTAAGCATCTTAAAGCCTATGAATTGACCCTTAAGACCTTCGCATTTAAAGAAAGCCTCAGAGGAACGAGAAACACCGTTTTTACAAATATCTTCGTTATCTACTGCCACCACAAGGCTTTTTTCTGTGAACATATCGGCTTCGTTTTCGGCAACATGAAGCTCGTAATTTTTTAACATATATGTACCGTTTGAGCCGCCATGCCAATAGCCTGCGGTAAACAGACCGTTGATATCAACCACACGTCCAAGGTCATAAAGCAGAGTGAAGTTTTCGGAAAAAATATCAATATGCTCATCCATTTCTCCGGTGAAGGGAAGGGTGATAAGCTGATATGCGTTTTCGTCTACCTTGCCTTTCCAGTTCTTGTATTCGGGGTGTGAGCCATTTTCGGAACACCACACCTTAGGAGTAATGCCATCCAGCAGATTTTCTCCAAGTAGCGGAATTATATCCGCACCCTGAAGCTCGGTTAATTTTGTTACTTTACACATTTTATGCACCTCATTTATGCATTTTTCTTTATTGTAACATATTGGAAATAAAAAGCAACCATTTTTTTGTATTTTTCAAAGGTAATTTTGTGCATAAAAAAAGATGACACGAAAATAGTGCCATCTTTTCTGTAAAATATTCAGATTATGAGAATTTAACCAGTGCAAAGCTACAAACCGAGGGGTCGGTTTTAAGGCTTGCCTTGATGCAGTGAACGTCGCCTGCACGGGTAAGCTCTGCCGCAGATACAACACCGTCGTCGGAGATAAGGCAGGGAACACCGTCACTGGCGGCAAGCTCCCAAACCACTTCACCTTCGCAATCAATCAAGGTTGCTTCTAACTTGAATTCTTCGCCAAGGGGCAGGGTGAATTTTGTTTGGTTAAGCTTTAACTGCTGGTAGGGG
>JAZNQM010000178.1:0-23445 GCA_045590175.1 Acutalibacteraceae bacterium | reverse complement strand
CCTATGAACCCCTATGAACGCAGAATCATCCACACCGAGGTTCAGGGTATTGACGGTGTTAATTCCTTCTCGGTTGGTGACGGCGACAGACGTCACGTTGTTATTCAGCCCGAGGGTGCTTCCCGCGGCGGCAGAGGCGACGGCAGAGGCAGAGGTCGCAGAAACGGCGGCAGAGACCGCAGACCTGACAACAAGGTTGAGGCTCCCGTTCGTGAACCCAAGTCTGACTACGAGGGCGAAACTCCTCTATACGGCAGAATCGGTTAATTAAAAACTTCAGCACCCGGAATTTTTCGGGTGCTTCTTATTTTGAAATTTATAATTGATAAAACAATATATATATTGTATAATGTATATATAAAACTTATGGAGGCAACTTATGAAATTCACAGATATCGGCGGAGGCTATGTTGACGGCTACTGCCTAATTAAGACCTATGAAATCAAAACCACCGCTAAAGGTATGAAATATCTCGATATGCAGGTGTCTGACTCTGAGGGCGAAATCAACGCGAAATTCTGGAGCTTTAACGAAGCGGAAAAGGATCTCTACGGAGTTGGCGACGTCATTAAAATCCGCGGCTCGATCGCTCCCTACAACGGTGTGGACCAGTTGAAGATAGACAGAATGCGTCCTGTAACCGAGGCTGACAATATAAATATAAGCGATTTTATCCCCAGTGCCGACTATAAGCCCGAAAATATGTACGATGCTCTTATGGGAATTGTGGCAGGCTTTAAGGATGAAGAACTCAAAAAGCTTGTTACCACCATTTACGAAAGATACCGCGATAATCTGCTCTACATTCCTGCTGCCTTCAAGCTTCACCATGCCATCCGCGGTGGATTGCTTTACCACGTTCTTTCCATAGTAAGACTTTGTGAGGGTGTTTGCAGGGTATATCCCTTCGCAGACCGCGAGCTGCTTATCGCAGGCGCTATGCTCCACGACATTGCTAAAATTGCCGAGTTTTCTTTAAGCAAATCGGGTCTGGTTGAGGATTATTCAGCCAAGGGTAATCTTTTAGGTCATATCCCGATGGGTGCTATGATAATTGATAACACCGCCAAGGAGTTAGGAATCTCCGAAGAAACTGCAATGCTTATCGAACATATGATTCTGTCACACCACGGCAACCCCGAATACGGTGCCGCTGTTCGTCCTATGTTCTTGGAGGCTGAGTTATTAAGCGAGCTGGACTTGATGGATTCCAGGGTTTATGAAATTGCCCACGCGGTGTCGGGACTGGAAACAGGAAAGTTTTCCGCCCGTCAATGGGCACTTGATAACGTTAAGCTGTATAACCACAACCGAATCCCGGGCGAAATCAACGCAAAGCTTCTTTAATACGCTCCTTGCAGGCAGGTCTTTGGACTTGCCTGTTTTCTTTGCCACCCTAAATTTTATAGGCAGGTTGCCGTCAAAACTTTATTTTCTTTTGCGGAAACCTCTGTTTTTACGCTTATTCGGGTTTTCTATTGACATAAAATTAACTGTACGGTATAATATTCCTTGTATTAAACAAATGGAGGTATTGTAAAATGAAATTTACAAAAATCATCGCAGCCGTAATGGCATTCGCTATGGCTATCTCTCTTGCAGCCTGTAGCGGTTCAAAAGCAGACTACATCATCTATTCCGACAACGCATTCGCTCCCTTCGAATTCTTGGACGAAGAAACCAACACTTTCGTTGGTGTTGATATGGACCTTCTCGCAGCTATCGCTGAAGACCAGGGCTTCACTTACGAGATGAAGAATGAAGGCTTCGACGCAGCTATGGGTGCAGTTCAGGCAGGCACAGCTGATGCTATGATCGCAGGTATGACCATCAATGACGAGAGAAAGAAGACCTTTGATTTCTCTGACGGTTACTTCGCTGACGGTACAATCTTTGTTGTTGGCAAAGACAGTAAAATCGACGACTACAGCGACCTTAAAGGCAAGACAATTGCTGCAAAGCGCGGAACCGTTAGTACCGACTATGCAGAATCTCTTAAGGACGAGTACAAGTTCGAAATTCAGTATTTTGAAGATTCTCCCGCTATGTACCAGGCTGTTCTCACCGGCACCGCCGTTGCTTGCTTCGAGGACTTCTCTGTTATTGGTTGGGCTATAAAGAACGAAGGCGTTGCTCTTAAGACTGTTGGTGAAGTTGTTAACCCCAACCAGTATGGCTTCGCTACCAAGAAGGGTGAAAACTCTGAGCTTATCGAGAAATTCAATGCCGGTCTTAAGAACATAAAGGAAAGCGGCAAGTACGACGAAATTCTCAAAAAGTACGGCTATTAATTCTAAAATAGAGCCACAACTAAACAATAAATTTGAGCGGCGATTTTGTTCCTATGTTCAGGGCAAAGTCGCTGCTTTGACGAAGAGGAATTAAATTGGATTTTACAAGAGTATTTAAAATTGCAACCCCGCTGCTTCTTCAGGGTCTTAAAATCACGGTAGGCATTTCCATCCTTGCCATATTAATCGGCTTGGTGGTTGGCTTGCTGACCTGCTTTGCCGGTCGTTCTAAGAACCCTATTCTCAAAGCAATTGCAGCTGTATATGTTTGGTGTATCCGCGGTACACCAATGATGGTTCAGGCTTTCCTTGTATTCTTTGCTGTACCCCAGCTTATAAGACTTGTTGAGCCTTCCTTCAACATCACTCCCTTTGCCGCGGGTCTTATAACCTTGGCACTTAACGCAGGTGCTTATATGTCCGAAATTTTCAGAGGCGGCATTGATGCCATCAGTATCGGTCAGGTGGAAGCTGCACGTAGTTTAGGTTTAAGCAAAACCAAAACAATGCTGAAAATTGTATTGCCCCAGGCTTTCAAAATCAGCATCCCTTCCCTCGTTAATCAGTTCATCATCACCGTTAAGGATTCTTCTATCCTTTCTGCAATCGGTCTCGGTGAAATCATCAACCAGGCTAAGGTTTACGTTGGTGCGAAATATGACTTCTTCCCCACGTATATAACCGTTGCCGCTTACTATCTGATAGTAATTTCGATACTTATGATTATTTCAAAATTTATAGAAAAGAAGTTGAATTATGACAAATAAGGTTAAGGTTACAGGACTTCACAAAAGCTTCGGCGAGCTGAATGTCCTTAACGGAATCGATATGGAAATCAGCGAGGGCGAGGTTGTGGTTGTTATCGGACCTTCGGGTTCGGGTAAATCCACCTTCCTGCGTTGCCTCAACCGTCTTGAGGATTCCACCTCGGGCACCATTGAGGTTGACGGCTTCGAGATTTCCGACAAGAAAATTGACATCAACAAGGTCAGAGAAAATATCGGTATGGTGTTCCAGCAGTTCAATCTGTTTGCTCATAAAACCGTTAAGCAGAATATTATGTTTGCACCCGTCGAGCTAAAAAAGCAGACCAAGGCTGAAGCCGAAAAAAATGCTTTGGCACTGCTCGAACGTGTTGGCCTTTCCGACAAAGCAAACGCTTACCCCCACCAGCTTTCGGGCGGTCAGCAACAGCGTGTGGCTATTGCCCGTGCTCTTGCTATGAACCCCGACATTATGCTCTTTGACGAGCCCACCAGTGCCCTCGACCCCGAAATGGTAGGCGAAGTTTTGCAGGTTATGAAGGAGCTGGCTCAGGAGGGTATGACAATGGTTGTTGTTACCCACGAAATGGGATTTGCCCGCGATGTTGCCGACAGAGTTGTGTTTATGTCTGACGGCGTGGTTGTTGAAGAAGGTACTCCCGATGTAATATTCTCCAATCCTCAGGAGCAGCGCACAAAGGATTTCTTAGGCTGCGTTCTCTGATTTAAGAATTATGATGTTTTAAAACCGCCCACTGCTATAATGGGCGGTTTTGTTGTGTCTTGGCTTTAGTTATTTCTTTCTGCGATTTCTGAAATCCGCATCTATTTTCTCGCTCCAGTTTGCGGCAAGTGGCATGCTCGAACGCATACAGCACACCGCCTCAGAAACGGTTTCATAAAGTATCTTGGTTCCTTTTTTATCTGCGTTATAGTTCACCGCACGCTGGCGGTCTATACCATATCTTGCCGCAGTTTCAACCGCATCAATATTCGCACCTACAAAAATAAATTCCCAGCCGTATTTCTTCTTTTGTCGCTCTATCATTTTCTTTACAGTATCGGAATCATAGCGGTGACTGGCATTCTCCATTCCGTCTGTGGTGATTACGAACAAGGTATGCTGAGGCACATCCTCGGGGCGGGCATACTTATGAATATTACCTATGTGATGGATAGCTCCTCCGATGGCATCAAGCAGGGCGGTGCAACCCTGTGTTACATAATCCTCCTCACCCATTTTGGGAACATCCTGCAGCTTTATGCGGTCATGTAGCACCTCGCTTTCATTATCGAACAATACTGTTGAAACAAAGCACTCACCTTCCTGCCTTAATTGCTTTGCAATCATAGAGTTGAAACCGCCGATGGTGTCGCTTTCAAGTCCCGTCATAGAACCGCTTCTGTCCAGGATGAATACCAATTCTGTCGTCCCATTTTTAATAGTGTTTTTCATAATTTGAAAACCTCTCTTTCTTTTGATGTCTACATTCTACATCACAAAAAGAGAGGTTTGGTCGCTTCACAAGCGACAAATTTCATATATTATTTTGCATTTATCTCCCATTCAGCCTGCTTAAACCCTACCAGCACGGAGTTGTCACCGATGAGCAATGGGCGTTTTACCAGCATACCATCGGTGGAGAGAAGCTTTAGGGCTTCCTCCTCGGACATTTCGGGAAGTTTATTTTTGAGGTCTAAGGATTTATAAAGCAGGCCGCTTGTGTTAAAAAATCTCTTGATGGGCAAACCGCTTTTCTTATACCATTTGGTCAGTTCGTCGAGGGTTGGATTTTGAAGTTTAATATCTCGGAACTCGTATTCTATATTGTTGTCATCAAGCCCCTTCTTTGCTCTCTGACAGGTGGTGCATTTGGGATAACATATAAACTTTAGCATCATATTCTCCTTTATATAATCGGTATTACTCTATAACCTCAACCAAAAAGCTTACGGGGCGAAAACCGTCGTTACAGGAAAGCATTGCGGATTTCGGGTTTTTCATCCAGCCGTCGTAGAAGTTCCCTCCGCCGTGGGAGAGGGTCATAACAAAGGGAGAGAGGGTGTCCCAAGCACTGTTGCAGAAGCCTTCGGGCTTTTGCCATCCCTCACATATAAAGCTCTGACCCTCCTCAAGGTCGCAGGCATGCTCTATGGGGTTTTCGTATTTTTCAATCAGATCTTCATACCGGGCTTTGCGAATTACCGTGATTTTAACTCTGTTCATATATTACACTCCAAGTAAATTTTGGTCGAAGGCAAAGAGTGCCTCGTTGATTTCGTGGATATCGTATTTCTTATGTCGGATAAAAAACTCGATTATGATATCGAATTTATTGCTTCGGGAGAGTGCAAATCCCGCCTTGCGGAGCATATCCTCGGTTTCCGCTAAGCTCAATTCCAGAGAAATTGCAAAGGCGAGAGCGGTGGGCTTGCTGGGTTTATAGAGAACATCACTGCGGATTTTGGAAAATAATTTGCGGT
Organism: Acutalibacteraceae bacterium; assembly: GCA_045590175.1. GTDB lineage: Bacteria > Bacillota > Clostridia > Oscillospirales > Acutalibacteraceae > UMGS1532. The sequence goes on along the minus strand of JAZNQM010000178.1, from coordinate 17,905 downwards.
CGATGTTCGCCTTCTTATAACATTCGGCATCGGTCATACCCTTTTCGTCGATTTTCCTGAGCAGCATTTGGGAAAAGCTTTCGTCAATGTTGGCAATAGCCGAAGACAAGTCCTCCTCGCTTTGGTCTTGTGCCTCATATACCGAATACTGTGCCGCGGCAGACATCTGAGATGCCGCTATCCTTTGCCTTTCGTACGCCCCGTCTAAATGCTCGTCCACATAGTTATCATCGATATATTCCGCGATATCCGAAAAAAGCTTCTCGCTGATTTTATAGGCAGCTTTATCGAAAATGACGATATATACCTGCATTTCGTTTTGAAGCAAAAAGTTGCTTATAACCTCAATAGCCACCTGCAAAGCCTCAGACTTTGGATAGCCGTAAGCACCGGCGGAAATAAGCGGGAATGCCACAGTTTTGCAGCCATTATCCCTTGCTATTTCCAGCGAGTTTTTATAGCAAGACATCAACAATGTTTTTTCGTTGTGTGTACCGTCTTTGTAAACGGGGCCTACGGTATGTATAACGTATTTTGCGGGCAGATTATAGCCTTTGGTCAGCTTCGCTTCACCTGTTTTACAGCCGCCTAATGTTCTGCATTCCTGCAAAAGCTCTTCACCTGCGGCACGATGAATAGCACCATCCACACCGCCACCTCCCAGCAGAGACTCGTTAGCAGCATTGACTATAGCATCTACCGACATTTGGGTTATATCGTTTCTTACAATTTCTAAAGGCATATCAGTCTTCCTAACATAATGTTTTCCTTGCACTGAAAAATTCAAGCCCACCGAAATCGGTGAGCTCAGATATCGGATTAATACTTTTCTGCTACCTCGAAGATGTGAGCGGGGAGCTCGGTTTCGTCACAGGAAACTGTGAATACAAAGTTTGTATTAGTCTCTTCACTGAGAGCAGAAACTCTGTCGAAGAAATCTGCCAGATGGTCAAAATCTCTTCCAACGATTTTAAGGGTTGCATCTGCGAAGATGTCTGTAACATCATAGTTACCTGCACAAACACCACAGAGCATACCATAGAATGCGTCGTAGCCGGAGATACCGTATATATCAGTATTAATTAATCGGGCTTTATGAGTAACGCTGAAATTGAGGGTGTCACCCTTCTCGATGCAAACCACGTTGCCGTGGGAAGCTTCGGTAGTGGCATTAACGGCCTCAACCAATTTTTTGGTCTTACCCGAGCCCTTGTTTCCGATAATAAGTTTAATCATATTTACCAACTCCTGTTATATTTATTCCGCATTAAATGCGGTTACAGCCTTTAAAAAGATTTATTTTCCGAGGCGAGCTTCAAGAGAAGCCTTTTCAGCCTCGTATCCCGGTTTGCCAAGGAGAGCGAACATATTCTTTTTGTAGCTCTCAACACCCGGCTGGTCGAAGGGATTTACACCCAATACATAGCCTGATACAGCACAAGCCTTTTCGAAGAAATAGATAAGTCTGCCGAGATTTTCCTCGTCTGCCTTATCAATCTCAATTACGAGATTGGGAACTCCGCCGTCGGTATGTGCCAATACTGTGCCTTCAAAAGCCTTGCGATTTACGAAGGACATCGGCTTACCCGCTAAGAAATTAAGCCCGTCGGAATTTTCTTTTTCTTCTTTTATCAGAACATCCTCTCCGCAATCGGCAATGTTAATTACCGTTTCGAAAAGGGAGCGTCTGCCATCCTGAATATACTGACCCATTGAGTGCAGGTCGGTGGAGAAAACCACAGATGCAGGGAAAAGACCCTTTTGGTCCTTGCCTTCGCTTTCGCCGTAAAGCTGCTTGAGCCACTCGTTCATCATTGTGAAACGAGGCTCGTAGCTTACGTACAGCTCAATCTCCTTGCCCTTGCGGTATAAAGCGTTTCTAAGGGCGGCATATTTATAGCAGCTATTACTTTCGATATCGTCGGTGGAATATTCCTCGCGAGCCTTTGCGGCACCCTCCATCAACTTATCAATATCGGCACCGCTGGCGGCTATGGGAAGAAGCCCTACTGCGGTAAGAACCGAGAAGCGACCGCCTACGTCGTCGGGAATAACGAAGCACTCATAGCCCTTTTCATCGGCAAGCTGCTTTAAAGTACCTCTGGCTTTATCGGTGGTACAGTAAATACGCTTTGCGGCTTCCTCTTCACCGTATTTATTCTCGAGGTATTCGCGGAAAACACGGAAAGCAACGGCAGGCTCGGTGGTGGTTCCCGATTTGGAAATAATATTAACCGAAACGTCCTTGCCTTCGCAAAGCTTCAACACGTCAGCAAGACTTGAACCGCTGATGCTGTTGCCTGCGAAATAGATTTCAGGGGTGTTCTTAGCCAAAGAATTATAGTAAGGAGAATGCAAAAATTCGATTGCGGCACGAGCACCTAAATAAGAACCACCGATACCGATTACTATAAGGACGTCACTGTCGCTTTGGATTTTTGCGGCGGCAGACTTGATTCTCTCGAACTCTGCCTTATCATAGTTCACGGGAAGGTCGACCCAACCAAGGAAATCGTTACCCAAGCCCGATTTATCGTTTATTGCCTTATGTGCGGCTTTGATTTGAGGAATAAGACCTGTTATTTCGTTTTCACCAAAGAAGCCGTCAGCATATTTTGAAGTAAAATTTAATGCCATTGAGTTCACCTTTTAACCTTGTTTTATTTATTATACACTATTATCTGTAGCTTTGCAACCGATATTTGCACACATCTTATAATTTTTTTCAATTATTGCGAAATCAGTGCGGCGAAAATGCAGTTTAAGGCTTTAATAAATGTCATACGCTCTACTGCTCGGGTTGAAATCAAATCTATTTCACCGATGCACTTTTCACCGAACATCACCTTTGCTGCTCCTAATTTCTGTCCTTTAGCTATGGGTGCTTCAACCGTTTCGGGTATTTCTACTTTTGTTTGCAGTTCACCCACCGCACCGTTTTCTATAAGATATTTACCCTTGCCCGCAGGCACAGCATCTATGGTTTTCTCACAGCCCTTTTCAACGCTCAAAGTTGGAATATCCTTTTTCTTCACCGTAACTGTATGAAGCCCCCAATTTGCAAAGCCGTAGTTAAGCAGCTTTCTGGCAGAGCCAAAACGCTCGTCGTTGTTGGCGGCGCCCAACACAACAGCGCACAGCTCCATCCCCTGTTTTTCTGCCGATGCACTGACACAAAAGCCTGCCGACGAGGTGGTGCCCGTTTTAAGACCTGTAGCACCCTCGTAAAATCTCACAAGCTTATTTGTGTTTACAAGCTGAGATTCGCCGCCTCGCAGTTCATCCATCCAGACTGTGGTGTAATTTTTAATCAATTCGTGTTTTAAAAGCTCGCAGGACATTATGGCAATATCCCCGGCTGTGCTGTAGTGTCCCTCGGCATCAAGTCCTGAACAGTTTATAAACTTAGTATTGGTCATACCCAGCTCTCTTGCCTTTTTGTTCATAGCGTTTACGAAGCCCTCTTCACTTCCCGACACCGCTTCACCCAAAGCTACGGTGGCATCGTTTGCCGAAGCTATGACGGTTGCTTTCAACAGCTCATCCACCGTCATAGTTTCTCCTGGTTCAAGCCAGATTTGTGAGCCTCCCATAGAGCAGGCGTGTTCGCTGGCGGTAACCTTTGTTTTTAAGGTTAGCTTTCCGTTGTCGATTGCCTCCATTATCAGCAGAAGCGACATTATCTTGGTGATGGAGGCGGGTGCACATTTTTCGTCGGGATTCAGGGAGTAAAGGATTTTTCCCGTATCCCTTTCCATAAGCACTGCGGCTTTCCCTTGAAGCTCCAAGGTATCGATATCTGATTCTGCCGCCACAGACAGCACTCCGTCGGTATCTGCAGTTAGGTCATCGGACATAAATTCGGTAGATATAGTTCCGAAAACCGTTGAGGATTGACAGCATAGAACCGTAAAAATCAATAAAAAGCAAAGTAGTTTCTTCATAAATATCCCCCAATTATCTGTTTCTTTTGCTAATAGATATGCCAAGAACTCGAGTATAATTCATTGACGGATATTTTAGCCATTGGAAATCGGGTTGATTTATACATATATTTTATTGTATTAAGTTGCATTTTACTCTTGCAATACTGTTAGCATACATTTATAATTATATTGTAAAGTCATGCTCAAAGGAGTGATTTTTTATGACAGATAGAATTAGTCGTCAGCTAAAATACATCGAATCAAGGCAACACAGGTCTCTGCGTCGCCGTCTTTCGGATTCGGAATGGAAAGCAATAGAGGATACAATCCGCAAGCCCGAGCTTTCTTATATGGAGCGTATAACTTTAAGGCTTAAAGCATTCTTGGAGACAGAAACTCCGATTATACTCGAGGATACCGAAATACACGGTCTCAGAACCCTCATTGATTTCCCCGATATTTATTTGGAGGGTGAGCTTGATGAAATCAAAAAGGACCATTACGTTCACGAAATCGGCAAGATAACCAACCTTGCCTGGGACGTTGAGACGGTTTTAAGGGATGGTCTTGAAGGCAGACGAACAAGGCTCAGGGACGGTAAAAAATCAGACCCTGAATTCTGCCGATTGACAGAGGAAACCATTGATATTTCCATCGCCTTTGCTGATAAATATGCCGCCGCATTAGCTGAGGCAGGCAAACCCGACACGGCTGAGGTATACAGAAGAATTATCAGAACCGGTGCCGAAAATATGACCGAAGCTCTGCAGCTTTTCAGAATTCTGCACTTCATACTTTGGGCGTCCTCCTGCTATCACAATACAGTGGGTAGGTTTGACCTCTGGCTTTATCCCTTCTACAAAGCTGACAAGTCGAAGGGTATGACAGACGAGGAGGCTCTCGAAATCATCGAGGACTTTTTCCTTTCATTCAATCGCGACTCCGACCTTTATTTTGGCCAGGCGATGGGCGATAACGGTCAAAGCCTTGTATTAGGTGGTGTTGACAGAGATGGCAAATGCAGTGTAAACGAGCTTACATATCTTGCACTTGAGGCGGCTCTGGAGCTTCGCAAAATTGACCCTAAAATCAATCTTCGCGTTGACAAAAATACCCCTAAAGAGCTTTACGAAAAGGCAACCGAGCTTACCAAAATCGGACTGGGCTTCCCTCAGTATTCAAACGATGACATCGTTATCCCCTGCCTTACCCATTGGGGCTATGACTTAGAGGATGCAAGGGACTACTGCATAGCCGCTTGCTGGGAGTTTATAATCCCCGGTGTGGCAATGGATATCCCCAACATCGGTGCAATTTCGGTTGTTAGCGATGTACGTGATGCCATTGTAGAAAACCTCAACTCCTGCGAAAATCTCGATGAGCTTTTCGGATACGTTAAGAGAAATCTTGATAAAACCGTTAAGGAATTCACCGACAAGCTAAATAATCTTTATTTGGAACCCGCTCCCTTTATGTCTCTTTTAATGGCAGACTGCTTGACCGAGGGCAGGGACATCTCAGAGGGTGGAAAATACAATAACTACGGTTTTCACGGAGTTGGTATTTCCTGCGGTGCCGACCAGTTGGCAGCTGTGGACCAATATGTTTTCAGAGAGAAAACCGTTTCTAAGGAAAGGCTTCTGACCGCTCTTGAAAGTAACTTCAAAAACGATGCCGAGCTTAAATATATTTTAAGGAACAAGGCTGAAAAGATGGGCAAGGACGAAGCCGCAAACGAAATCGGCGACCGTCTACTCGGTGCTTTTGCCGATGCCTTTGAGGGTATCACCAACGACCGCGGCGGCATTTTCAGAGCAGGAACGGGTACTGCTATGTACTACGTTTGGTATGCCGAAAATCTTAAGGCTACTGCCGACGGCAGAGAAGAGGGAGAATATCTCCCCGCCAACTTCTCGGAATCTATGTTCTTAAGCGGCGCCGGTCCCCTTTCGGTGCTTTTGGGCTTTGCACTCCCCAGCCTTAAGCGGGCAGGCAACGGAGGTCCTATGACCTTAGAGCTTCACGATACGGTATTCAAGACCGAGGACAGCACAAAAAAGGTTGCCGCTCTCGTTAAAACCTATATTGATGCAGGCGGTCACCAGCTTCAGCTGAATGCCGTTAACAAGGAACAGCTGATAGACGCCCAAAAGAATCCCGAAAAGCACAAGGAACTCATTGTAAGAGTCTGGGGCTGGAGCGGACATTTTGTTGAGCTTGACAAGAGCTATCAGAATCAGGTAATCAAGAGATTGGAATTTGATATATAAATGAAGCGACTCATTTTTTCCATCGAGGAATTTGCCCTTTTCGATGGCGACGGCATCAGAGTAAACGTGTTTTTCAAGGGTTGCCCTCTTAAATGCAGATGGTGTCACAACCCCGAGGGGCAGACCTCTAAAATTGAAATTGTAAGAAATCCCAACAGCTGTAAGGGTTGCGGAAAATGCGGTGAGGTTTGCGAAAGCCCTGCGGAATGTAAGCTTTGCGACAGATGTATTGTCTATTGCCCCGAGGGTGCTTTGCGGCGAAGCGGAGAATGGATCGATGCTGATGCTTTAGCCCGCAAGCTTTTGAAATTCGCTCCCGTGCTTAACAGCAATGGTGGTGGACTCACCTTCTCGGGCGGCGAAGTTTTGGCACAGGCGGATTTTCTCATAGAAGTTCTGCAGAAAACCTCTGCTATGCACAGAATTATTGAAACCTCCGGCTTTGGCGACCCCGAAAAATTTAAAACCGTTTTGGAAAACGTGGACTTCGTTTTCTATGACCTTAAGGTTATGGACGAGGAAAAACACAAGCTCTACACCGGAGTTTCCAATAAGTTGATTCTCCAAAACGCAACCACCCTTAAAGAAAGCGGCGTTCCCTTCACCATTCGCATTCCCTTTATCAAGGATGTGAACACCGATGAAGAAAATCTCACAGCGGTTGCAGAGTTCCTGCAAAACTCCAAGAATCTTAAGGCTGTGGAACTGCTGAAATATAACCGCCTTGCCGGTGCTAAATATAAGCTTCTGGGAAGAAGCTACGAGGAGTATTTTCAAGAAGCCGACAAAGAGGACTACCTTTTGGCAGAGAAAATCTTTTTGGACTACGATATCAAACTTATAGTGTAATTTTCTATTGGCAAAAGGAGAAATGCGGAGATGTACGGCAATGTTGGAAATTATTTCGGCTCTAAAAAAGAGGGCTTTCACAACTCAATATGGATCGAACTGATCGGTTTTGACCGAGATAAGCAGGACTTCGGTGTATCGGAATATCTCGATACCATAGGCTTTTTGCCCGACAGTATTTCCTTGCATCTCACCAGCATCGACTTTGCCAACAACCACAAGGGAATGGCGGAGGAATACACCCTGCCCGACTTTGTTTGCTCCTATGGCGGTCACGAAAGGAACGATCAAAGAGCCCGTCAGCCTTGGACAAACCACGACCTTCTCGACTTTACAAGAGAACTGCAAAGCAGAGGCATCAAGGTGCTTGTCAGTATGTTCGACTTTAAGGGCAACTACAATCGCCCCGATATCCCCGACAGCGGTTTTGCGAAGGAGCACCCCGAGCTTCTTTCGGAAAAGACCCAACACGGCGGCGTGGAATACTTTATGATAAAGCGGTTTGCCGACGGAAGTTATTATGAAGATCTTCTGCTAAAAAAACTTATCGAACTGAAAAACGACTACGGTTTTGACGGCTTTCAGCTTGCCGACGGCATCTCCTCTCCGAGACTGCCGATATGGTATCAGGATTTTTCAGACGACGTTGTTGCACAATCCGGAATAGTCGTGCCCAAGGATGCTTCTGCCAGGGAATATATTCCCCGTGAAAGAGCTGCCGAATGGATCGCCTTTTTCAGAAGGCGTTGGGGAGCATTTTTAGAAAAGATAATCAAAGGGCTCAAAAACGAAGGCGCGATAGTTGCCGTTAACAGCGTATGGACCCGTGACCCCTTCGAAGCGCTGTATCGCTACGGAATCGACTACAAAAGCATTGAGCACGGCGGTGCGGATTTTCTTGCTGCCGAGGACGTTTCCTCCGACCTTGCAATTTTAGAGGAGGAGTATCTGGATTACCCTGCCAGAAAGCTTGTACACTACGAATTTCTTTCAAATCTTTTGGCTTTGAATTCCTATATAAAAACTCCCGTCACTCCTCTTTTTATGCTTTGGGATAATCTTGAGCAATGGGACGTGGTACACCACGCGCCTACGGCGCTTCCCCGTGCCGCGGCGGCAAATTTTTCCCATTTTTCCTATAAAAGCGGAAGTCTTGTACCGCCCACATCGGGACCGCATTTCTGTTTGGGAGACGCTTTGGAAAAGTGGGATTGGGATTTTATACGATTGGCTATCGACAATGCCTACACCGCCCCCGTTTCCCACACTAACGGCGCCACCTTTATTTGGAGTGACAGCCGAATGGAAGCCGAGCTTGAATGCTTTATACGCGGGCGCATTTGCCACAGCACAAGGCTTCTTGCTTTGCTTTTGAGAAATGGCGCAATGATCGATAAAATGGCAAGTGTCGGTGAGCTGAACGGGGTTTCGGGAGATATAGTCGTCACTAATTTCGAGCTTTTGCCGGAGAATGAAAAGCAGATAATCAACTCCTACACCCATGGTAGGATCATCAAAACCTCTTTGGAATGTGTCCCCCTTTCGGGATTACCCATTACCCCCGCCGACGACCGATGGGCACAGCCTTTAGCCTTCAGTCCGTTGCCCGAGGGATATATCGAAAGCCTGGTTGCAGAAATCAATAAGAATGCCACCATTCGTCTGGCGGCAGGTGAAAAGGAATGCACCCTTCACGAGGTTTTCACAGATGAAAAACATTCCCGAATCTTTATAGAAAACAACGAATATTATTATTCACTCCCCCAAATCGAGACCCTCCGCAAAATCAAAACCCTCAAACTTATAACAAAGCCCGAGGGTTATCCCTTCCAAAAGTGGGAAAACGGTTTCAAGACCCGCGTTCCCCCGAGAGGCGTGGAGATTGCAGAGGTTGAATACGAAGCATAAAACCAAAGGACTGTTCATTTACGAACAGTCCTTTTATGTTTAATAGCCTAATTTTTCGTTGACAAGAATGACCTTTATTCGGTCTTTAGTTCTCTGCTTTGCGGAAACGAGGGTGTTACAACAGATTCTGGCGTCGGTGTTACAACCTGCTCCCATTATCTCCCCTTCTCCGCGGTCGATGGAGATGCAATACCCCGTCTTACTGCAATAGCTGTTTATGCCGAGACGCTTACAGTTTTTTGGAGCGGCAACGGTCTTAACCCTCAGCACTGCGGCAGGCAGGTCGGGAACGATTTTGTTAACACCTGCAACGATTATCACGTTTTTTGGCCCAAATGCAATGGCAGAAATACGGTTGCAGTTGCCGTCCACATTATATAGCTCGCCCTTTTCGGTGATGGCATTTGAGGAAGAAAAATAATAGTCTACAAAAAAGGAGTCGCGGAATATTTTGCCTACTTCATCACTCGACAGTCCCGCCTCATAGCGGTCGAGAAAATTGTATTTCCCGCTTCTCAAAAGCCCCAACACACCGGTTGTAACGAGGGTATCCGAACCGCCTACAGCCACAGTACAGCCCTCGGGCAGAAGCTCCTCTACCTTGGCTAAAGCCGAGGCTCTATCCTCAACGAAATGCACCTCCATACCGTTGGCTGTAAGATTTTTGATTGTGTTTTCAATTTGTGCCGTCATTTACATCACCTATTCTTTCACAATTTCAATTTCGGTGGGAGCATCAATTTTACTTACTACCCTTCCGTTCTCTTTTTTATGTTCGATTTTAATAATTCCGTATGGAGTAGGATAAGTGCCTTTTACCCAGGTGAGGTCACCAAGGTTTGGAGTTACACGAATTTTTTTACAGCCTGCCTCAATTATCTGTACACCCAAAACATTTTTTAAGAGAAAATCTGCGGGACCACTTGCACATCCGTGGCAAAGGCTGAGCCTTAATTTTTGGTAACAGAATTTTCCGTAGGTGCTATGTACGTCGATTTTTCCGGTGATTGGCATTTCATCGATTCTGCCGGCATTTTCTATCCAATTTATATCAAAATCTTCCCAAAAAGTGGTGGCGCCCAAATCCAGCATCGCACCCCAATACCCACGCAAGGCCTGCAGTGCGGCAGTTACATTGTCCGCCTTGGCCAATGCATTCAAAACATAGTAGCCATAAAAGGTAGAAAGCCCTTGTAATAAATCTTTGGTTATCACGGCTTCGGCTTTTTTAATATCAATTAATTCCGCTAAAGCCGCTATGGCACAGGTTTGCTTATTTCCGCTGTAATCGGGAACAATTTTCTTAACATTTTCTGCGGCTTTAAGGCATTTCCCCCTCATATCGCTATCGCCATACACCTGGAAAATATCTGCAGCAGCAGTTAAAGTCCTAATAAGGCAACCCCTGAAGCCCACCTCGGCGTAAGGGGATTCAGCCGAACTCCAATCTACATAATAATTATTGCCAAAATCAAGCTCGCCGTTATCTCCCACACGATTTATAAGAGCGTTGCAGGCATTGTACATATAATCCTTTTGCTCTAAAAGGTAATCAACTCTGCCGTTTTGCATATACCAATCTCTATGTATTGTTATCCACATACCGGTATAACTCGGGAAGCTCATCCACATAACCTTTTGGTCTATTGGATAGGCAGTCTTTGCGAAATCAAGACTCTTTTCTACAACCTCATCATAACCAAACACTGAGCATATTGTAGAAACCTCGGGGTGCATATCTCCCGTCCACACCAAGCGATCGCGTTTTATACCCTCTAAAAGATAGTCTTGCATATTAAGGTGAAGGGTGTATACAGCAGTATTAAAAACCTCGTTAATTCTTTTGTCGTTACAGTAAAAACTGCCTTTATATTCTATATCCTTATATTCAAGTACTCCCTTAACTGCGGTTATTTCCAAAATTCCATCAATCGCTTCTAATTTTACAAATCTAAAGCCTGTGTTTCCGTAGCGAGAGGTAGACCAGTTACTGACGTTTACAACCATATCGCGGATCGAATGCTCGTTACCCGCACCATTTTCTCCTATGGTAGAAAGAGATTCCGAAACACTTTCACCGAAAACCACACGCATTTTTCCATAACTGCAGTACATACCGGCCTTTTTGTTGCTTATAACCTTATTGGTGGTTACCTCCACCCCGCCCTGCAATTCACTGCCAAAATCTAAAACCACAAAGCCACCCTGTTTAATGGTGCAGATATCGGTTTTCCCGAGAGTCGGCTGGCGGGGAGTATCACAAAGCAACAGGTTGAAATTTTCTATGCCTTCGCAAGCAATTATTTTTTTTGGAACTATGTATTTTTTAGTTATATTATCTTTTTCAAAGCTAAACTCAAAATTCTTAAGACTCATAAAGCACCTCAATATTATAATATAAGTTATTATATACTCCCACAATATAAAAATCAAGCCGAAACAATCGGCTTGATTTTATGTTTATTTTAATAAAGACCTATTGTTTGCATTATGGTGTTGCTGTAAATTCTGACACCAAAATCATTGGGGTGGTTAATGTTGTTGCCCGAAACATCTTGGTACTTCTTGATAGAGTTTACGTGAGTTGCTACGGTATATACAGGAGCAACTGCAATGTCCAGGTTGGGATATTCTGCCTGCAGTTCATAGAAAGCTGCCTCAAAAGCGGCAAAGTTGTTGTTACCGTATTTGAGAAGATTGGGGACTGTGGGAGAAACAAAGACTACCGCACAGTCGGGATTGACCTTTGTGATACCCTCGAGCATTGTTTTCTGATAACTTTTATATGTGCTTTTGGCGAGGGTATTTTCGTTAGTTCCGAAAGATATGAAAATGATGTCGGGCTTGTTATTAATAACCGCAGCTTGCAGATTACGAGTGCCGTGAGTAGTTGAGTCAGAAGAAGAACTTGCGACATTTATATAGTTGATTTTTGCATCGGGGTATTTAGCCTGGGTTCTGTTATATACAGCACGTGGCCAAGAGGCAGCATAGGGGGCGATGTTGATTACCTCTTTCTTGCTTGCATCATAAACAGAATAGCCCAAGCTGCTGTCGTATCTCCATTTGTTAGATTCGTTACAGCCGCTGGCATTAAGGCCTGTGGTAATGCTGTCGCCGTAGAACAGCATATTGACCTCCTCTCCCCTTTCCAACTTAGCAAAAAATCCGCTGAGCTTCGAGGATTGGTCGGCAGGAACTGTACCTTTCCAGGTGTCGCTGTGCTTATATGTTACAGAAATTTGGTAGTTATGAATATTGGTGCCGAAGGAAACGATAACACCAGAAGGGGTATTCAACCAATTAGAGGGGTCTTGAACGGGGTTCAAGAAGGCATTTATGGAAGCGGCAGTAATCGAGGAGCCATCGGGAATACGGATTTTACCGTCGTCTGTGAGCTGATAGTCCTTGCCTTCCTCGTAAACCTTATTGAGTCCATAGTTGCGAATTTCAACGATTTCGTCGATTTTATAAAGGAGTCCAATATCGTCGATGCTGCCACTTGCATTCTTCTGAACAACGGCATTTTCCTGGTAAACTATATCGCCTGCCCACATTGGAGCATCGTATGCTGCCGCAACATATTTGGAAGTAGGATACATACCCGTTGCGGGAGAAAGACCAACGTAATCGGGCAAATTTAAAATAAGATTTCGCATTTTCACCACATCCGATACTGTTAGGGTATTGCTCTTATTAAGGTCAGCAGCAGAAAAGTGAACCTTCTCGAGGGAAGCTCCTGCTACGATTGAGGTGATTGCAGCTGTTATGTCGGTAACACTGCAAGTGCCGTTAGAATCAACGTCTCCGAGCACAGCAACCGCGGCAGTATCTACTGCAGCACCGTCTACCGTTAAGGCAACGGTATCTCCTGTAAAAATAGTTGCACTGCCATCAACCGCCTCTCCGTTTGAAAGAACGGAAACGTCACCGTTATCTTCGAAGGTGGAGAGAAGCTGAGATGCGGTAATCCCCGGGTAGGCATAGATTATGCCTTTTTGAACGGGATACTCTTTAGAAGTAAGCATAACGTCCTCGAGAGAATCCTCAATGCTTCCGTAGGCATCGCCGTAGCCTCCCTCAGCGCCAACCCAAAGGGTGCCGAAAAGCATTATCACCGAAAGAATCAAAGCAAAAGCTTTCATAGTTTTTTTCATAATGGTAAACTCCTTAAAAACCTTTTTATAGTTTAATACGATTTTATTTTATCATACTTAAACAAAAAAAGCAAGCCAACCGCAAAAACAGTTGGCTTAAAAAAGCTAATAAAATATACAAATTAGTCTACCGTGAGGACTACCTTGCCTACATTTTCGCCTCTGTAAAGAATTGCGTGTGCTTCTTCGGCTTGGGTTATGGGCAGAACCTTATAAATTGTAGGCTTAACCTCACCGCTTGAAACCTTATCCCAAACGTTCTTGACAAGAAGGCTTAAGATTTCAGCCTTAACCTCGGGCTTGCGGGAACGAAGGGTGCTACCGATTATACGAACATTTCTGACGTAAATATTGCGCATATCTATCTCGGTCAGATCGCCCGCTAATGTTGCAATCATAATCCAACGGGCACCGTGGGAGAGGTAGTGCAGGCACTTGCCCATAATGTTACCGCCGAGACAGTCAATAGCCACATCAACGGGATGACCCTCTTCAAGCTGTTGCTTCAGCACTTCGGCAATATCCTCCTTAGAGGTGTTTACAACCACATCGGCGTTAAGATGCTTGATGGATTCGGCAATTTCATCCGACAAAACCGTGGTGATAACCCTGATGCCGAATGCCTTTGCCATAGGAATAATAACGCTGGCAAGACCGCTGGCACCTGCATTCATTAAAAGGGTATCCCCTGCCTTGATATTACCCTCGATAAACAGGTTAAGATATGCAGTTGCAAAGGCTTCAGGGATTGCCGCCGCCTCAACCATTGAGCAACCTTCGGGAACGGGCATAAGCATATCGTATTTTACGGAGCAATATTCGGCATAACCGCCACCGCCGAGAAGGGCGCAAACCTTGTCTCCAACCTTCCAGTCGGATTTCTTTGCAACGTCCTCACCCATCTCTACGATGGTGCCTGCAATTTCAAGTCCCATCCAATCGGGACAGCCCTCGGGAGGAGGATAATTACCCTCTCTTTGCATTAAGTCAGCGCGGTTAAGTGCGGCAGCCTCAACCTTTACAAGCACGTCCTCGGCACCGATTACGGGGGCGGGCACATTGTCCCAACGAAGGGATTTGTCTGGGTTTATAAGTACAGCTTTCATTTTTTATCTCCTATTTAATATTATGCTTTTCTAAATATTCATCCATACGGGCGTTCATACCGTAGTCCTCCCATTTACCCAAACGGGGAACCCCGAAGAATTCCATACGAAGCCCCTGCTTTACGGGCATAAGCTCGGACTGCTTCATACCAGTGTGGTTAAGAATTTTGGTGTTATCAACAACACGGTTAAAGAAGCGGTCGTGGGTAAGCTGCTGTCGGGTGTGGATATTGCCCGGATTTACGATATTAAGGAAATCCTCAGTGTCGACGCCAACATATTTTAGTCCGCCTATTTCACCATAGATTTCCGCCATCTCACGCCAGGTGTGATGCTCTGAGGTGGAAACCGTGTAGGTCTCCTTCATTGCCTGGGGATTAAGGATAAGGCGGGATACCATTGTAGCAAAGTCGCCTGCCCAACTCAAAGTACCCTGGACATCTAAAGCCTTTTCAGGCAGAACAACGGTTTTGCCTCTTAACATTCTGTAGATAATGACGGGCATTTCTAAAATTGTCAGCTGAAAACGGGCTTTGGAATATGTAATCGCAGGGCGGAGGATTGTCCAATTTGAATATCCCGAATTTCTCAGCATATCCTCCTCTTGAGCTTTATATATGGAATAGTCACCGGAATTGAGGAACGCTTGGTCGGTGGAAACATCAAGAAGCCTTGGAGATTCCTCTGTGATGGGAAAGTTCTCGGCATAAATTCGGTAGGTTGACAAGAACACATAGTGGTCGGTGTTGTCAAGATAGAGCTTATAATACCTGCTGAACTCCTCACGACTAAAATAAAGCATAAAGTCCACAACTACGTTGTATTCGTTTTTGAGGATTTCGGTGATTACATCCACGTCCTTAGCGTTGACCTTCATATAGCGAAGATTTGGGTCGTTGGAAATTACCTCCTCAAGCCCGATAACATCTACCTTGAAATCCATTTTGAGAAGGGCGGGAATGAGATAGGTGCCCAGAGCGCCTGTTCCGCCTACCAATAAAGCTTTTTTCTCTGCCATTTCTATCAACCTTTCTTTAATCTCTTAGGGTAAATCTTTTATTTCTACTGCCTTAAGCATTGCTTTTGCGACGCTTAAAGTGGGCTGAGTTACACCGTCTACACCGTCGATGGTGGTTAAGAAAAGATAGTTTCCAAGAGCCGACGACAATCTGCGGTGGCGAAGATTCTTTTTTCCGTTGATTAAATATAGATAGGGCACCTTCAATTGGCGGCTCAGAGCGAAAAGATTTTCAAATGCCTGAAACTCCTCCTCGTCGGTGTCGGCATTGGTAACCAGTTTGCAGATATCTGCACCGCGGGCTTCCTGTGCCTTCATTATTTCCATAACCCTTTCGGGGGTGGTGTACTTTAAGGTATGGGTAGACATCAAAACCTCTTTACCCATTGAGTGAACGGTTTTTGCCACCTCAATCTGACGGGCTATTGCCGTCTCGTCGGTGCTGAACTCGTCCGGCTGACGGTCGAAGGTGTCTGCTCTTAAATCGAAGAGGGTTGCACCACAGTCGAGAGCCAGATACATCTCTTCAATAAGCTCCTCGTCGGTCTGAGGCTTTTCGCTTACGTTGCCTCTTGTATAGTTGGTTATGTATGCGGGCTTATCGCCCATTGAATCGAATAAATCTTTAAAATCGGAGCGGGTTCTCTCGGCTGGGTGGAGCGCATCTATCTGCAGACCGAAGGCATCGGTGCCTTGAAGCAAAGCCGCATCTATTTCTGAGATTAATTCTCTTTTGTTTTTTCCTTTAAGCATGGTGGTTAACACAGGGCGGCCAAACCCTAAAAATGTTTTCATATCACAACATCCTTTCCCAAAGTATATTTTAATGTACACCTACAAATATAACAATATAGAAATCGATTATTTTTTTACTTTTATGATGTTTATTTGAAATAGTAATTGAATTTTTTTAGTTTTATATTATAATTAACTCAAACACATTTTCTTTGTTTTTTTCATCAACAGTTCACCGATAACAAGAAAGCACACTTCGTTCCAAATTTACTTGAAGGAGGTTCAGCTATGGTAAATAATGATTTTCTCAGCGATTTAACCATAACTGATTTTTGGATTTATACTCGCACCTTTCAAGAGCCTTATATCGAAGAAATGCACCGCCCGCAAGGACTGTACGGTCTGTCCTTTGCAATCGACGGTGAAGTGATTTACCGTCACAACGGGAAAACATTTGTGTCAGACAGAGATCACGTTATATTCTACCCCCAGGGTAAGGACTATGTTATGGAGTGCACCAAGCCGGGTGTTTTCACTATAGTCAATTTTAATGCCACGGGATATGAAATGGAAGAATTTTTAAGTCTTAAAATCCCGAATGTTGAAAAATTCATCAAGGACCACGAGGTTATGACCAAGCTGGAATCCTTAAGCCTTCCCAACTGCAGACTTGAAATTCTGTCCGTTCTTTACAACACCTTAGCCCGAATCGTTAAGCACACCGGTTCGGCTGACTCTTACCCTGCCCTCTGGTCAGCGGTGGATTATATAAGAGATAACATCCGCAACTGCGAAATGACGGTAAAGGATATGTCAACTGCAGTGGGGTTTTCGGAGGTGCATTTCAGGAAGCTTTTTAAGGATAGCTACGGCATTTCACCAAAGCAATATCTGCAAAATATGCGATTAGATATGGCTAAAAATCTTTTAGAAACAGGTAACGTATCTATTTCGGGCATCGCTACCGAGTGCGGTTACTCCTCAATCTACTACTTCTCTAAGCTTTTTAAAGAAAAAACAGGATACTCCCCCTACGAATACCGCGAACGGTTCCGAAAAATCTATTAATATCAGCTCAAACGACGGTTAGTTTCTATTAACACCGTCGTTTTTTCTTATATTTTATGTAATTTATTTAAAATAAACGATTGAATATTGAAAAATATATTGAATTTTTCCGAAAAAATGTTATACTGAAGTAAAAGAGGGTGATTTTAATATGTTTGATTTGAATTTGTTAAATTCGCTATATGTAACCAGACTTACTTTTGCATCAATTTCAGAATATCCAAAGAATCAGTGTTTCGAAATAATCAGAGCACCAACTTTATTCGGCATTATTTTTGGGGTTGAGGGTAGTCTTCAATTCAACCACAACGGCAATACCTACGTCTGCGATAAGAACCACGCAGTGTTAATTCCTGCCGATTCGAGTTATAGCTACTGTTCCTTAGAAGACAACACCCAGTTGGCACTAATCAATTTCTACGCAAATCAAAACTTTGTTGTTAATGAATTCCAGGTTTTCGAGCTTAAAAACCCTGAAATTCTCTTGGCAGACCACAACGAAATCCAACGGCAATTCGTTTCAAACTCTGCTACAGCATTCCCCCAAATGATGGCAAGCTTTTACACAATGATTGCTCACCTGATACAAAACACCAAATTATCCAAAGAGCAAAGCTCCACCTGGCGAATAACAGAATATATTGACTCTAATATTTCAAATCCCGATCTCACTATTGCCGATATCGCGGAGGCGGCAGGCTTTTCTGAAGTGCATTTCAGAAAGCTTTTCAAAAACCATTACGGAATTTCTCCCAAGCAATATATGCTTAACAACAGACTGCACATTGCCAAGAAGCTGCTGGAAAGCACCAACGACTCTATTTCGCAAATTGCAAACCGCTGTGGCTTCTCAACCATTTTCTATTTT
>JAZNQM010000177.1:0-13178 GCA_045590175.1 Acutalibacteraceae bacterium | reverse complement strand
CTTACCTGCAGGAACAGCAGACTTGATAGCCTTAGCATCAAACTGAGGATGGAGAAGGGTATCGAGGTTTCTGGGGTCGATCATAGCAACAGCCTGCTTCTCGTCGATCATCTTTTCTTCAACGAGGTCACAAGCGATTTTAAGAGCAGCCTTAGCTGTACGCTTACCGTTACGAGTCTGAAGCATATAAAGCTTACCATGCTCAACGGTGAACTCCATATCCTGCATATCGCGGTAGTGGTCTTCGAGGATAGCACAAACCTTGTTGAACTCTTCGAAAGCCTCGGGGAACTTTTCAGCCATTTCAGCGATGGGCATAGGAGTACGAACGCCTGCAACAACGTCCTCACCCTGAGCGTTTACAAGGAACTCACCCATAAGGCCCTTTTCACCGGTAGCGGGGTCACGGGTAAAGGCAACACCAGTACCGCAATCGTCACCCATGTTACCGAAAGCCATCATCTGAACGTTAACAGCGGTACCCCAAGAATAAGGAATATCGTTGTCACGACGGTAAACGTTTGCACGGGGGTTGTCCCAAGAACGGAAAACAGCTTCAACTGCACCCATGAGCTGTTCTTTGGGATCGGAGGGGAAGTCCTTGCCGATCTTGGCTTTATATTCAGCCTTGAACTGGCCGGCGAGGGTCTTAAGATCGTCAGCGGTAAGCTCAACGTCCTGAGTAACACCCTTTTCTTCCTTCATCTTGTCGATAAGCTCTTCGAAGTATTTCTTACCAACTTCCATAACAACGTCGGAATACATCTGGATAAATCTTCTGTAGCAGTCCCAAGCCCAACGAGCATTGCCGGACTTAGCTGCCATAACTTCAACAACCTCTTCGTTAAGACCGAGGTTAAGAATGGTGTCCATCATACCGGGCATAGATGCACGGGCACCTGAACGAACAGAAACCAAGAGAGGATTCTCCTTGTCACCGAACTTCATACCGGTGATGCCTTCCATTTTGTCGATGTGCTCCATAATCTGTGCCTGGATGTCGGCATTAATCTTTCTGCCGTCCTCATAGTACTGTGTGCAAGCTTCGGTAGAAACGGTGAAACCCTGGGGAACAGGAAGACCAATCTTGGTCATTTCTGCAAGGTTAGCACCCTTACCGCCGAGAAGCTCACGCATGGTAGCGTCGCCCTCTGAGAAGAGGTAAACAAACTTGTGACTCATGTGAATCAACCTCCTAAAAAAATTTACAATTCTTGTGGCAGACTATGCTGCAAACACTCTTAAGCGGACACATCTTTTTCACCGCTTACAGGAGTATCCAACTTATTATAACAAAAGAAAAAGAAAAATGCTATATTTTTTTTTAAGAATTTTGCAAAAAAGCATAAAGTTTTTTTGTGTAAAAGCACTAAAGAAGGGACGGATGAGGTGTGAAACCGAAAAATTTCGTTGATATATCCCGCGTAATATTGTATAATAGCGTTTATGGAAGTGCATTATAAAGCAATCGAGAAAGGTGTGACAAGTGTGGACGTACAGGTAGGAGATAAGCTGACAATGAAAAAGCCCCACCCCTGCGGATGTAATCAGTTTGGCGTTTTAAGGGTTGGAATGGATTTCAGAATCAAATGCGAAAAATGCGGGCACGAGCTGATGAGCCCCCGCTCTAAAATTGAAAAACACATCAAGTCCATCGACACATCAGGAAGGAAGATAGATTAATGCTGGATAAACTGAAGATAATTGAGGAGCGTTTTGAGGAGATTTCCAACAACCTCAACGACCCCACCGTAATAGGCAATCAGGATTTGTATCGCGACCTTATGAAGGAATTTAGCAGTCTTGAGCCTATAATCGAAAAAATCAAGGAGCATAAAACCGCTCTCGATGACGAGCGTGAGGCTCTTGCAATGCTGTCGGAAGGCGGTATGGACCGCGAGGACGAGGAAATGGTTAAGGAAGCCCTGCAGGATGCCAAGGCGAGAATCGAATCCACCGACGCGGAGCTTAAAATTCTCCTGCTTCCCCGCGACCCTAATGACGATAAAAACGTTATCGTTGAAATCCGCGGTGGTGCAGGCGGGGAGGAGGCAGCCCTTTTTGCAGGGGTGCTGACAAGAATGTACACAATGTATGCCGAAGCCCGTCGCTGGAACATAGAAATCGTCAATGCCAACGAAACCGAGCTTGGCGGCTATAAGGAAGTCAGCTTTATGATAGAGGGCGACGGAGCCTATTCCCGCCTTAAATATGAAAGCGGTGTGCATAGAGTTCAGCGCGTTCCCGAAACCGAATCGGGCGGCAGAATTCATACCTCCACCGTTACCGTTGCGGTGCTTCCCGAGGCTGAGGAGGTTGAGTTTGAGCTTGACCCCAACGACCTTAAAATTGACACCTTCCGTTCCAGCGGTGCGGGTGGTCAGCATATCAATAAAACAAGCTCGGCAATTCGTATAACCCACATCCCCACAGGCACTGTTGTTGAATGTCAGGACGAGCGAAGCCAGTTCAAGAATAAGGACAAGGCTTTGAAGGTACTTCGTTCAAGGCTTTATGAGGAAAAGCTCCGGGAACAGACCGACGCTATTGCCAGCGACCGAAAGAGTCAGGTTGGCACAGGCGACCGAAGTGAGCGTATCCGCACCTACAACTACCCCCAGGGCAGAGTCACCGATCATAGAATCGGTCTCACTCTTTATAAATTAGAGCAGGTGCTGAACGGCGATATGGACGAAATCATCGACTCCATCATCACCTACTACCGCACCGAAATGCTGAAGTCGGAAAGCAACTAAGACAATAAAGAAAAACAGAACTGTTGCCTTGTAGACAGTATTTGCTTTTTGCAGTAACTACTTTCAGGCTCACTTTGCGGTGTTTTGCACAAACCAATTCTCGGCGCCCCTTGAGAGGGGAGCTGGGTTTTGCGGAGCAAAAGCCTGAGGGGTAGACAATCTGCCCTTTCGCATAAAACACCGTTTCAAGAAGACGATATGGAATGTCATATTAAAATAAAGGTTTTGTGGTGATGTTTAACCTATCTACCCCTCAGCCTCGCATACGCTCGGCAGGTCCCCTCTCAAGGGGAGCCAAGACCGACTTTGTGCAAAAATCTTGTGTTTATTTTCATAGCGTTTGTCTGTGCTAACGCGATTACATCTGTGGCACGAAAACTGGAAGAAAAAATTCAAGAATAGATTTGTATATACGGAGAAAATCATGAAAACCCAGCACATAGAAATCAAAACCGGAAAGGATACAGAAGGTGTAAGCAAGGCTGCCGAGATTTTAAGAAACGGCGGTCTTGTTGCCATACCCACCGAAACGGTTTACGGTCTTGCTGCCGACACCTACAATGTGGAGGCGGTGCGGGGTATTTTCAAAGCCAAGGGCAGACCTCAGGATAATCCTCTGATTGTGCATATAAGCGAGATTGGAATGCTTTCCGACCTTTGCTCCCACATACCCGAAGCGGCTGAAAGGTTAGCAGAAAGGTATTGGCCCGGCCCCCTCACTATGGTTTTGCCCAAGAGTGACAAGGTACCCTCCGAAATCTCGGCAGGGCTCTCCACCGTTGCGGTAAGGTTCCCTAAAAATCCCGTTGCAAGGGCGATAATTGCAGCGGCGAAAACCCCTCTTGCCGCCCCAAGTGCCAACCTTTCGGGTTCCCCCAGCCCCACCACGGCGGAGCACTGTGTCCGCGACCTGGAGGGCAGGGTAGATGCCATAGTTATTTCGGGGGACAGCGAGGTAGGTCTTGAATCCACCGTTATCTCCCTTTGCGAAAATCCGCCAAGGCTTCTCCGTCCCGGTGCAGTTACCGTGGAGATGTTAGAGGCGGTTTTGGGTGAAATCACCGTCGACAAGGCGGTTACCGCCCAGCCCGAGGAGGGCAAGCCTGTTGCAAGTCCGGGTATGAAATATAAGCACTATGCCCCCGCCACAAAGGTTGTGCTGCTTGAGGGCTCAACCGAAGATTATATTAAGTATGTGAATGTCCGCGAAGGGGAGGGTGTGTTTGCCCTTTGCTTCAGCGAGGATACAAAAGGACTGCGGGTTCCCTTTGTGGAATATGGCAGTGAAGTCGCCGATGAAACCCAGGCGGCAGGGCTTTTCTCAGCTTTAAGAGAGCTGGACGACAGGGGAGCAAAAATCGCCTACGCCCATTCTCCAAAGCTTACGGGTGTTGGACTTGCGGTGTATAATCGACTTATCCGTGCCGCAGGGTTTGAGGTAATAAAGCTACGCTGATGCGAAGCTTTATTGCAAGTAAGAAGTAATAGATAATAGTGAAGAAGTTCGGTGTTCTCCAAACGCGAACGGACTATAAAAAACAAAGCATTTGGCAGCTGATAGGTTCAGCCGACCAAATGCTTTTTAAAATATTCAGATTATACCGAAAGCAAGAGCGATAAGTGCAAAAATCAGATAAGCCACCATGCCAAGCAAAGCAAACAGTAAAACTTGCCAAAGAGGCGTTGAAAATCGAGGACGACTACACCAGCAACTGAATCGGGTCAAATGAAAGTGCAGGTTGCGGAAGGCTTCCTTTGTGGGGCTTTTCTTCCTTTCGATTTTCCTTTTGTTTTTCAAGAGAATCACCTCAAGCAGGATTTCAAAATTAACAAACAAATCCCTAAAACGATAAAAGGAGTCAGAATTTTAAAAAGTATATGCCGGGTGAGGCGGTGGTTATCCATACTCTCCGCAAGAAGCCGCAGAGGAGTGAGCAGCCTATAAAGCGCCGATCGGAATATACCTTTACCTTTCATATATTTCACCAAAATTCTAATTTCACATCGCCAACATATTTATTATACCACAAAACCCCTCAAAGGTGGTAGTAGAAATTTCGGCTTGATTTTCGTGCAATTTGCCAATAGACAAAGGCTTTATTATCGGCTATAATAAAGACAACAAAAAGAAAGGAAACAGGACCAATGAACAGATTAGATCCACCTGAAAATTATCAAAAATAAACGCAAAGGGGTGAGTCCAAAGTACAGTTCAGTTTGATCTCGTAAAACAAATTTATAAGAAATAGGTGAGTCCCAAAATTTAGTTAGTTTGACTTCATAATGAATTAACGAAAAAGGTGATTACAATGTGGAATGGAGAAACGTCCAACTAATTTGAATCGTTAAAAAAACACAAGCTTGATTCGGCTTTTTGAATAGATAAGAAATGATGAAATGTTGTGATTCAAATGATTTGTAACGTAATGCACCGGTCAAAATAAACTAAAATGGTGATACCAATGATAGATGAAATAAAATAGTCCGACACGGCAGTCAAGCTGTGTCGGACTTTTTGGTTTATATAGCGATTTTGCCGTGTGTTGCGAGGGAGTCGTTTAGAAAATCGATTTTTCACAGACTGTGTGCTGATTTTTATTCAAGCTCTTCGTATGGATTGTCTTCGTTGGGGTCGGTTACAATTCTTTCTAAAGCAGCTAAGGTTACGGTCTCGTATATGAGTCTGTCGTCGCCGATTTCCTCCACAACCTTTTCCACCACACAGTCGACATAGGTAATTCTCGAAGCGGCTCTGATAAAGGTTACGTTGAAATTATCGTGGGTGTGGAAGTTAAACAGCTCCCTTTCGGGATTGTTTGGTATTCTGCGTTTGATTTCCACCGTGTAATAGCGAGTGCTGGCACTTACCCAGGTTCCTCTTGTTGCGCGGTAGTAAGTAACCTGCCCCAAAGGAATTTTATTCACCTGAACAGAAAATTTGTCGGTATGCTTTGAAAAGTCCATTTGCTTCATCCCTTCTTAATAACAGTTTCTAATTTTGCCGTGAGTTCTATTCCTGCCGATAGCACGAGAGCTCCCATAGAGCGGTCGTAGGTTATACCACCTAAATAAACCTTGATTATGTTAAGCTCTGCTATATCGAGGCAGGCATCGGCAACAGTGTCGAAGGCTTTGTAGCAATCAAGCCCCGATTTGTTTTTTGCAACACAGATTTTAAGAGAATAGACACAGCCTGCCTTTGCTCCGTAATAGCTATTTCCGTTTTCATCGTTTCCCTCGTAAACCCCTTCTCCGTAGTGAATTTCAGCCGATTGGAGACCCACCGAAACGGTAGGTTGTTCTATGGGAAATTCGGTCAGTGGAACCGGGAATGCTTCCACAGTTTTTATGGATTTACATTTGGTTTTTAGATGGCTTATAATGTGGTTGGTGATGCCTGTTATACTGTTAAACATAAGCTACACCTCACTTGTAACACAGGGACGGAGCACAGCCCAGTTGTAGATAGGCTTGCCGAAAAGGTAAACATTTTCAAAACGCTCAACAACGAACTTCTTATCGGAAAAGTTCAGCCTGTCGTCTGCGGAGAACACAACGCTTGCAGGTCCTAAATAAAGGAAACAACCGTCGTCTATTCTGCCTACCTCGGAGGGCTGAAGCTCCACGTAAAGCTTGCTTTTATAACGTAGCGGCTGAATCATAGCGTAGGAACTGATAACCTTGCCGGCGGTTGTAACGCTGAAGGGAGTGCCGCAGTGCTGAAGCAGGGCGGTAACCTGTTTTTCTATATCCATTTTTGCCCCTCCTTTTAGCCGATGCTTTTGAATTTTACACCCGTTTTAAGGTAGGGCGAAGCGTCGGAAAGGGAAAGATTAAGCAGCTCGATAATAGATGCCTTGCGTTTTTGAGGCTCCATATTAAGTCGGACGTCCCCCGCCTTAAAGCTGGAATAATTGGAAAATTCGTCGGTGAGAGAGAATCTGTAATAGGCAAGCACCGCCGCCGCAAAATAAAGCTCGGGAACCTCGTCCACGATGATGTTGTCGTTTCTCACCTTTTGTTGAATAGAATTTATGGCAGGAAGGCAAAAATTCAGTGAAGTATCTGCATCGGTTACGTGGGATAGCTCTCTGAACCAGTTAAGAGTATTCTGAGATTGAATATTGTTTTGCATATTAATCCTCACTTTCTTTTGAAGCTATACACCTCGGTTTCCCGAGGTGTATAATTTTGCCCGATGGTGACGAGCTTAGTTGAGACTCAGAACCTTGGAAGCATCGGTGAAGATTTTTGCAAAGCCTGAGGTGGTGGTGATGGCGGCACGCTCTAACTGACGGTCGATAAGCTTATCGTAGTCAACCGAAACGTCACCGGCAACCACCATTTCGAGTGCACAGTTTTTGTCAAGACCAATAATGTTGCCTTCGCCTACAGCGGCAGAGCGGATAAACTTTGCACCAAGGGGAGTACCAACGTTGCCTGTGCCCTGGAAGTTGATGCCCGAAAGGGGATTCTTGAACTCCTCCATTGTCAGAAGCTTAACCATAATGTCGGGGGTGGTGACGATGGTGTTGAGGGCATAGGGGTCAAGGCTTGTGTAAAGCTTCAGCAGGTCGGTGTAGGAAAGCTGACCCTTCTCTGCGGCGGCAAGCACCTCGGCGGCATTGTTGTTACCGTCACCGTCTTTGAGGGTTGCGATGGCATCCTTCATCTGCTGACGGGCGATGTAAGCGCCAATCTGCTTTAAGGTAACGGTGAAAAGGTCAAGACGCTGGAAGCGTAAAGCCTCATAGGAAGCCACCAGCATTCTGCCACGCTTGTTGAGTTTAACAAGGTTTTCATTGGTGCGGATGTTGGTTTCGGGGATGATGGCACCCTCGGCAACGTCCTTAAGCTCCTTTTCCTCGTCGGTGGGCTGAGAGGTGATGCTGCGGTAGTCAAGGCTGTCGATGTTTGTGACGGTTGCCACAATATCCTTAAGGCAGTCTGCCTCCTCCATACCTAACTTTACTGCACGGCTTACGTACTCGGGGAACAAAGCGGCAGAATCGGAGGTCTGGAAGAACTTCTGAACGGGGTCGGATGCGGTACCGTTTACTCGGATGTTGAATCTCTTGAGCTGACGGTTGAAGGCATCAAGACCCTCGAGAGAGGTGCCTTTGTAGTTTTCGTTGGGGTCCATAGACTCCAACACCTGTGTAAAGGTTTTTCCGGGTACGGCATACATACCCTTTTCAAGTTTAAGATTTTCGTAACTCATTGTGTATTCCTCCTTAGATTACATTAAAATTTCTGCGGTTTTGTCGGAAGTGTTTACGCCGATAACCATAACACTTCTGCCGCCTGTTGCCATCTTGATTTTGCCGTTTCCGTCGGCTGCGATTTCGGTCATACCGAGCTGCAAATCTGTGCCGCTGTAGGGAACGTTGGCATAGCCCTTAACCTGCACGGCACCAACCCCTGCACGGGAGTTCACAAGAAAGCCTGCGAACTTATCTCCCGCGGCGGCGGGGGCACAGGTGTTGGATTCGGTGATGCTGACGGGTGTGCCAACAGTGGCGGAGTCGTCAACGTAAAGAGTGATAATTCCTTCGTTAAAGCCTTTATTGCTAATCATAGTTTATATGTTCCTTTCTTTTAGGGTGGTGGACTTCAAGCCCGCCATCTCTGATTAATGATAATTTTTGTGTTTCTTGAAGAACAACTTAAATCACAAATTCGTGGTTTTCAGTTTCCTCGCTTGTGGACTTGCCGATAAGCTGAGGGGGCAGGGGCGAGCTTTTCATAAGTGCCTCGCCGAAGGCCTTTAGCTGGGAGGGTGACATACCCTCTAAAATAGCATCGAGTACCTCGCCGTTAAGCTGGGGGAGAAGCTTTGCACAGCCCGACAAGGCCTTTGCTCTCAGCTCCTCAAGGTAGCCCGTGGCAGTGGCCTCGAGAGCCTCAAATTCCTGCTTGATTGTTTTAACCTCGGCGGCAGAAAGGGTTACTTCATTTTCGCCGAAGCCCTTGATAATTTCTTTAGCGGTCAAATTTTCCATTCCTTCCTTATTGTCCCGATAGGACTTGATTACACCCGCCCGTCTTTGGGCAGGTACTGCTACAAAGGACCATTCGTAGGCATCGGAGGGCTCTTCCAGACGGGCATGGCATTGAATATTTTTAATTCCGTCGGAATAGTACTCGCCCTTTTTGTGACCGCAGTGCTCACGCCTTCGGTCTGCACCGCAGATGGAGCAAATCTCCCGAGCTACCGAACACCCCACGCTAACCTCCTTCAAAATACCGGCTTCAAGCCTTTCGATTAACTCTTGGGTTTTGGAGGTGCGGGGCATATAAGCCTTTGCAGTGAGCCGATGGTAGGGCTCACCGATGGAGTTGAGCTCACCTGTCTGCTGAACCTCGCAGTGGTAGGTGCGGGCAATCTGATTGTCACTTCGCATTGAATGGTCCATAATTCCCGTTTTGCCAACGAACATAGTTTCAAATGCCTTGAGGGTTTCGGGGGTGAACTGCTCAAAGTCACGGTCAACATCGTTGTCACAAAGCACCACCGAGAATACGTACACGTCCTCGGCAGTGAGCGTTTTTCGGGAATATTTGTTGATTAATTCTAAATCTTCCGCAGATACGGAGACTTCGCCTAAAAATCCCTTTTGCAAAAAATCATATCCTTTCCTCGTTTTTGTTTTGGGTTTGTGAACGAATAAGAGCTGCCTTGGCTCCCTCTAATTCATCCTGAAGGTTGATGTCATCCCAGCGAATGGAGAAGTCACAGCTGTATCCGCAGGCACGAAGCTGCCAGATACAAATTCTTCGGATGATGGGGTTTAACAGAGCGCGGTAGCTTTCAAGCTCGCTTGTGAGAATATCCGCCTGCTGTTTGGACATTCGCTCGGTGGTGGACCAGGAAAGACCGAGCATAAAGGGAGGGATACCTAACTTTGAAATAATCTCCTCAAGCAGCTGACGGACCGGCACCTCGGAGTCGAGAATCTGATTGTCGGCACCGATTACCCGCACGTTTACGTCGCCCACCGCCACAAAGTCCTTGACCCCTTCGGTGGAGCTCATAGCGCGGGACCACTCCTCGGAAATCTCCGACACTGTATCGGAAGAAAGGGTGTTTTCCAGCACCGAGCCCGAGGGCTTGTAGGTAACGGCATAGCGGATGTTTCCTGCACGCTCCCAGTTTGTGCCGATGGAGTTGAAGATTTTCAGCAAAATGGAGCTGACAAAGGGCAAACCTTTCAGGATTGATGTGCCCTTTGCCGATTCGGGCATAGGATTTAAGGCACTGAGGAGAATTCTCTCCTGATTGCTGATAGGCACAAGTGTTCCGCCATCCCTTGTGCATACAGTGACCGTCAGTGGGTCGTAGTCGGTCAGCAGCTCAATATTCTTGTTGTTGGTGCACCAAAGTGCCGCAATTTCGCCGTTTCTATACGGTACTATCTCTGCTACCGCTGTTCCCCAGGTGAGAAGTCGGTCCAGGTAGGCATTGATAAAAGCATTAATTCCTGCACTGCTGTAGCCTACCTGTACATCAGCGAGAAAATTCTCCAGCATACGCTTCGCCGCCGCATTGCTGCAGGAAATTTTGAAGCTTCCTATCAGTCTTACAAGCTTGTTTATGGCGGCGTCTATAATGGGTATTGCTTCCCTCATAGAGTCGTAGAGCTCCAACTCGGGGGAGGCTAAGGGTACATACCGTTCAAGCTGAGAAAAGGGTTGCCCTTTGCTTCTTGCGGTCTGTACCGACACCGCTTTAGGCGGTCTTTTTTCGGTTGATTCCTTTTTTCGTTTCATAGTTTTTAAGTCATATCCTTTCTCTTGATACCGAACCTGCTATCCGTCCCACACTTCCAACCGATACAACGGTGGAGACAAAGTAACGCATATCGTCCATGGCGTGGTCGTTTTCCTTTTTTGGGCAGTCCTTAAGGCTTCCCTCGTCCCAACGGTAAAGCCCGAACTCTCTGACTATATCGTCACAGCCCTTGCAGATTTTGATTTTGCCCGAGCCCAGGGCATCCGACACCCTGCGGATGCCGTCGATAACGTCGTTTTTAGCAGGGATAACGCGGAATTTTCCTTCGCGACGGATAAGGGTTATAAAGGAGGCGGCTGATGGGTCGCATACAACCGTGTCAATCCTTTTGCCGTCGCAGAGCCGGAGCAGGGCTTCGTAGTATTCTCGGTCGGTGAGCTGTTCGCCCTGCCGCTTTGAGTCGTAGTAATATTCCCGCACCCGATACCATATCCCATCCTTGTAGCCCCAAAGCCCGAAGGAGCAGGGGTTGACGGTACCGTAGTCGCAGGACACGCAGTATCCCGTGATTCCCTCGGGAACGTCGCAGCAATCCGCCTCCTTGAAGGAGGGGTAAACCAAGCCCTGATTTGCCACCCAAAGCCCCTTGACGTAGCGGTCGTAGAAAGCACCGCTGTAAAGCCGTTCGTAGCGGGAAATCATTTTTGGGGAAAGGGAGGGGTTGTCCCTCATTGTGAAGTGAAGATAGTAGGCGTTTTTCTCCCGACTTTTCTTTATCCATTCCTTGTAGAACCAATGCTGAGGGTTGTCGGGGTTGCAGTTGAACCAGAACTTTGAGCCCTCCACCGAGCAACGTGCCAATGCCTGCTCCACAAAGGAACGGGGCATCAGTGCCACCTCGTCAAGAAGCACCCCGCAAAGGGTCATACCCTGAATCAGCGAAGCGGAGGATTCGTCCCTGCCGCCAAACATCCAAAGGGTGATTTTTCGGCGGTTTCGGGAAATTTCAATCTGACCGCGACTGGACACGATATTGCAACTGAATCCTAAATCCTTAAGTATGGGGAGCATAGGGGATATAATGTTGCGGCGAAGGGAGGTGACGGTTTTGCCGCAGACCGCAAAGTGTCCTTCGGGGAAGGCGGAAATTCCCCAGAACACAAAGGACAGAAACATACAAAGGGTCTTGCCGCTACGCACCGCTCCGTCGCAGATTATGGCATCCCGATTTCGGTGAGGGGAGGAGGGACACCACCAGGTAAGTGTGGAGAGCTGTTTCCTCGAAAAGCTTTTGAACTTCATTCGGGGTCACGCTCCAGCCTGTTTGCACTTTTCTCCAAGGCTTCAAAAAAGCCCTCCTCGCCACTTTCGGCGGCAAGCTCCGCCAACTCTGCAAGCTTTAACATCGCCTTCATTCGGTCGAAGAGCTTGACCTCCACCCCGTTTTTGGAATATTTCAGCTCCGAAATAAGCAGCAGGTCCATTTTCTCGGGCTCTAGGTCGGACACCTTTTCGGCGGTTATGAGCCGAATTACATCCGAAAGGTCGCCAAAGGCAAGACGTCTGAGCCCCGCCTCCACCTCTCTTAAACGGACTTTAGGTCCCGACAACTCCTCAATGCGTTCCCGAACCCCTTCTTTGGCAAGCAGCTTTAGTCCGGTTTTTTCGGGGTTCATAAACCCCGCCCGAGCCGCCGCCTCTTTCGGGGTAAAGTTCACCGCCGAATAGAGACAGAAAAGCTCCTCTCTGGAGCCCCGTTTTGATTTGTTGTTCGTGATTTATCACCTTGCCTTTCTTTTTACGGGGGACAGATAAAACGTCTGTCACCTCGGTTACTTTCGTTTGATACTCGGTCCAAATATCCCCCGATGCAGAACCAAAAAGTTGCATTAAACACTGCAACAGTTACAAAATTGTAACTATATTTACTCGTAACACGACACAAAACCGCAAAAAACAACCCCTCCACTTTTCACATTGAAAAGGGAAGGGTTGTTGATTATTTTATATAAAATTGTGATTGAGAAGTGGAGAAGGATAGGAAGCTTTTAACCGTTCCAACAAATATACCATTCTATATATCCTCTGTGAACGTTGTCTGAATCACAGCTTATTCGTTTACCGTCTTTGTTGCGGAAGGTGTAGATCATACCCGCTTGTTCGTCAGGACAGTGATAGTAGCCTTTGCTTTCCATATAGTTTTCAAACACCTTGAAACCATCTACTTCTTTGTTGTCCAGCGTGTAAATTTTGGTGTAGGCATCATCATTTTTGGTAGCTTCTACTATGTAGTTATCCTTGCCGAATAAATTATCTATGCTTTGCTTATATCCGCGTTGTTTATAGATATGCAAGGACAGAAGCACAACAGCACAAAGACTTATGGTCAAAATAATGTAAGAGAATTTAATTTTTTTCATATTAGTATACTCCTATTTGTTAATGTGATAAAACCACAGTTTATGATCTTCTTATTTTTGAAACAAAGGTCAGTATACCGTAGACCAGAATGTTCATCACTATCACGGCGGGGCCTGTCTGCAGTCCGTAGGCACAGGCGATAATCAAGGCGGGGACAAAGCAACCCACCGAAATAACAGCCGAAGCGATAAGGGTACCGCCGAAGCTTTTGGTTATCCGCATTGCCGATAGGGGAGGGAAGATTATAAGACCCGAGATAAGTATCGCAC
>JAZNQM010000176.1:0-1956 GCA_045590175.1 Acutalibacteraceae bacterium | reverse complement strand
ATGTGCGGTGTGCCTTACCATAGCTGCGAGGCGTATATAAGCCGTCTTATATCAAAGGGCTACCGTGTTGCAATCTGCGAGCAGACCGAGGACCCTGCAAAGGCAAAGGGCTTGGTGCGTCGCGAGGTGGTTAATATTGTCACACCGGGTACGGTTATCGAGGACAGTATGCTCGACGAGTCCCGCAATAACTATCTTTCTGCCGTTTTCTATAACGAGGGAAGATGCGGTGTCTGTTTTGTGGATGCCTCAACGGGACTTCTGCACCTGACCGAGCTTTCAGGCGACGAAACCGACCAAAGGCTTATCGGTGAGTTGGGCAGATTTATGCCCCGCGAAATGCTTATAGACGGAAGCTTTAAGACCCATTCCGAGGTGCTGGAGTTTTTGGAAACCCGAATCAACTGCCGCCTTACCGAAAGAAGCCGTGACGCCTTCCATTATCCCACTCTCAAAAACTGTATACTTGACCATTTTGGGGTAGTAAGCCTTGAGGAATTGGGATTGGGTGAGGAAGCCCCTGCTACTGTGGCTTTGGGTGCAACCCTTTACTATCTCTACGAAACCCGTAAAACCGGATTAGACACAATTTCCAACATTGACTTTTACTCCGACTCTCAGTATATGAGGCTGGATATCAGTGCAATGAGGAACTTAGAGCTTTGCGAAACTATGCGAGGCGGAGATAAACGCGGCTCGCTTTTGTGGGTGCTTGACAAAACCAAAACCGCAATGGGTAAACGTCGTCTCCGCGGTATGGTGGAGCAACCGCTTATGAGTATGAACGACATCAACTCAAGGCTTAACGCGGTTGAGGAGCTTTATAATTCTCCCGTTATCCGTGGCGAAATCCGAGAGGCGATGGGCGGCATAAAGGACTTTGAAAGACTTATGTCCCGCGTTATCTACGGCACTGCAGGTGCCCGCGAGCTCAACACTTTAAAAGAAACCATCCGTCAGCTGCCCCTTATCCACAGCCAGCTGACAGGTTGCGAAACCAAACTCTTAAAGGCGATCCTCGGCGACATTGACTTGCTCACCGACATTGCCGATGAAATAGAAAAAACCATTGCTGACGAGCCTGCCGCTTTGGTGCGTGAGGGTGGAATAATCCGCGAGGGCTTCTCTAAAGAGGTGGACGAGCTTCGCCTCGACCTCAGCGACGGCAAAAATATCATCATCAGGGTTGAAACTGCCGAGCGTGAAAACACAGGCATTAAGTCCCTTAAGGTTCGTTACAACAAGGTTTTTGGCTACTATATCGAAGTGCCCAACAGCTTTAAGGGTGAAGTGCCTGAGCACTACATCCGCAAGCAGACCCTGACCAACTGCGAAAGATATATCACCGACGAGCTGAAGACTCTTGAAAGCCGAGTGCTTGGTGCCCGCGAGCAGGTCAACCGTCTTGAATATGAAATATTCGACGCTCTACGCAGTCGCGTAGCCAATGAGCGAGTGAGAATAATGAAAACCGCCGATGCTGTGGCAAGGCTTGATGCAATTTGTTCCCTCAGTGAGGTGGCGGTAAGAAACAACTACAACCGTCCGCGGCTTAACACAAGCGGTAAGCTTGCTATCGGCGATGGCAGACACCCCGTTGTGGAGCTTATCAGCCGCACCCCATTCGTGCCTAACGATACCGCACTGGATTTGGGTGACAATCGCTGTGCCATTATCACAGGACCTAATATGGCGGGTAAATCTACCTATATGCGACAGGTTGCCTTAATCACCATTATGGCACAGATCGGTTCCTTCGTGCCCGCCACAAACGCTGACATCAGCATTTGCGATGCGGTATACACAAGAGTCGGTGCTTCCGACGACCTTTCGGCAGGGCAGTCAACCTTTATGGTGGAAATGAGCGAGGTTGCTTATATTCTTAAAAATGCCACCGACCGCAGCCTTTTGATACTTGATGAAATCGGCAGGGGCACCTCTACCTACGACGGTATG
>JAZNQM010000175.1:0-12940 GCA_045590175.1 Acutalibacteraceae bacterium | reverse complement strand
CCCCTTGCTACACAATTTATATCTGCAAGCTTGTTCTTGAATGGATTAAATCTCTTGGTGGTCTTGAAGCAATGGCAGAAAGAAACCGCAAGAAAGCTGCAATTCTTTATGATTTCCTTGACAACAGCAAAATGTTCAAGGGTACAGTTGTTCCCGAAGACCGTTCACTTATGAACGTACCCTTCGTTACAGGTAATGATGAATTAGACGCTAAGTTCGTTGCTGAATCCAAGAAAGCAGGCTTTGTAAACCTTAAGGGTCACAGAAGCGTTGGCGGTATGCGTGCATCTATCTACAATGCAATGCCTATTGAGGGTGTAGAAAAGTTAGTTGAATTTATGAAGAAATTTGAAGAAGAAAACGCATAATCAGTGAGGTAACAGATATGTATAACATTAAAACTTACAATAAAATTTCTCCCATCGGACTTGGGAAGTTCGACGCTGCAAAATATGTTTGCGGTGAAGATGTTGAAAACGCAGACGGCGCTATCGTTCGTTCCGCTGCTTTGCACGATGTTGAGTTTCCCGCAACCTTAAAGGCTATTGCCAGAGCAGGTGCAGGTACCAACAACATTCCGATAGACCGTTGCTCCGAAAGCGGCATCGTGGTATTTAACACCCCCGGTGCCAATGCTAACGCAGTTAAGGAGCTTGTTATCGCAGGCATCCTTATGTGCTCCCGTCGTGTAATTCCCGCTATCGAGTGGGCAAAGGCCCTTAAGGGTCAGGGTGCAGAGGTTGGCAAGCTTGTTGAAAAAGGTAAGAGTGCCTTTGCAGGTCCCGAAATCCGCGGCAAGTCCCTTGGTATTATCGGTCTTGGTGCAATCGGCGGTATGGTTGCAAACGTTGCTAACCACCTGGGTATGAAGGTATACGGCTACGATCCATACCTTTCGGTTAATTCTGCCTGGAACCTTACCCACCATGCAGTTCACGCCACCGATATCAACACCATATATGAAAACTGTGACTACATCTCCATCCACGTACCTCTTAACGATGAAACCCGTGGCTATATTACCAAGGAAACCATCGCAAAGATGAAGGACGGAGTTCGCATTCTCAACTTCTCCCGCGGAGATTTGGTGCAGAGCGCTGACATTCTCGAAGCTTTGGACAGCGGCAAGGTTTCTGCCTATGTAACCGACTTCCCCAACGATGATATTATTGGTGCAAACGGCGTTATTGCTATTCCTCACCTTGGTGCTTCAACCCCCGAATCAGAGGAAAACTGTGCCACAATGGCAGCCGATGAGCTTATCGACTACATCGAAAACGGTAACATCACCAATTCTGTAAATATGCCCAACGTTGTTATGCCCCGTTCGGGTGACGTCAGAATTTGTGTAATACACAAGAATATTCCGAATATACTTAATAGTATAACCTCGCTCACCACTGCAGAAAATGTAAATATTGAGAATATGCTCAACAAGTCCAAGAAGGACTATGCATACACAATGCTGGATATTAAATCCGACCGCAGTGATGCTATTGCCGAGGAAATAACCAAGATTGACGGAGTAATCAAGGTAAGAGTTATTTAAGGAGAGTTAATGATGAAAAGAATTTCAGCTTTAATTCTTTCTTTGACGCTTCTTGTGGGTTTGTGCGGTTGTCTTGAAAAGGATACTTCTTCAGATGTTTCATCGGAAGTTCCCTCTCAGGATATCGCCGACACATCCTCCGTCACTGATAACGGAGGGCTCGGATTGTTTGATAATGTTTCTGTATTCGTCGATTCCGAATCGCAGGATTTCGAAAGTGCGGAAGAAACGGAGAGCATAGCTTCTGAGGTTGTTTCAAGTGAGGAAACTGTAAGTGAAGAAGTTGAATCCGAAGAAACTCCACCCGAATCCGATACCGAGTCAGAGGAAACTGAATCCGAAGCAGAAGAACCCGAGGTTGACGAGGCGGGTAATACCGTAAAGCCCTCTACCATAAATAACCCAACAGGCATCGAGTCCTCGGGTAGAAGCAACAATAGCGGCAGCGGTTGGGAAATGACCCTTGTTAACCCCTGGAACACCCTGACCACCGATTATACTACCGGCCTTGAGCTTTTGGACTCCCGCTTCGGTGAAGGTAAATATTTCGACGCGAGAGCAATCGGTCATCTTGAGGATATGTGCGAGGCTGCGGCGGAGGACGGAGTTAATCTTTGGGTAATCTCTGCCCACAGAACCTACGACTATCAGCAAATGCTTTTCGATGCCGAGCTGGCAGAGTATAAATCCTATAATCCCGATGCATCGGATGATGAAGCGATTATAGGTGCCGCGTCGGTTGTAGCAAGACCGGGAACCAGTGAGCATAATTTGGGACTTGCGGTGGATTTTAACTCGGTGGAGCAATCCTTTGAGAATACCCCGCAGTATAAGTGGCTCAGACAGCATTCCACTGAGTACGGCTTTATTATGCGCTATGCTGCCGATAAGCAGGATATAACCGGTGTTATCTATGAGCCCTGGCACTATCGCTACGTAGGTGTGGATAATGCCAAAAAGATTGAAAACAGCGGGCTTTGTCTTGAGGAATACATTAAGAACAATTAATTTCGAAAATTTCTCTTGACAAACCGTTTGGTTTAGTGTATAATCACGAAGTAAAACAAAGCAGAACATACCCGTTCTCACCTTAAGGCAAAGCCAAAAAGGTCAATAATTTCTGATTTTTCGCAGGAGTAATTCTGTAAATTGGACTTTAACGCAGACGGGTATCATACTGTCTGCGTTTTGTATTTTTTAGTCGGAGGTGCTCAACATTAGCAGTAAAGAATTGTCCATCAACGAAGAAATAAGGGATAAGGAAGTCCGCGTAATCACCGCAGACGGCGAACAGCTCGGCATTATGTCGGCTCGTGACGCTCTCAAAGCGGCGGAGGAACGCGACCTTGACTTGGTGAAAATTGCCCCCAATGCTGTACCCCCTGTGTGCAAAATTATGGACTACGGTAAGTACAAATTTGAACAGGCAAAGCGTGAAAAGGATGCCCGAAAGAACCAAAAGGTTGTTGACATCAAGGAAATCCGTATCGTAGGCTTAAGCATTGATACCCACGATTTGGAAATCAAGGCCAACAATGCCAAGAAGTTCGTAGCTAAGGGCGATAAGGTAAAGGTTACCATCCGTTTCCGCGGCAGAGAGTTAGGTCATCCCGAAATCGGTCTGGAGCTTATGCAAAGATTTGCTGATTTCTGTGAGGAAGCAGCAGTTGTGGAAAAACCTGCAAAAATGGAAGGAAGGAATATGATAATGTTCCTTGCACCAAAGCCCAATAAGTAGTAAATAATTTCAAGGAGGAAATAAAAATGCCTAAGATTAAGACACACAGCGGTGCCAAGAAGCGCTTTAAGCTCACTGCTACCGGCAAGGTAAAGCGTGCACATGCTTACAAATCCCACATTCTCAACAAGAAGACCACAAAACGTAAGAGGAATCTCCGTAAAACATCTGTTGCTGATAAGACAAATGTAGCAGCAATCAAGATGATGGTTCCCTACAAATAAACAATAAGAAAGATAACGGAGGTTGACTTAAAATGGCACGTATTAAAGGTGCGATGGCTACTCGCAAAAGAAGAAAAAAGATATTAAAGCTTGCTAAAGGTTACTTTGGCGCTAAGCACAGACTCTTCAAAACAGCTAAAGAAGCTGTTATGAAGTCCGGCAACTATGCCTACATTGGCCGTAAGCAGAAGAAGCGTGATTTCCGCCGTCTGTGGATCACCCGTATTTCTGCAGGTGCAAAGCTCAACGGTATGAACTATTCTACCCTTATGAACGGTCTTAAGAAGGCTGGCGTTGAGATCAACAGAAAGATGCTTTCTGAAATCGCTATCAACGACGCTGCTGCTTTCACCGCTCTTTGTGAGCAGGCAAAGGCTGCTCTTAAATAAGAAGCTAATAATCAACAACGCCCGTGTATGTACGCACATACACACGGGCGTTGTTTCTGTATTTATCGGTCTATGTAGATAGTGGCAAAATCCAAAATACATAGAAGGAAAATTACATTATGAAAGAAAAAATGATCGGTAAAAGTATGATAGTCGGAATGACTTTTTACGACAAAAATGACGAGTTTGTAGAACGAAAGCAAATTTGGGGCGAAATAGTAGCAGTAAACAAAAATACTATTTTCCTTAAGCAAAAAAACGGAGAAGAATTCTGTATTCCAAATGATCCGTCGGCAATTGAAACCGCCGAGCCGGGAGAATACACTTTGCATTCTACGGGTGAAGTGGTAGAGGATCCGGACTATCTTTCGATTTGGGATATTACACTTCCGGATTAAGCTTTGTCTTTATCTAAGAACCGTCTTTAACAGTATCGTTAACAAACTTTTTTTAAAATTTACAAATTTACTATTAACTTGTTTATTATATGTATGTATAATATATAGTTGGGTAAAAACGGAAAGGGGAGAAGTAGCATGGCAGAAGCAGTTATCACAAGTAAGGATAATTCCCGCGTGAAGGCTGTGGTGAAGCTTATGAGTTCCGCCCGCGCTCGCCGCGAGGCAGGGCTGTTTGTGGCTGAGGGCTTAAGGCTTGTATTGGATGCCGCTCTTAACGGATACAAACTCCCCGAGGTTTACTATACCGAGGAATTAAGGAATAAGCATCCTGAGGAACTGGAAAAGGTTTTAGAGTCGGCAGAGAATACATATCTTGTATCAGACGAGGTAATGGTTAAGCTTTCCGACACCGTGACCCCTCAGGGCATAGTGGCGGTCTTAGAAACCCCGACTTATGGAGAACTTACCGCAACGAAGGGTTTGCTTGTTGCTTTGGAAAACACCGCTAACCCCTCTAACTTAGGTGCCATCGCCCGCTCGGCAGAGGCGTTCGGTGTAAAGGGGATAGTGATTTCTTCCACCTCTTGCGACCCCTATTCTCCAAAATCCCTCAGAGCAGGTATGGGAGCACTTATCCGCCTTCCCATATATATCGTTCCCGATTTTGAAGCCGCCCTTTGCAGCTTGCAGAAATGCGGAATGAAGCTATACGCTTCGGTTGTGTCGGAAAATGCCACAGACATAACCATGGCACCAAAGTCCGATGGCAGAGTCTTGCTCATCGGAAACGAAGCGAACGGTCTCACTCCCCATATTGCAGAGCTTTGCGACCATAGGGTAACAATTCCTATGATAGGCAGGGCAGAGTCCCTCAATGCCGCCACAGCGGCAACCGTGCTGATTTGGGAAATGCAGAAGGGTGGTAAATAAATGGAGAATTGGATATATCTGCAACTTTTATTGGACTACGGCTGCATAAAGACGCGGCGGGTTATAGAAAATATTAAGGATATTTCGAGAGTCCCTCAGATGACCGACGAGGAGCTTATCAGATTGGGTGTGCCACAGTCCCGTATCGAAAAGCGGGGAAGGGTCACATTAGAAAAAGCCCGCGAGATTTATAAGCAGTGCGTTGACAATAAGATTATGGTTATACCCTATAACCACAGGAACTATCCCGAGAAGCTTAAAGCCATGGATAACCCTCCCGTGGTGCTTTACGGAGTAGGTAACATTCCCGATTTTGACAGTCGCCTTTGTATCGCGGTGGTTGGATGCAGAAAAATCTCGGAATACGGTAGCCGTGCCGCCTTTTCTCTTTCGGCAAGATTGGCTTTAGGCGGAGCTCTTGTGATTTCCGGCGGTGCTGAGGGTGGAGATTACTATGCCCACAGCGGTGCAATGGCGGTAGGAGAGCCCACCGTAAACGTCACAGGCGGCGGACTTTTAAGCGGATATCTTAAGAAGAATAAAATCCTCCGCAAGGATATAATAATGGGCGGTGGATTCCTTGTAACTGAATTTATTCCGGATTATGTTCCGAAGTTCAAGAACTCTTTTCATTTGAGAAACCGTATCATTGCAGGTCTTTCGGATGGTATTGCAGTAATCGAAGCAGCCGAGAAAAGCGGAACCCGCATCACTGCCCATTTAGGATTAGAGCAGGGCAAAGAGGTTTTTGCACTGGTGGAAAAGGAACCAACAGTACAAAACGCAGGCTGTCAAGGTCTGCTTCTGGACGGTGCAAAGCCGCTGACCACCCCTGAGGAGCTTCTGTCCTCCTTTCCGAAATATTCTGTGAATTTCGAAAGGTTAAACAGCTTTTCGGCAAAGCAGATGAAATCGCTTTATGACGAGCTTTTGGATAAACAAAAAGCAATAGAGGAATGGTATGCTAAAAAGACGGCTGAAAGAAAAAGGCATAAGTCTGCAAAACCCCAAACCTCTGCAAAAACTTCGGTTAAGGTCAATCACTCCCCAAAGCCCGCAACCTCTCCTGCGGGACTTGACCCGAAATCAAAGGCTGTGTATGAAGCCTTTGGTGACTCGGAGATATTTGCCGACGAAATAGTATTAAAAACAAAACTCGATACAGCAACCGTCCTCACAGCACTGACTATGCTGGAGGTCAAGGGTCTTATAGTTGCTCTGCCAGGTTCAAGGTATCGCTTAAAGAATTAACGAGTATTTTAAAATAGACTAATCAATAAGGAGAAAACAATATGTCAAAGCTTGTGATTGTTGAGTCCCCTGCGAAGGCGAAGACAATAGGAAAGTATTTAGGTGCCGATTATAACGTAATGGCTTCTATGGGTCACGTTCGCGACCTGCCCAAGTCAAAAATCGGCATTGATATAGAGGGCGGCTTCAAGCCCGATTATAACATAATGAGTGACAAGCGTGAGCTTCTTAAGGAGCTTCGTGCCGCAGCCGAAAAAAGTGATTTTGTATATCTCGCAACCGACCCTGATAGAGAGGGTGAGGCAATTTCCTGGCATCTGGTAACACTGCTGGGGCTTAACGAGGACCAGTATAACCGCGTTGCCTTTAATGAAATCACCAAATCGGGTGTTAAGGCAGGTATGGATAACCCCCACAAAATCAATATGGATTTGGTTGACGCTCAGCAGGCTCGACGCGTGCTTGACAGACTTGTTGGTTATAAGCTCAGTCCCTTGCTTTGGAAAAAGGTTAAGAGCGGACTTTCCGCAGGTCGTGTTCAGTCGGTAGCCTTAAAGCTTATCGTTGACCGCGAAAAGGAAATCGAAGCCTTCAATCCCCAGGAGTTTTGGACAATCGATGCCCGCTTCCACTATAT
Source organism: Acutalibacteraceae bacterium (assembly GCA_045590175.1). Taxonomy (GTDB): domain Bacteria; phylum Bacillota; class Clostridia; order Oscillospirales; family Acutalibacteraceae; genus UMGS1532. The sequence continues at coordinate 5,821 of JAZNQM010000175.1, read as the reverse complement.
GCGTAAGCTTTTCTCCGCAAAGCTGAGTTCAACCCTCAGCGGCGATAAGGTGGAAATCTCCAACGAGCAGGAGGCAAATGCAATAGTTGAAGCCTTGGAGGGTGCCGAATATAAGGTTATTAACGTTAAGACAGGCAAGCGCAACCGTCAGCCTGCACCTCCCTTCATTACATCTACGCTCCAACAGGAAGCAGCAAGAAAGTTGGGCTTCACAGGTCAGCGTACGATGCGTGTGGCACAGCAGCTTTATGAAGGAATTGATATCCCGGGTATGGGAACTACAGGTCTTATAACCTATATGAGAACCGATTCCTTGAGAATTTCCGAGGAGGCAAGAGCCGCCGCTAATTCTTATATCAAGGGTCGCTGGGGCGATAAGTATCTGCCCTCAAGCCCCCGATATTTCAAATCGAAAGCAGGAGCACAGGATGCCCACGAAGCCATCCGTCCCTCTATTGTTGATTTGGCTCCCGAAAAAATTGCAGATGCTCTCTCTTCTGATCAGTTGAAGCTTTATCGTCTTATCTGGGCAAGATTTATTGCAAGCCTTATGGCAGCCTGCGTTCAGGATACAACCGTTATGGATATTTCCGCCGCGGACTATCTTTTCAAGGCAAGCGGCTACAGCACCCGTTTCGACGGATTCACCACCCTTTACGAGGAGGGTCGTGATGATGAAGCTGAGGACAAAGAGGGAAATCTCCCTCCCATCAATGAGGGTGAAATTCTGAAATTGAAGGCTCTTGACCCCAATCAGCACTTCACTCAGCCCCCCTCAAGATATAACGAAGCAAGCCTTACCAAAGCATTAGAGGACAATGGTACCGGCAGACCTGCAACCTACGCTTCCATAATTTCCAACATCATTCAGAGAAGCTATATTGAAAGAGAAAAGAAAATGCTTGTTCCCACCAAGCTCGGTACCACCGTTTCCGAATTGATGGCTGAGCATTTCAAGTCTATAGTTAATGTTAAGTTCACCGCAGGTATGGAAACCAGCCTGGACGAAATCGGTGCAGGTGACCGCGAGTGGGTTGAAACCATCGAGGAATTCTACGAGGGCTTCCAGAAAATTCTTAAAAAGGCCGAGCAGAGCCTTGAGGGTGTAAGGGTTAAGGTTCCCGATGAGGTTACCGATGTTATCTGTGAAAAATGCGGAAGAAATATGATCGTTAAAAGCAGTCGTTTCGGCAAGTTCTTAGCCTGTCCCGGATATCCACAGTGTAAGAACACCAAGCCTGCTCCCGAGGATGAGGTGAAACAGCCCTGTCCCAAGTGCGGCTCCAAGCTTGTAAAACGTCTTTCCAAGAAAACAGGCAAGAAGTTCTACGGCTGTACTAATTATCCCGAGTGTGATTTCGCTGCTCCCGGTGTACCTACCGGTGATAAGTGTCCCGAGTGCGGCGGTTTCATAATCAGCGGCTTTAAGGGCAGAAAGTTCTGTATGAACGGTGACTGTCCCACCCGCAAAGCACAGCCTAAGAAAACCACCAAGAAAGCAACAAAGAAATAATGGAAAAGGTTAAGGTAATAGGCGGGGGACTGGCAGGCTGTGAAGCGGCATGGGCTTTGGCAAGTCGTGGAATCTCGGTTGAGCTTTATGAAATGAAGCCAAATAGAATGTCACCGGCTCACCACACCGAGCAGTTGGCAGAGCTTGTTTGCTCCAATTCTTTGAAGGCGGCAAGAATAGATTCTGCTGCAGGTCTTCTCAAGGAAGAAATGCGAAGATTGGGCTCCCTTTCGATGGAGTCGGCAGCCACATGTCAGGTTCCGGCAGGTGGAGCATTGGCGGTTGACAGGGATAGATTTTCGGAATATATAACCGATAAAATCAAAAGCCATCCCCTCATCACAGTTACTAACAATGAGGTTAAGGAAATCCCAAAAGAGGGATATGTAATAGTGGCAACAGGACCTCTCACCGACGGCGAGTTGGCGGAGGATATACGGAGAATCTGTGGCGAGGAATATCTTAATTTCTTCGATGCCGCTGCTCCTATAGTCACCGCCGAGAGTATAAATTTCGAAAGAGCCTTTAAGGCATCACGTTATGACCACGGCGAGGATGACTACATTAACTGCCCCTTTAGTAAAGCCGAATACGAGGATTTTCATCGAGAGCTTGTAAACGCCGAAAGTGTTATCCTTAAGGAATTCGATAAACCTTTGACGGTGTACGAAGGCTGTATGCCCATAGAAATTTTGGCATCCCGCGGTGTTGACGCTCCACGCTTCGGACCGATGAAGCCTGTAGGACTTATAGATCCTAACACAGGTCACCGTCCCTGGGCAGTGGTGCAACTTAGAGCCGAGAACAGTGGGAAAACTCTATACAATCTTGTGGGCTTTCAGACCAATCTCAAATGGCCCGAGCAAAAAAGAGTTTTTTCAATGATACCGGGTCTCGAAAATGCAGAGTTTGTAAGGCTTGGCGTTATGCACAGAAACTCCTTTATCAACAGCCCCAGACTGCTTAATTCGGATTTCTCCTTAAAATCCGACAGTCGCGTTTCTTTCTGCGGTCAGTTAAGCGGTGTGGAAGGATATATGGAATCTGCCGCTTCGGGTATAGTTGCGGCACTCTCAATTATAAACAGAATAAAGGGTGAGGCACCGATTGAGTTCCCCAACTATACAATGCTTGGTGCATTGAGCGGATATATCAGCGACCCCACCGTTAAAAACTTTCAACCAATGGGGGCAAATTTTGGCGTTTTGCCGCCTCTCAGCGAAAAAATCAGGGACAAGCGTGAACGCTATGCCGCTCTCTCGGAACGCTCTCTTAATTGGTTCGACTATCTTTATAGTATGAAATGAGGTATGGGTAATGAAAATTATAGCTGACGCTTTCGGCGGAGATAATGCTCCTTTGGCGGTCCTTAAGGGCTGTCAGATGGCTGTAAAGGAGTATGGAATAGAGGTAGTTCTTGCGGGTAACGAGCAGGAATTGAAGAAATGTGCCGCAGAAAATTCAGTCGATTTAAGCGGTATGGAGATTCTCCATGCCGATGATGTTTTCTTAATGCACGACAATCCCAAGGATATAATTAAATCAAAATCCAATACCTCTATGGCTGTAGGTCTTAAAGCTCTGGCTGACGGTATGGGCGATGCCTTTATTTCGGCAGGCAGCACGGGTGCTCTCATTATGGGCAGTACCTTTATCGTTAAAAGAATCAAGGGTGTAAAGCGTGCCGCCTTCGGTTCAGCACTCCCCACAACAGTTGGCAAAAACTTCTTCCTTATGGATGAGGGTGCCAATGCGGATTGCCGTCCCGAAATGCTTTTGCAGTTTGGTATAATGGCATCCTGCTATGCTGAAAACGTAATGGGAATTGAGAATCCTACGGTCGGTCTTCTCAACATTGGTGCCGAGGATTCAAAGGGCGGAGAGCTTCAGTTAGCGGCATATGAGCTTCTCAAAAACGCTCCTATTAATTTTATAGGAAATGTTGAAGCCCGTGACCTTATGTCGGGTGTCTGCGACGTTGTTGTTACCGACGGCTTTTCTGGTAATGTTGCCCTTAAAATGGCAGAGGGTGTAGCTTCCTCTGTTATGAAAATGATAAAAGGCGTTTTCTATAAGAACATCATAACCAAAATCGCCGCACTTTTGGTGCTTCCCCATATGAAGTCGGTTAAGGACACAATGGACTATAAAAAAATCGGAGGAGCTCCTGTAATCGGTGTTAAAAAGCCTGTGTTTAAGGCTCACGGAAACTCCGATGCCGAAGCCTTCAAAAGTGCCATTGGTTTAGCTAAGGCAAGCGTCGAAAACAACTTTATCGAAAAACTGGAAAATAATCTTAAAACAGCCGGAAAGGCCGAGGAAGAATGAAAAGATTAGAAGAAGAATTACAATATAAATTTAAAGACAGGCGACTGCTCGAAAGGGCATTGACCCATTCCTCTTATGCTAACGAAAACAAGGGCAGCGACGGCTCTAACGAACGTTTGGAGTTTTTGGGAGACTCAGTTCTTTCAATCATTGTGGCAGAGCATATTTTTCTTAATTACAGAAATCTTCCCGAGGGAGAGCTTACTAAAATTCGTGCTTCATTAGTTTGCGAAAATGCCCTGCATGAGTTTTCTCAGGAGCTTAAATTAGGAGAGTTCTTGAAGCTTGGTAAGGGCGAACAGCAAAACGGCGGAGCCACAAGACCCTCAATCCTTGCCGATGCCTTTGAAGCGGTGCTTGCTGCCATTTATCTTGACGGTGGCATCGAGCCTGCCAAACGTCACGTGCTTCGTTTTGTGGATAAGAAGTTGGGTTGTATGCAAACCGTTGCTTTTAAGGACTATAAAACAGTTCTGCAGGAGGTTATTCAGCAGAATCCCGAGGAAAAATTGGAATACGTTCTGGTTGATGAAAAGGGTCCCGACCACGCTAAAATCTTCACCGTTGAAGTGCATCTGAACTCCAACGTGATAGGTCGCGGCACTTCGGGAAGCAAGAAAAGAGCCGAACAGGAAGCGGCTAAGCAAGCCCTCGAGCTTATGGGTCAAAAGCTATGAGCCTACCCCACGGAAACATTTCCATTTTCGTTCCCCACATAGGCTGTCCTCACCAGTGTAGCTTCTGCAACCAGGTGCATATAACAGGACAAACCGAAAAGCCCCACAGCGAGGCGGTTTGTCAAGCGGTTGAAACCGCGCTCTGCTCTAAAAAATATAATCCCGACTTCACCGAAATCGCTTTCTTCGGCGGCAGCTTTACCGCCATAGACCATGAATATCGCCTGGAGCTGCTCAAAGCGGCATATAAATACGTTAAAAGCGGTGCAGTTGCAGGTATCCGTGTTTCGACCCGCCCCGATGCCATAGACGAGGACATACTCCGCGAGCTGAAGTCTTACGGTGTAACCGCTATAGAACTTGGTGCTCAGTCTATGAATGATGAGGTGTTGCGTTTCAATAATCGCGGACACACAAAAGAGGATGTAATAAAGGCTTCAAGGCTTATAAAGGACTATGGGTTTTCCTTGGGTCTTCAGATGATGACAGGCCTTTTTGGAGATACAGAGGAAAGGTCAATAGAAACCGCAAAAAGCATAGCCGACCTACAGCCCGACACAGTAAGAATATATCCCACAATCGTCTTGGAGGGTACATATTTAGGAAAGCTGTATAAAGCGGGTGAATACGCACCTCAGACATTGGACGAAGCAGTTAAGCTATGTGGCAAAATAATTCCGATTTTCGAGAATGAAGGAATAAAAATTATCCGTTTGGGACTTCACGCAATAGAGGAAGATTCCTATTTAGCCGGTCCCTGGCACCCCGCCTTTGGCGAACTTGTGGAATGTGAAAAATATAAAAATATCGCTTTAGAAAAACTAAGCCTGTTGCCTAAGGGCAAATACATTTTGTATGTAAACGACAGGGAAGTGTCAAAGCTGACGGGTCAGAGGAAAACCAATCTCGAAAGCTTTAAGTCTGCAGGGTACGATTGCAAAGTAAAACCCTCGCAAAACCTTAGTAAATACCAGATTCAGATACAACCATATTAGAAAAATCAAGGAGAGTAAAGAAATGCTGCTAAAGTCAATCGATATACAAGGCTTTAAGTCCTTTGCCGACAAAACTCATCTGCAGTTCGGTCAGGGAATCACAGCCGTAGTCGGTCCTAATGGAAGCGGAAAAAGTAATATATCCGATGCTGTGCGTTGGGTTTTGGGCGAGCAATCCACCAAAAGTCTTCGTGGAACAAGTATGGAAGACGTTATTTTTAGCGGTACGGCCAAACGAAAGCCACACGGATATTGTGAGGTAACAATTCATTTTGATAATTCTGACCGTGGTCTTAATTTTAATGAGG
>JAZNQM010000174.1:0-6065 GCA_045590175.1 Acutalibacteraceae bacterium | reverse complement strand
TATTGAACTAAAAAGCGTTTCCTTTGAGTATAGTGAAGGCGACGGCACTGAGACTGTTTTAGAAAACTTTAATCTTAATATCGAGCGTGGGAGCTTTGTCTGTGTTTTAGGTCATAACGGCTCTGGTAAATCCACCGTTGCAAGGCTTCTTAACGGACTTCGTACCCCCAGCGGCGGTAAGGTTTTGGTTGACGGGTTGGACACAGCCGATCCAAAAAATGAATTTGAGGTCAAAAAAAAGGTAGGGCTCGTTTTTCAAAACCCCGACAATCAGATTATCGCTACTATTGTAGAGGATGATGTAGCTTTTGGCCTTGAAAATCTCAGCGTGCCACCGGAGGAAATACGGCTTCGTGTGGATAATGCACTAAAAGCTGTTGATATGTATGAACACCGCGGTAAAGCACCGCACCTGCTATCGGGCGGACAAAAACAACGAATAGCCATCGCTGGTATCCTTGCTATGGAGCCGGACTGTATAGTTCTTGACGAACCAACCGCAATGCTCGACCCTCAGGGCAGGCAAGAGGTACTGTCAACCCTTATAAACCTCAATCGCGAAAAGGGGATAACAGTTGTGCTTATCACCCATTATATGGACGAGGCGGTGCTTGCTGACCGAGCTGTTGTAATGGACGACGGAGTAATCGTACTTGACGACACTCCCGAAAACATCTTTCATGAGGTAGAAAAGCTTCATGCAGCAGGGTTGAATGTTCCTCAAACTGCAGAGCTTTCCTATAAGCTTAAAGATATCGGTATCGAACTAAAAGGTAACATCCTGACTGAGGAAGCCTGTGCAGATGCACTTGTAAGAATTCTGATGGAGGCATAAAAATTGGCATTTCTTGAAGTAAAAAACTTATCCCATCTTTACGGCGTTGGAACACCTTTTGAGACCAGCGCTATTGAGGATGTCAATTTTTCGGTGGAAAAGGGTGAAATAATCGGAATAATCGGTCACACAGGCAGTGGCAAGTCCACCTTGATGCAGCACCTTAACGGACTTTTGAAGCCCGATTCAGGCTCGGTGTTCCTTGACGGAGAGGATATTTGGGCAAATCCCAAGGAGATTAAAAAGGTTCGCTTCAGAGTAGGTATGGTGTTTCAGTACCCCGAGCACCAGCTTTTTGACGAAACCGTATATAAGGATATTTCCTACGGACCCCTGAATATGGGCTTGTCCCAAGAGGAGGTTGATGCCTCTGTACGATATGCCGCAGGACTTGTTGGACTTTCTGATAACCTTTTGCAGAAATCTCCTTTTGAGCTTTCGGGCGGTGAAATGCGACGCGCCGCAATTGCAGGTGTGCTTGCTATGAAGCCCGAGGTTATCGTTCTCGACGAACCTACGGCAGGTCTTGACCCCCTTGGAAGAGATTTGATTATGTCCCGCATTAAGGAGTACCGCGACACAACTAATGCCGCTGTGCTTGTGGCATCCCACAGTATGGAGGATATAGCCGCTATTTCCGATAAGGTGCTGGTTATGAACGAGGGTAGAGTTTATAAATTCGATACAACCGAAAAAGTTTTTTCGGATATGGAGTCTCTCAGAAAAGTAGGACTTAACGTTCCTCAGATAACTAAGATTATGCTTCTGCTCAAAGCCAAAGGTGTTAACATACCCGCCAATGCCTTAACGGTTGATTCCGCAGTTGAACTTATTAAACGATACAGGGAAGGGGTGAGCACTGATGCTTAAGGATATAACCATCGGTCAGTATTACCCCACAAATTCCCTTGTGCATAAGCTTGATCCCAGACTAAAACTTGTGGCATTGATTGTATACATCGTTTTTATTTTCCTTGCCTCCTCTGCTGTATCTTTAGCATATATGGTTGTGTTCACTTTAGTTATCATAACACTAACCAAAATCCCGATGACCACCTATCTAAAAAACCTAAAAAGCATTCTCCCCATCATATTGCTGACCGCTATTCTCAATATGCTTTATGTTTCAGAGGGTGAAACGTTAGTAAGCTTTTGGGTGGTTAAAATAACCGCCGGGGGAATAGCCCGGGCATTGTTTATGGCAGTAAGAATAATTGTGCTGATACTGTCAAGCGCAATGCTCACATATACCACAACTCCTACGATGCTCACCGATGCCATAGAATCTCTGCTTTCTCCCATGAGATATATAGGCCTCGGTAATGCAGTTCATACCATTGCTATGATGATGACCATAGCCTTGAGATTCATCCCCACGCTTATTGACGAAACCGACAAACTGATGAATGCTCAGAAGGCGAGAGGTGCGGATTTTGATTCGGGAAGCATTCTCAAAAGGGTAAAGGCATTAATTCCTATTTTGATACCTTTGCTTATTTCTTCAATCAGAAGAGCCTTCGACCTGTCAGAGGCAATGGAAAGCAGATGCTACACAGGTAACCATAAGAGAACCAGAATGAAACAGTTAAAATTTGAAGCAAGGGATTTTATTGCTCTTCCTACTATGCTGATTTCCTTTGCCGTTACCTTGATTCTTAATCATATTAATTTATTTTAGAGGTATACTATGACTCGATATTTGCTGACAATTTCATATTTCGGTGCCGATTTCTGCGGTTGGCAGGTTCAGCCTAACGGAATATCTGTTCAGCAGGTATTGGGCGAAGCCATTGCAAAGGTTTTCGGAGTATCCAATGGTGTTACCGGTTGCAGCAGAACCGACTCGGGTGTTCATGCAAAAATGTTTTGTTGTCACACAGATATCGAAACCGATATGGAACCCGGGAAAATCGCTTTAGCCCTTAACAACAATACCCCCGACAGTCTTGCCGTGATGGATTGTAGGATAGTAGCAAAGGATTTCCACGCAAGATACAACTGTGTTGGCAAAAATTATGTGTATAAAATTTGGAACAAATCTTACCTCGACCCGTTTTTAGATGGTAGAGCCTTTTGGTATAAGCATAACCTAAATATAGAGGCAATGAAAAAAGCGGCTGAGCAGATATGCGGAACCCACGATTTCACCTCCTTCTGTGCGGCTAATACTTCGGTCACGGATAAGGTGCGTACAATTACGGAATGCATCGTTGAAGCAAAAGATGGTTTAGTTGAGATTTCAGTTTCAGCCGACGGTTTTCTCTACAATATGGTACGTATCATTGTAGGAACTTTACTGGAAGTAGGTACAGGGAAAATCAAAGCTTCCGCTATAAAGCAAATAATTGAATCTAAAGACCGAGAGCGTGCAGGCTTTACAGTGCCTCCGCAAGGTCTGTATCTTAACAGAGTTTTTTATAAGGGGTGAAAACATGGCCGAATACAAAAGAAAAAATGTCAAGAAGATGAAGGTGCAAAAACCTAAAAGAAGTGCAGTTGCCGAAGGCTATAAAGTAACCTCTTTATCGGATTCGGATTTTATCGAGGATATCGCCGTTAAATCAGCCAAAGAGTCAAGAGCCGAACGTAAAACTCAAAAGCAAAAAGAAAGATATCTACGTAAGGAACAACCCGAAAAAAGGGTAATAACCTCTAATAAAACCGCACGCGAACTCAATCGTGCAGGTGGAGGTTTAAAGGTGGTAAAGGGCACCAAAAATATAAAAAAAGTTAAGAATATAACTTCTCTTATTACTGCACTGCTAATTATCGGATGCTTCTTGCTTGTTAATGCGATTTCACCAACAGGTATAGTGGATTTAGTTAAGTGTAGTATTGCCAAAGCGGGGAGTGGTTCAGGGTTTCCCGTTACTGTAAGTGGCGGAAATATAAAAAACGTTACGGTAACCGATGGTTGTATTACAGTAGTATCTGACACATATATTGAAATGTATAACCCTTATTCAAAGGAATTGGTTTCCGAGCAGCACAAGTATTCTAATCCTAAGTCTGTGTCATCTGAGACCCGCACTTTGGTTTACGACCAGGGAACTACAGGTGTTTCGGTTTATGATGTCAGCGGAAAACAACTCCAAAGAGATATGAAGGAGCCGATAATCACAGCGGCAATTAGCCGAAACGGAAGCTACTGTGTTGTAACCGACCCCGAAGGAATAGCCGCAAGAATGTATGTTTACGATAAAAATGATAAACTTAGGTTTAAATGGGAATCTGAAACCGACCTTATCAACGCAGTAGCAATTTCTCACAACGGAAAATATATTATAGCTGCAACTGTTAATGCGGATAAAGGTGAGTTTTCTTCACGATTTAAGGTTTTTGAGAAAAACGAAACTAAACCAGTAAGAGAAGAGCTTGCGGATGATGTTGTTTACTCGGTTGATGCGGTTAACAGAAATAATTTTGTTTTAAGAATAGGAAATGAAATAAAGAAATATAGTGCAGATTCCGGGACCCTTTTTGACTTGACTGAAGATACTGTACGACAGAAGTATTGCAACGTTAAGGGAGATACTGCGTTGTATACAGATGGCGGAAATAATGAAGGTAATATCACATTTTACGACAGCTATTTCGAAAAGAAAAACGAGATAAATGTAATAGCATCCCCCGATTCTGTCGATTGGAACGAAGAATATGTAGTATGCTCCTATGGTTATTCGTTGCTGGTATATGATTACAGTGGTAAAAAGGTTGATGAAATCAGTGCCAATGCACCAATAGAATGGTTTTGTTTAAGTGATGATAATATTCTTGCTATAAATAATTTAGCAATAGTTAACTATGAATTACTTGGAGGAAATGTTAAATGAGCATAGTTCTTGATATAATTGTAATTACAATTATTGTAGCGACTACTTTAATAACAATGAAAAAAGGCTTTGTAAAAACAATTCTGAGCCTTGCAAGTTGGTTTTTAACTCTTATTTTGGTTTCGTCATTTGGCGGTGCTGTTGCAGAATTTGCCTACGATAGTTTCATTGAGGAAAAGGTTGTTGCGGCAGTCGAAGAACCGATAAACAAGCAACTGGAATCGAGTGAAGAAGCAATAGAGAGCATATTTGATTCATTGCCTTCTTTTATAGCTTCATCTGCAGAGAAAAATGGTGTTGGCACAGAGAACCTGATTGAGGAAATAAGTGATGGCAAAACACCGAACGATATAGCAGTCGCAGTGAACAATAACATAGTTGAGCCTACTGTACTTCCGATGTTGGTTATAGTTGTGGATATTATTATGTTTACAGTGTTAATGTTTGTATTTAGAATAGTAACTAAACTTGTATGTACCTTGTTTAAAGCACCGGTCTTAAAAAGCGTTAATAAGTATTTGGGAGCAGGTTTAGGCGTAATTAAAGGTTTGCTTATATCAATGTTAGTTGCTACTATAATATCGTTTGTAGCGACTTATGGTTTTGGCGGTCAATTTTTGATATTTACAGAAGATGCAATAGAAGGCTCTTATTTGTTCGGCAAGTTAGCTGATATATTGGAATTAGCTTTATTTGGTTAAAAAGAAAGGAATTATCAGACTATATGATTAAAATGTGTTCAAAATGCGGCAAGCGTCCTGCAATTGTTTTTATTTCTGAAATGAATGGAAGCAATACCGAGCCGCGCGGACTTTGTCTTGTTTGTGCTAAAGAGGCCGGAATCAAGCCTATCAATGATATGCTCAGCAATATGAACCTCAGTGACGAGGATTTAGAAGGTATGAGCGAACAGCTTATGGATGTTATGGGCATGAGCGAGGATATGGATGGATTCGAAATGGGCGGTGCTCAGCCCTTCCCGTTCCTCAATAATCTGTTTGGCACAATGCCTACCGGAGATGCTGCGGCCCCCGAGGGAAACAAGCCCGACGGAGAGAAATCCAAAGCAAAGGACAACAAGAAAAAAGAGCCCAAAAAGTCTCGTTTCCTGGGTCAGTATTGCACAAACCTTACTGAGCGTGCCAAGAAGGGTGAGCTTGACAATATCGTTGGTAGAGATGCAGAAATGTATCGCACAATTCAAATTCTCTCCCGTCGTTCAAAGAACAATCCTTGCTTAATAGGTGAGCCGGGTGTTGGTAAAACCGCCATTGCCGAGGGATTGGCTATCAGAATTGCCGCCGGTGATGCCCCCGCAAGGCTGTTGGATAAAGAAATTCATCTGTTGGATATGACTGCTTTGGTGGCAGGTACTCAGTTCAGAGGTCAGTTTGAAA
>JAZNQM010000173.1:0-7811 GCA_045590175.1 Acutalibacteraceae bacterium | reverse complement strand
GACTACGAAGTAGATGCCCTCAGCGGTGCAGTTCTTAAATCCGACAAGGAAAAGGACGACGATTATGTAGCCCCCGTAGAGTCTAAGCCCGAATCTAAGCCCGCAGTTGCAGAGAAAGAAATCTCCAAAGCTGATGCAAAGAAGGCAGCCCTTAACCACGCAGGTGTTAAAAACTCCGATGCGAAATTCGTAAAAGTTGAGCTTGATAACGACGACGGCAAAAAGGTGTATGAGGTTGATTTCAAGGCTTTAGGCTTCGAATATGACTACGAAGTAGATGCCCTCAGCGGTGCAGTCCTTAAATCCGACAAGGAAAGGGACGACGATTACGTAGCCCCCGTAGAGTCCAAGCCCGCAGCTGCAGAGAAAGAAATCTCCGAATCAGCTGCAAAGAAAGCAGCCCTTAACCACGCAGGCGTTAAAAACTCCGATGCGAATTTCGTGAAAGTAAAACTTGACTACGATGACGGCAAAAAGGTTTATGAGGTTGATTTCAAGGCTTTAGGCTTCGAATATGACTACGAAGTAGATGCCCTCAGCGGTGCAGTTCTTAAGTCCGACAAGGAAAAGGACGACGATTACGTAGCCCCCGTAGAGTCTAAGCCCGCAGCTGCAGAGAAAGAAATCTCCGAAGCTGATGCCAAGAAGGCAGCCCTTAACCACGCAGGTGTTAAAAACTCCGATGCGAATTTCGTGAAAGTAAAACTTGACTACGATGACGGCAAAAAGGTTTACGAGGTTGAGTTCAAGGCTTTAGGCTTCGAATATGACTACGAAGTAGATGCCCTCAGCGGTGCAGTTCTTAAATCCGACAAGGAAAAGGACGACGATTATGTAGCCCCCGTAGAATCCAAGCCGGTAGTAGAAAAAGAAATCTCCAAAGCCGATGCCAAGAAGGCAGCCCTTAACCATGCAGGCGTTAAGCAGGCAGATGCCTATGACCTTTCGGTTGAATACGACAACGACGACGGCAAAAAGGTTTACGAGGTTGAGTTCAAAAGTGGAAGCTATGAATACAGCTATGAAATCAATGCCTTAGACGGCAGCGTAATTTCCCACGAAAAAGAGCACGACGATTAATATAACTTGCCTTTCAGTTCGTGTTATTTGTCCTCTCTCAAGGCAAATGCCTCCCCGATAAAGGGAGGCATTTGTCGTTTACTTATGCTCGTAGCTTTTGCAGAAGTGGGGAGTGGACATACTGTCCTCGCTTGTTTTCATATGGGTAACCTCAATCTTTTCAAGGCTGCACTTGTTCTGACAGCAGTTGTAAAGGCATTCGGTTACGTCGCATTTAACACCTGTATTTTCCATTTTTCTGACACCTCCGTAAAATTCAAGGACGAAATCAAAAATCCCGTCAAGATTAGTGTAAACAAAAAGCTCCCGAAAAAACATCGGGAGCCTTATATTTTTTTGGCAAATTTTAGAAAATTCAGAGAATACCGGTAAGAAAAATTTCGAGACCTATTGCGATTAAAATTACACCGCCTAAAATCGAAGCCTTGCCCGAAATCTTGGTGCCGAAAACCTTGCCGATATGAACGCCCATTGCACAAATTACAAAGGTCACCGCCGCTATAAGCAGAGCGCAAACAATGGCGGCGAGCAGACCGTAGTCGGCAATGGTGAAGCCCACTGATAACGCGTCAATGCTGGTGGCAACACCCTGCACTATCAGAAGCCTTAAAGTCAGTTTGGATTTGCAGTCGCAGTCCTCACAATCGCCGCACTTGATACCCTCATAAAGCATCTTGCCGCCGATGTATCCGAGCAGCCCTAAAGCAATCCAGGGGATGACAACCTGAAAAGACTGAAAATACTGCAAAACAGTGTGAACACACACCCAACCTATAAGAGGCATTGCCGCCTGAAACCCTGCGAAAACTCCCGCAATCGTCAGTGCTTTACCCTTGCCCATCTGCGGATAGTTAAGCCCATTCGCCATCGACACCGAAAAGGCATCCATCGCAAGCCCTACGCCCAAAAGTATACTCTCGACAAAGAACATCAAGGTCCATTCCATAACTTAAAACCTCACTATTAAAAACAGTAGGGACATTTTACCACACACCCACTACATTGTCAAATAAAATAAGCGGCTCGAAGCCGCCTAAGATACCTATTAATAACTGCAGTGATATCGCCACGATTTAATAACCTGTTAGTTGACAAACTCAATCTAAAAGTGTACAATACAAATGTAAATTGTTGTGCTAGGAGTTTAGATGATGAATTGCAAAGGTGTTATCGGTGATGTTGTTGCCGCAATTAGCGTTATTGTTTCTCTTTTGATATTTTACGCTACATATAAGAGAGATAAAAAACTACAAACTATGGAACGCTATAGCCGAATTAGAGATAAATATCCTGAGGTTTTAAGTAGCAGTGTTGCCGAACGGAAAAAGTATCTTAACGATATGGAATTCTTTTGCACTGGTATTAACACAAAAATTTACGATATTTACGTTTTGAAGAAAATTAGCGGAAAACGAATTATAAGTGTCTATGACCGTTGTACCAAGCATCTTATAGCAACTAAGCGTAGAGCAGGTAAAAATGAAATCTGGCAGGAATATGAAATTGTTGTAAATCGGCTAAAGGCGATGTACTGTATGGAAAAGTATTTGATTCCAAAGTTGTACTATAAAATAAGGCAATGGTTTTAAATTCAAAAACATTCAAATATCAGGAGGAATAAAAATGAAAAAAATATTAGCAATTATTTTAACTTTTGTGATGGTGCTGTCCGTTCTACCGATTGGTGTTTTCACTGTCAGTGCCAAAACCAGTGGTGACTATAAATACACTATTCTTGAAAATGATACAGCGGAAATAACGGAATACAACGGCTCTGCTGAAAATCTTACAATTCCTTCTAAAATTGGCGGATATACCGTAACTTCGATAGGTGCTTTTGGTTCAAACCGGGGCTTGCGCAGTATCAAAATTCCTACCAGTGTAACTTCAATAGGCGATGACGCATTTAGTAGTTGTTATAGCTTGCAAAGCATCAAAATCCCTGACAGTGTAACTTCTATAGGTTCGGCTGCATTCTTTTTAACTGCATACTATTCTGACGAAAGCAATTGGGAAAAAGGTATGTTGTATGTGGATGGGCATTTAGTTGCTGCAAAAAACACAGTTGTTTCCTGTAAAATAAAAAAAGGAACAAAAACAATAGCGGATTCTACATTTTTCTATTGCACGGAGCTTAAAAGAGTAGAAATCCCTGATAATGTCAAGTCAATAGGTGAGGAAGCATTTTATAAATGCGATAATCTCGAAAGCGTTGTAATTGGAGATGGTGTCAAGTCAATAGGTGCGTATGCATTTAAGTATTGCAATAATTTACAAAGCATCAAAATCCCTGATAGTGTCAAGTCAATAGGTGATGAAGCATTTTGGGATTGCGTTAATCTCGAAAGCGTTGTAATTGGAGATGGTGTCAAGTCAATAGGTGATAAAGCATTTTGGGGTTGCGAGAGTTTGCGAAGCATCAAAATTCCTGATAATGTAAAGTCCATTGGCACCGAAGCATTTTTAGGTTGCGATAGTTTGCGAAGCATCAAAATCCCTGATAGTGTCAAGTCAATGGGTGATAAAGCATTTTATTATTGTGATAATCTCGAAAGCGTTGTAATTGGAGATGGTGTCACCTCAATAAGCTCCGATGCTTTTAGCTTTAATGGTGCACTTGAATGTGTGACGATAGGAAATAGTGTAAAAAAATAGGTTCTTCAGCATTTGATCATACGAGTATAAAAACGGTATTTAGCAATAAAAAGAAGAGCAAAATCAATATTTTATCAGGTAACGAAGATCTTATCGAAGCAAAATGGAAAAGCGTTTCGAAGAAATACAATACCAAAATAACCAAGGCAACATTTAAGAAAAATGGAAAGGTTGTTAAAAAGTGTACCGGATGTGGAATTAAAGAAAGTACGCGGAAAATATATAAGATTAAATCCGTTAAACTCTCCACAACAGCTTATACATATTCAGGTAAGTCCAAGAAACCAGCAGTTACAGTTAAAGATTCAAACGGCAAGAAAATCTCTTCAAAGTATTACACAGTAAAATATGCCGAGGGCAGAAAGAATGTAGGCAAATATAAAGTAACGGTAACTTTTAAGGGCAAATACAGCGGCAAAAAAACTTTGTACTTTACAATTAAACCTACAGCCAAAACAACCGAAGAATTGTTGGTTGGAGCTACATCAAAAATAGGAGCCAAGAGCAATAAGAAAATCAAATATAGTTCTTCAAACAAAGGCGTAGCCAAAGTTAACTCCAAGGGAAAAATCACCGCAGTCAAAAAAGGCACAGCAACAATATCGGTTAAGTCAGGCGGTATCACACAAAAAATCAAGGTATATGTAAAATCCCCTTACGTTAAGATAAGTGGTTCAAATAGTGTGTATATCCAAAAGTCGGTTAGTCTTAAAGCTAAAACCAACGCTAATAGAAAGATAAAATGGAGCAGTAGCAATAAGAAAACAGCAACCGTTTCTTCTTCTGGTAAAGTAACGGGCAAAAATGTTGGTAAAGCCACAATCTACGCGAAAATAACATATAAAGGCAAGAGCTATAAAGATTCGTACAAAGTAACTGTGAAAAAACCCACATTGAAGCTCAATAAGACTTCTCTTTATCTCAATACAGGAGATAGTGAAATCATTTCGGCAACAACAACTCCAACTGTTAGCGTTAAATATAAAACAAATAACAGTAGTATTGCAACGGTTTCATCTTCAGGTCGGGTGAAAGCTAAAAAAAGCGGCAAAGCAACAATAACTGCATATTTTCAATATGCAGGAAAAACTTATGAAAAGACCTGTAAGGTTGTTGTGCAGTCAAAATCAAACTTTGAAGCAGTGAAGAATTTTATCCTTGAAAACGGACGAATGTCATACTCTGTTTCAGGCGGCACCGTTTATATTGGCTACGATAGGGGTAGCGATAGTTTGAAATTTTCGGCTAATTTATTCGACACAGATGCGACTGTTAATTTTGAAATGAAAGAAGGCGACGATTATATAGACGTTGCACAGAATCAAACAATTTCGAGTGGTGTTAACTACTCCTCGGGATTTTCTGCAAACTATAGATTAAATGTTTCCTCCTATTATGATGGTTGCTCTTACACTTGTAGGTTTAGCACCTATGGAATTGTTACCAAAAACTTTGCAGAGTCTTTGACGTATGCTACTAATATATCAGCGTTTAAGAGTTGGAATGATTTGCTCAATAGTAAGCTGAACATGTCTCTTAGAGATATAGGGTTTGACAGCTACTCATAAAAATTCAAGTGCCAAATGAGTATTAATACATAATAAAAGCAAGGTGATTTGTAGCGTAACAACTGCAAATCACCTTGCTTTTATTAGTAGATATTTGGTAATTATTCGAATTTTAAAATTATTATTTGACCGCCTATATAATTCGCAAATCATCAGGTTCAACTTTGCATTTAAGGTTAAGGATTTCCACACCTTTTTCTCGGGCTTTTTCCAGTGCATCGGCGAATTCGGGGTGGGTCAGGCGGTTGCCTCTGACCTCGGATATGCCCTCCATCTGAATCACAAAGGCGATGATGGGGTTGAAGCCCTGTTCCTTTGCCGCTATCAGCTCGTTTATATGCTTTAGCCCACGCTGGGTGGGAGCGTCGGGGAAGTAGCCGATGCCGTCAATTTCCAGAGTACAGCCCTTGACCTCCATCAGATACTTTTCCTCGCCCTTTTTCATATAGAAATCAATTCTCGATTTTCCGTAGGTGTATTCGGGCTTTATATAGTCGTAGCCCTGCTTTTTGAGCCATTCGTAGACCACCTTGTTAGGTGCACTGCTGTCGATGTTCACGAGCCCTAAGCCTGCTTTTTCCACCCCAATCAGGTCGTATTTTGTTTTGCGGCTCGGGTTGTCGCTTTCCTCTAAATAAACGGTAGCCTTCGGCAGCAGAAGCTCGCGGCACCTTCCTGTGTTTTTAACGTGGACAGTATGCACTTCGCCGTCAATTTTCACATTGGCTATAAAGCGGTTGGGCCGCTCGATAAATTCACCTTTTACTATATTTTTGTATTTCATAATCCCTCTAAAATGCACCGCAGTTTTTTGTCTGCGGTGCTATTAATTAAACCTCAATTATATCGTTGTCCTTTGCAACCGTCATAGAGCATGAGAACTCGTCTCGATAACCCTCTATCCACTTATCGTTGCCGGGGTAGATGTGGTTGAAAATCAGATTGTCGGTTTTGATGTTCAGAAGGATTTTTGCAATTTGTGAATTTCCGCCGAAATGGGTAAGCTCGCTGACAACCGCGTCGAAATGCTCGCAGTGGGCGATTTCGGGAAAATCATGGGCATCGGCTGCAAGGTCGCCTGTGAAAAGAATACGCTTACCCTCTGCCTCGATTATATAGCTGTATGTATCAAAGCCGTGGATATGGTCGGTCTTGATGCCGCTTACCTTTATGTTCTCGTCCTCGTAGAAACACCCCTCGGTGGATTTCATAAAATCAACATCGCCTTCTGAATTCGGCATATGCAAAGCCTTGCACCAACCGACGAACGATTTGATTGCCGCTTCTTCCGGCAGAAATACAGGTCGGTTCTTGCCTCTGTCGTACACCGTGAAAAGCTTCACAAGGTTGCTCAGGCATCCGCAGTGGTCGGCGTGCATATGAGTTACGAAAACCCCTTTTAAATTGGAAAAGTGCAGATCTGCGTTTTTTAGATATTCGCCAATCGAAGTGCCGCAGTCTATAACGTACAGGCTGTTGCCGATTTCTAAAAGTGTGGCGGTGCATTTTCTTCCCTTTTCAGCCGCACCGTGGGATGTGCCTATAAAATGAATCTTCATATTTTCAACTCCAAAAACTAAGCTACCGTTATTTTATATCCCAACACCCTATCCGTCAATAGAAAAATTTATGCCAAATCCGAAAATTTGTATGATAAACTATTGCAATCTGCCGAGAAAGGGAGTATAATATTGTTATAAATAGTTCAAGTCTTGAACTAAGTCTTGGATTTTTGATCCAAGAACTTCTGAACCGCCATAGATGCGGTGTAGGAAATATCCTGCTTTTCGCGTAGAGAAGGGAAGACCTTCACCTCGTGAGCCTTGGAAATAATAGACCTTTCGTTTACAAGACTTTGGATTTTCGAGAAAAGAAGCTCGTGGTGGGAATTAAGCTCACCGCCTATAATAACCGTCTTTAAATCCATAAGATTCAGTGCATTGATTATACCGCCTGCCAAAAGCTTTGCTACGTAGTCAATAATCCTTCGGCTCTCCTCGTCACCCTCGGCAGCTTTTTGGGCGGTGGCACTATAGCTCTCAATTCCGAAACGGTTAATAAGCGCCTTTTCGGTTATGTAGCATTCTAGACAGCCTCGGTTTCCGCAAGAGCAGGGCTCACCGTTTATATCAACTGTGGTATGTCCTATTTCGCCCGAATAACCTGCAATACCGCGATAAATACTGCCTTCTCTGACAATCGCAGAACCTACACCGTGGTCAACCGAAATGTATATATAATCCCCGATATCCTCGCTTTGTCTGAATTGCTCATACAATGCCATAACAACGGGGCTGTTGTTGAGGTAAACGGGGTAGTCGGTTTTCTCTTGCATATATTCAAGCACGTTGAAATCCCAAAACATCGGGAAATTCGGTGGGTTTAGTATCATACCGTTTTTGTAGTCAAGAGGACCCGGTGCTGTGATGCTGATGCCGATGCAGTCAGAGGGGGTTATGCCGCTGTTCTTCATCAGCTTTAATGCTGTATCGTATCCCCAATCCAAAG
>JAZNQM010000172.1:0-46314 GCA_045590175.1 Acutalibacteraceae bacterium | reverse complement strand
ATCCACCAAAAGCCTTCGCGGAGCTTCAATGGAGGATGTTATATTTCTGGGCTCAGACACCCGTCGTGCCCAGGGCTTTGCCGAGGTTAAGTCGGAGGCCAAGCGGTCTTAGGAAGACAAACCAAATGATCAACTCCTTGGCTCACAGAACGACATGGCTACGATCCGACTTATCCACCAAAAGCCTTCGCGGAGCTTCAATGGAGGATGTTATATTTCTGGGCTCAGACACCCGTCGTGCCCAGGGCTTTGCCGAG
Organism: Acutalibacteraceae bacterium; assembly: GCA_045590175.1. GTDB lineage: Bacteria > Bacillota > Clostridia > Oscillospirales > Acutalibacteraceae > UMGS1532. Next base: position 46,057 of record JAZNQM010000172.1, on the reverse strand, counting down.
GTTACTCTTACAATAGACAATTCCGACAGAAGCCTTAACTTCGACAACGATACCGTGGCGGTAACCAGAAGGTACTACCGTTCCCACGAAAGCGAATATTTAATAAACGGCGTGTCGGTGCGTCTGCGTGACGTTAACGAGCTTTTTATGGATACAGGTCTCGGCAGAGACGGATATTCTATGATAGGCCAGGGAAAAATCGACAGCATCGTCGGAGCTAAACCTAATGAACGCAGAGATATTTTCGAGGAAGCCTCGGGTATTTCCCGCTATCGTTATCGCAAAATTGAAGCCGAAAGAAAGCTCAGTCAGGCTGAGGACAACCTCGTTCGCCTTAACGATATTTTCGCAGAGCTTGAAAGCCGCATCGGACCGCTCAAGCACCAAAGCGAAAAGGCTGAGAAATATCTTAAATTCCGTGAGGAAAAGAAGGAGCTTGAAATCGGTCTGTGGCTTAATGCCCTCGATAGCTCTAAAGATACCCTCCGTAACCACGAGCGTAAAATCACCGTGGCTCAGGATGAATATGACGATATAAACAAGAAGCTTGGCGAAATTGCCGAAAGTCAGGAAAAACTCCTTGAGCAGAATGCCTTTTTCAACTCTGCTATTGAGCAAAAACGTCGCCGTTCTCAGGAATTGGAGGAGGAGGCAACCCGTAAAGAGGGCGAAATTGCCGTTGTTGAAAACACCATACTTCATAATAATCAGAACATCGAGCGTGTCCGTTTTGAAATCGACGGACTCAAAGAATCGGATGTAACTGCCGCGGAAAACATCAAGTCCGAAAAGGAAAAATTGGAGGCAAGACAGCAGACCCTCGTCGAAACCAACAAGCTTATCTCCGATACCACCGAGGAATTAAACGGACTTATTAAGGAAAGCGAAGGTATTTCCAACCGCATTGAGGAGCTTGTGCTTTCCCTTAATGATATTTCCGCCAAAGCCACCGAGGAGCAGGTTAAATCTGTTTCTGCCTCAACCGCTTTGGAGGAAATTTCAACCCGTGTTGCCGCAGTGGAGGAGAACCGCAAAGAGCTCCAAGAGGTCCTTGTTTCTCAGCAGGAGGAATTCAAGAAATTAGAATCCGACCGCAATGACTTAGAGGAGTCCATCAGCTCATATAATAACACCGTAAGCGGCTATAAAATGCGTAGAACCTCACGTGAGGAGTCGGTTAAAAATCTAACAGCTGAGATTGATAAGCTGGGTCTTGATATCGAGGACCTTAAGCGTAGAATAGAAATGCTTCAGGAACTGGAACGGAATATGGAGGGCTTTAACTACGCCGTTAAAGCGGTTATGAAGGCTTACAAAAGCGGAAACCTCCACGGTATCTTAGGCCCCTTTGTACGCCTTATCGATGTTGACAAGGAGTATTCCATTGCTATAGAAACTGCCCTCGGTAACGCTGCGCAGAATATAGTAGTTGAAAACGAAGGCGATGCCAAACGTGCTATCAATATGCTGAAGACGGAAAACAAGGGAAGAGCCACCTTCCTGCCTGTATCATCAATAGAAGGCAGATACATCGACGAGCCGAAGTTAGACACCTGTCTCGGTTTTGTGGGTGTTGCCTCAGACCTTGTGAACTGCGATTCTAAATACAAAGAAATAGCAGTTTCCCTTTTGGGAAGAATAGTTGTAGCCGAGGATTTGGATTCGGCAGTGGCAATAGCCAAGAAATTTAACTATAAGTATAAAATTGTTTCCCTGGATGGACAGGTTGTTAATGCAGGCGGTTCTATGACAGGCGGTTCACTTTCCAAGCATACGGGTCTCCTGTCCCGCGGCGGAGAAATTGATACCCTTAAGCAGAAAATCGTTAAGCTTAACGAAAAGCTCGAACTTAAAAATGCCGAGCTTAAGAATGCCGAATCCTCTTTAGAGGGTGTAAATAAGGATATTGCCAATATTGAGGCAGAGCTTAAGACCGCCAACGAGGATTTGATTCGCGTTTTAGGTGAAATGCGTCGCGTTGACGAGCTTGTTACCACCAACCAAAACAACATAACCACCCTCCAAAAGGAATTGGAGGATTGTGCCCAGCGTGAGGAAACCAACAAGCAGACAATTTCTCTGTCGGAAACAGCTGTGAATGAGCTGAACGAAACCAAGCAGAAGATACAGGATGAAATTGACAGTATTTCGGGTGGCAGAAGCAGCCTTTCGGAACGCAGAGAAGAGCTTTCCGAGCGTCTGACGGCCTTAAAGCTTCAGAATGCCACAACCGAAAAAGACATCGAGTCCATCGTCCGCTCCGTAAAATCAATGGAGGATGCCCTCAACGACCGCTCCTACCGTGTGGAACAATTGGAGCTGGAACGGTTGCAGATGCTGGAGCTTAACGATGGCTACAATGCCCGCATTGAGGAATTGAAGGAAACAATTCTGAAGCTTCGCGAGGATTCTAAGCAAGAGTTGAAGCAGGCTACCGAGCTGAGAGCAAGTCAGGATGAAGCCGAGCGACAGAATGTTAATATGAGAGCAGAGGAACGTGCTCTTACCGACCAGAGAGAACGTCTGAGCGGTGAGCTTGTTCGCCTGCAGGAGCGTCGTGCAAATATGATGCACGAATACGACGATATAATTAAAAAACTTTTTGACGAATACGAGCTTACCAAGACTCAGGCTGAGGAGCTGGATATCCAGCTTCGTGACCCTGCTGCCGCTAAGCGTGAGCTTTCCGAAATCAAGGGTAAGATGAAGGCCCTCGGCGACGTAAACGTGGCTGCAATCGAGGAATACAAGGAAGTCAGCGAGCGCTATGAATATTATAAGGTTCAAATAGAGGATGTGGAAAAATCCCGCAAGGAGCTTTATAAAATCATTTCGGGTCTTACCGAAACAATGCGCGACCTGTTTGTAACGGGCTTTGATAAAATCAACCGCAACTTCTCAAAAACCTTCACCGACCTCTTTGGAGGCGGCAGTGCCGAGCTTATCCTTTCCGACCCTGAAAACGTTCTGGAAAGCGGTATAGATATCTCGGTTCGTATACCTGGTAAAACTGTTTCCAAAATCGAGCCCCTGTCGGGTGGTGAGAAGGCACTTGTTGCTATTTCGATTTACTTCGCAATTATGATGGTTGCACCGCCCCCCTTCTGTTTGCTTGACGAGGTTGAGTCGGCTCTGGACGAGGTTAACGTTGACCGTGTTGCGGACTATATGCACCGTATGAACGACTCCACCCAGTTTATCTGTATCACCCACCGTCGCGGTACTATGGAGGCTGCCGATATGCTGTATGGTGTTACTATGCAGGAAAAGGGTGTTTCAAAACTTCTGGAAATCAACATTTCTGAGCTTGAAAAAAAGCTTAAAACCAACATTAAATAATATAAGGAGAATTTTAATGGGCTTATTTTCTAAAATAAATGCTGGCCTTAAAAAGACCCGCGACTCCTTTAAGAGTGCCATAACAGGCATCCTCAACAGCTTCACCAAAATTGATGAGGAGCTGTTTGAGGAGTTAGAGGAAACCCTCGTAATGAGCGATATGGGTATGCCTACCGCCGAGCATATAATTGAGCTTCTCCGCCAAAAGGTAAAGGAGCAGGGAATAACCGACCCCAATGAAATTTACGATGCCTTGCAGGAAATTATAGAGGAACTGTTAGGTGAGGGCGAGGTTTTAAAACTCACAACCACCCCCTCTGTTATATTGGTAATAGGTGTTAACGGTGTCGGTAAAACCACCACCATCGGTAAGATGGCAGCTTCCCTTCGTGCTGAGGGAAAGAAGGTCATCCTCGGTGCCGCCGATACATTCCGTGCCGCCGCAATCGAGCAGTTGGGAGTGTGGGCAGACCGAGCAGGTGTTGAAATGATAAAGAGTGTGGAGGGCAGTGACCCCGCCTCAGTGGTTTTCGACACAATCGCCGCCGCTAAAGCCCGCGGAGCAGATGTTATAATCTGCGACACCGCAGGCAGACTTCATAATAAAAAGAATTTAATGGACGAATTGGCAAAGATTTCACGTGTCATAAAGCGTGAGCTACCCGAGGCATCTATCGAAAACCTTTTGGTTTTGGATGCCGCCACCGGTCAGAATGCTGTTAATCAAGCAAGAGAATTCAAGACTGCCGCCGATATAACAGGCATCGTTCTCACTAAATTAGACGGAACCGCAAGAGGTGGTATTGTCCTTGCCATCCACAATGAGCTTGGAATTCCTGTTAAATTTGTAGGTGTAGGCGAGGGCATAGATGATTTACAGCCCTTCGATGTTAAATCCTTCGCCCGTTCACTTTTTCAGTCAGAAAGTTAGGAGAAAATATAATGTTAACCTCAAAGCAAAGAGCCCAGCTTCGCGGAATGGCAAACTCAATGGAACCCATTTTGCAGGTTGGTAAAGACGGAATAAACGATATGACCCTTCGTCACGTAGAAGAAGCATTGGAGGTTCGCGAGCTTATCAAATGTCGTGTTCTTGAAACCTCTCCCACCTCTTCCCGCGAAACCGCCGATGCTATTGCAGAAGCTGTTGGTGCCGATGTGGTTCAGGTTATCGGATATAGATTCATCCTCTATCGCAGGGCATCTAAACCCGAAAACAGAAAAATTAAATTAGTTAAGTGATATGAGAAAAACCGTTATTTTCGGCGGCACCTTTAATCCTCCCCACTTAGGTCACGAAACCCTGGTTAGGGAGCTTTGCCGCCGTGAGGATGTAGAAAGGCTTCTGCTCGTTCCCACAAAGCAACCTGTCCATAAGGTAGGCAATACCTTGGCATCGGCTTCACACAGACTTAATATGTGCAAGCTTTTGGCTGAAACCCACTCAAAAGCTGAAGTATGGGACGTGGAGCTTTACAGACGCGAAAAGAGTTACACCTATCTCACCGTGCTTGACTATCGTGCGAAACACGGCGACACACCTTGGTTTCTCTGCGGAGCAGATATGTTAGTCACCCTCAAAACCTGGTATAAATACGAGGAACTCATAAAGCTTTGCAATTTTCTTGCGGTGTTCAGGGCTGGCGAAAATCCCGCCGAATTCGGGAAAGCCTTAGCTGAATTAAGAGCCGACGGAGCCGTTGTAGAGGAGCTTACGTTACAGGTAGAAAATCTTTCCTCCACAGAGGTAAGGCGAGCGGTTTCCAATAATTCCGAGTTTTCGGGACTTGTTCCAAAAAAAATCGCCCGATATATTGCAGATAATAATTTATATAAGGAAAAATCCGATATGACCATAGCAGAATATAAAGAGCATCTTGAAGCAAGGCTCACCCCCCGTAGATATTTCCACACCCTTTGTGTGGCGGAGGAGGCGGTGCGACTTGCCGACAGATATGGTGTTGACAAGGAGAAGGCATACCTTGCAGGTCTGCTTCATGATGTGTTAAAAGATACCAACTCAAGCGAACAGTTGAAATTAGCGAAAGAGTTTGGTATAATGTTAACCGAACTCGAAAAAAATGCCCCGAAGCTTTATCATTCAATCATAGGCAGTGTATATGTTAAAAAGGTCTTGGGTATTGATGACGAGGAGATTATAAGTGCTATTCGTTATCACACAACGGCAAGAGCGGATATGACCCCCTTAGAAAGGGTTATTTACCTTGCCGACTACACCTCTCGTGACAGGGACTATGACGGTGTGGAGGATATGCGAAAAGCGGTGGAAATCAGTGAAAAGGCGGCACTTGAAATCGCCCTTAAATTCACTGTGGAGGATTTGAAAAATAAGGGCTTCGCGGTACATCCCGACACCCTTGCGGCATACAAATTTTATGTAGGATGAAACCAAGAAAGGGGAATGAATATGAATTTTGATTTTGAAAACAAGGATGAATTTATAATTGATGAAGACGAGGATACCACAACTCCCAATACTTTGGATGAATTTGAGGATATTTCCAGCAACTCAGGTGATGGAAATATGGATTTCATCAGCTCTTTTTCTGATAATAACGGAAAGAAAAAGGTAAACAAAACTCGGGTAATTATCAACTCAGTTACTTCGGTTATTCTCGCTATAAGCTTGCTTTTAACAACTGTTATGGGTTGGTTTTTGGCAAGTGCAGACGGCTCTGTTACCGATAACTTTCTATTAAAACTGCTTTTTGGCGGCGGTAATAAACAACAGGTGCAGGAGGAAGAAGATCCCGGCTTCCCCGAACTTATGGTCAGCAAAAACAAGGATGTTACTTATTTCTTGGTTGTAGGCTGTGACTGGACCGATACTCAGCAGACTGACGTTATAGTTGTGGTTTGTATGGACCATAAGAACAAAACCGTCAGTATGCTTCAAATTCCCCGTGATACCTATGTGGGATATATAAATGCCTATAAGATTAATGCAGTATTCCCAAATGCTCAGCAGGGCGAGTTAAAGATTAATGCCCTTCGCCGTTGTCTTTCTAATCAGCTGGGAATCCCGATAGACCACTATATTCTGTTCTCAATAGAGGGTGCTGTTAATGTAGTAGATGCCATCGGAGGCGTTAAGATGAACCTGCCTAACGCAATCCGTATTGAAGACCCTCTGGATTTTGGCAACTACTATAACATAGGCCCCGGCGAGGTTCAGCTTTCGGGTAAGGATGCTATCGGCTTTATGAGAAAGCGTTCGGGTGACCAATCCGAGGACGTTAACTATGACGGAAGCGATATTGGTCGTGTTAAGCAGCAGCGTAAGTTCTATGCAGCCCTCTTTAAGGAATTGCAGAATATGAGCAAGGGTGAAGTGTTTAAGGTTGCCAACAGCTGCTTCAATGAAATTCAAACCGACCTCACCCTTAACGAAACTGTAGCTTTCGCCTGGGAAGCAATGAAGTTAGACACCGAGAATATTCATATATTCGGTATGCCGGGTCAGGCTTGTTATTATGAAGGTATTTCATATTATTCAATCCACAGAGACGATTACATTGAGATATTCAACAAATACTTCAATCCTTTCGACGAGCCTATAACCGAAGAGGACGTACCTTGCCCCGAAATCTATAAAATGGCAGGCTACGATAAGAATGACAACTGGCTCAAGCCAGAGGATTCAACCTTAGATGAATATTAAAAGGAAAGTGTGATAATTTTTGCAAACTGAAAAAATGTTAGAGATTGCCGCTAATGCTCTTAACGAGAAAAAGGCTTTGGACCTTTCGGCAATTAAGGTTAGCGATTTAACCGTTATAACCGAATATTTTCTTATGACCTCCGCAACCTCCTCCACCCACGTTCGTGCCCTTAGCGAAGAGGTTGAGGATAAGCTCTCGAAGGAGGGTATTGAGCCTCTCCGTATCGAGGGTCGCGGCACGAATTGGGTACTGCTTGACTACGGTGCAATAATAGTTCACGTTTTTACAAAGGATGCAAGAGAGTTCTATAATCTCGACCGTATCTGGGACGACGGTGAACACGTGGAATTAAGTGAAATTTTAACAAACAGCGAAGAGGGTAGCAACTAATGAGATACGATTATAAAGCAATTGAGAAAAAGTGGCAGGATATATGGGACGAAAAGGAGACATTCAAGGCAGGTACCGACTATACCAAGCCTAAGTTTTTCGCCCTTGTTGAGTTCCCTTACCCCTCGGGTCAGGGTCTCCATGTAGGACATCCCCGTTCCTATACCGCTCTTGATATAGTAAGCCGTAAAAGAAGATTTGAAGGCTACAATGTTCTTTATCCTATGGGCTGGGATGCCTTCGGTCTTCCCACCGAAAACTATGCAATTAAGAACCACATTCATCCCGAAATAGTAACCGAGAAGAATGTGGAAAACTTCAAAAGACAGTTAAAATCCCTCGGTTTCTCCTTCGACTGGAGCAGAGAGGTTAATACCACCGACCCTGCTTATTATAAGTGGACTCAATGGATTTTCATTCAGCTTTATAAAAAGGGCTTGGCATATAAAAAGGAGATGGCAGTTAACTGGTGTACCTCCTGTAAATGCGTTCTTGCCAACGAAGAGGTTGTGAATGGCGTTTGTGAGCGTTGCGGCAGCGAGGTTGTCCACAAGGTCAAGAGCCAGTGGATGCTTAAAATCACCGAGTATGCCGATAAGCTCCTTGACGGACTTGACACAGTTAACTATATTGAACGTGTCAAGACTCAGCAGAGAAACTGGATTGGCCGTTCTACCGGTGCTCAGGTTAAGTTCAACACCACACTTGGCGATACTTTGGAGGTTTACACCACCCGTTGTGACACCCTTTTCGGTGCAACCTATATGGTAGTTTCTCCCGAGCATCCTTTGCTGGAAAAGTGGGCTGATAAGATTGATAATATGTCCGAGGTTCGTGATTATCAGGCAGCCGCCGCAAGAAAATCCGACTTTGGGCGTACCGAGGTTGCCAAGGATAAGACAGGTGTAAGGCTTTCCGGAGTTATGGCAATCAACCCTGTAAACGGCAAGGAGATCCCCATCTTTATTTCTGACTACGTGCTTGTTTCCTACGGAACAGGTGCTATTATGGCAGTTCCTGCCCACGATACCCGCGACTGGGAGTTTGCAAAGAAATTCGACCTTCCCATAATCGAGGTTGTTTCGGGCGGCGAGGATGTGCAGAAGGAAGCCTTTACCGATTGTGCAACAGGTATTCTTTGCAATTCCGACTTCCTTAACGGTCTGCCCGTTGAAGAAGCAAAGGTTAAGATGATAGAATTCTTAAAAACCAACAACATTGGCGAGGAAAAGGTTAACTTCAAGCTTCGCGATTGGGTGTTCTCCCGTCAGAGATATTGGGGCGAGCCGATTCCTATGGTTTACTGTGAGAAGTGCGGCTATGTGCCTCTGCCCGAGAGTGAGTTGCCTTTAACTCTTCCCGAGGTCGATTCCTATGAGCCCAGTGAAACTGGTGAGTCACCCCTTTCCAAGATGACCGATTGGGTCAACACTACCTGTCCCTGCTGTGGTGCTCCCGCACAGCGTGAAACCGACACAATGCCTCAGTGGGCAGGCTCATCGTGGTACTTCCTTCGCTATTGTGACCCCCACAACAATGATGCCTTGGCATCCAATGAAGCCCTTAACTATTGGATGCCCGTTGATTGGTACAACGGCGGTATGGAGCATACCACTCTCCATCTGCTTTACAGCCGTTTCTGGCATAAATTCCTTTATGTCATCGGCGTTGTTCCCACCGAAGAGCCCTATGCAAAGCGTACCAGCCACGGTATGATTTTAGGCGAAAACGGTGAAAAGATGTCCAAGTCCCGCGGCAACGTTGTTAACCCCGACGATATCGTTGAAAACTACGGTGCCGATACTATGCGACTCTACGAAATGTTCATCGGCGACTTTGAGAAGTCTGCACCCTGGAGTCAGAACTCCATTAAGGGCTGCAAGAGATTCCTCGAAAAGATTGCCGCTTTGACCGATATTTTAGTTGACGGCGACGAATATTCTCCCGAGCTGGAGGCAGCCTTCCACAGAACAATTAAAAAGGTTACCGAGGATATCGACACCCTTAAGATGAACACCGCCATTGCCGCTTTGATGGCACTCCTTAACGATATTTCCGCCAAGGGCAGTATCACCCGCGGCGAGTTCAAAACCTATATCACTCTGCTCAACCCCTTCGCACCTCACCTTACTGAGGAGTTGTGGGTACAGTGCGGCTTCGAGGGTATGCTTAACGGTACCACCTGGCCTATCTACGACGAAGCAAAGTGCGTAGATGCAACTGTTGAAATCGTTGTTCAGATAAATGGTAAAATCAAGTGCAAGCTTAATGTTGCCGCCGATATCACCGCCGCTGACGCCATTGCTCTTGCTAAGGAGCAGGCTGTTATCACCGAGCTGATTGACGGCAAGACCATAGTGAAGGAGCTTTACGTTCCCAAGAAGCTTGTAAATATCGTAGCAAAATAATTAGTATGAGGTGTCCCTTATGGCTAAGGTCTACCCCGAGCTTAAATCGTCTCCCGTAATCAAACGGCATCCCGAGCCGATACTTTCTATGAAGGATATCCCTTATGAAGCTACCTGTATATACAACGCGGGTGTGACTAAATATAAGGGAAAATACATAATGGTTTTCCGCAATGACGTACGGCAGGGTGGCTACGGCAAATTGCCAATGGTTCGCATAGACCTAGGCCTTGCCACAAGTGACGACGGCATCCGTTGGGATGTAGCACCCAAGCCCCTTGTGGCACAAGCTGATATTGAAACCGAGGAGATACTCCGTATCTATGACCCTCGCCTTACAATTATCGACGACAAACTATATATGTGCTTCGCTGTGGACACCCGCCACGGTGTTCGCGGAGGAATTGGTATAATACATAACTTGGAGCGGCTGGAGATTTTGAGCATCTCGGTTCCCGACAATCGGAATATGGTGCTTTTTCCCGAAAAGATAAACGGACTGTATACCCGTCTTGAACGTCCTTTCCCCGTGTATTCCCGCGGGGGAGTGGACCGCTTCGATATGTGGCTTAGCCAGTCTCCCGACTTAAAGTTTTGGGGGAACAGCCGGCTTGTTCTGGCGGTGGAGGACGTGCCCTATGCCAACGACAAGGTAGGACCCGCGGCACCTCCAATCAAAACCGAAAAGGGTTGGTTGACCCTTTTTCACGCGGTAGATATCGACCACTCCCGCGGCAAAAACGGTTGGGAGGATACCTGGAAAAAACGCTACTGTGCAGGTATAATGCTTTTGGACCTTAAGGACCCGGCAAAGGTTGTGGGTATGAGCAAGCTGCCCCTTATGGCTCCCGAAACCTATTGGGAGCAGGACGAGGGACTCAGACAGAATGTTATTTTTCCGGGCGGTATGATACTTGAGGATGATGGCGAAGTAAAGATTTACTATGGTGCCTCCGACACTGTGGAATGCCTTGCCACTGCTAATCTCCAAGACCTTATAAACCTTTGTACCGATATGAAATAATCTGTGTATAATCACTCAAAACAAATAACTCTTGACAAGCGTGCAATATATATGCTATAATCTAAAAGATAATTCGATTTTATCTTCCAAATTCACGGAGGGAGGGAATATAGATGAGCCAAGTTAGAGTTAAAGAGAACGAATCGCTCGATAATGCACTCAGACGTTTTAAGAGACAGACCGCAAAAGACGGCGTCATTCAGGAAGTACGTAAAAGAGAGCATTACGAAAAGCCTTCCGTAAAGCGTAAGAAGAAGTCTGAAGCTGCACGTAAGCGCAAGTTCCGCTAATTAAAAAGGCTGTTTCACCGCGGCACCTAAAAAGGATGCCGTAATGTGGGACAGCCATTTTTATATCGTGTTTTTTCAGTTTGGTAGAATTAATGGAGATTTTGTTATGTTCAAACCAAATTTGTTTTTAGATAGAGTAACAGACGTAACCCCCGAAATGCTAAAGGAAATTGGGGTAAAGGCACTTCTGCTTGACGTAGACAACACCCTTTCCACCCACCACGGCACCGAGCTTACGGCGGGATTGATGGAATGGATTGCATATATGCAAAGAGAGGGTATACCCCTGCTTGTCTTTTCAAATTCCAAGGATAGTAGGGTGCGTCCCTTCGCCGAAAAAATTGGTCTGCCCTATATTTCTTTGGGGCTGAAGCCATTGCCCTTCGGCTATTTCAGAGGTGCCAAAAGATTGGGGCTTTCCCGAAAAGAAATTGCCCTCTGCGGTGACCAGTTTTTTACCGACCTTTTAGGCGCGAAAACCACAGGAACTAAGATAATTCTCTTAAAGCCCATACTTTTAGAGGATAAATTAAGCTTTAAAATCAGAAGATATTTTGAAAGAAAAATCTACAGAAAGTGGGGGATGCAGTAATGTCAGCATATTTCGGACCTGCAGGTAATTCAGAATCCTTTGCAGCTATGAAATTTAAAGGCACTCTCGACGTGCCTAAGTATATCGAAGCAATGGGTCTTGATGCCTATGAATACCAATGTGGCAGAGGTGTCAACATTGGCGAGGATAAAGCGACCGAGCTTGGACGTCTTGCCGCCGAGAAGGGCATCCGACTGTCACTCCACGCACCATACTATATCTCAATGTCCTCAGTGGAGGAGGCAAAGCGGGATAATTCCGTGAACTATATCCTGCAATCTGCCCGAGCTGTAAATGCTATGGGTGGTCAGCGTATAATCGTCCACACAGGCTCTTGCGGAAAAATCTCCCGAGAGGAGGCTTTAAGCCTTGCCATTGATACAATGAAGAAGGCAATCACCGCCCTTGATGCCGAGGGACTTTCCAACGTTCGCATCTGCCCCGAAACAATGGGCAAAATAAATCAGCTGGGTACTCTTGAAGAGGTGCTGTCCCTTTGCGAATTGGACGAGCGCCTGCTTCCCTGTATCGACTTCGGTCACCTGAATGCCCGAACCTTGGGCGGACTTAAAACCGAGGAAGATTTTGAAGCCGTGTTCGATGCCATACACAACCGCTTAGGCGAGTCAAGACTTCGCGAGTTTCATTCCCATTTTTCCAAGATTGAATACACAACAGGCGGCGAGAAAAAGCACTTGACCTTTGAGGACACTGTTTTCGGTCCCGATTATGAGCCGGTTATGAATCTTATTGTAAAGAAAAACTGCAGCCCCACCATAATTTGCGAATCGGCAGGAACCCAGGCTGAGGATGCCAAAGCTATGAAGGACTACTATAATTCCATACTTAAATAAAGGGTGATATATATGAAAAAATTGCTTATTATCAACGGACCCAATCTTAATATGACGGGTCGTCGTGAGCCTGAAATTTACGGCAACGAAACCTTGGACGACATCAACACCACCATCAAAACCTACGCTTCGGCATTAGGCTTCGCTTGTGACTTTTTCCAGTCCAACTGCGAGGGTGATATTGTTTCTAAAATCCACGAGGTTTTCTCGGACTACGACGGCTGCATCATTAACGCAGGTGCATATACTCATTACAGCTACGCCATCCACGATGCAATCCGCTGTGTGGATAAGCCATTTATTGAGGTGCATATTTCGAACCCTCACTCCCGTGAGGAATTCAGACATAAATCTGTAATTTCTGCCGCCTGTGTAGGCACCATTGCAGGCTTCGGTAAGAACAGCTACCTGTTGGCTGTTAATGCTATGAAGGAGCTTTGTTAATGGAAAAGCTTAACGCTTATTTGGGCGGTAGGAACGCCCTTATAATCACAGGGGTAAACCGTCACCGTTTAACCGGCTTCAGGTCCAGCCTCGGTTATCTGTTCATAATCAACGGAAAAAAGCTTTTGTACGTTGACAGCCGTTATATTGAGGCGGCAACCAAGAAGGCTAACTCCGATGTTGAGGTAAGGATTCTTAAAAAACTCAGCGACGCTATCAATGAGATTATCACCGAGTTCGGAGTAACCGCAATAGAATATGAAGCCGATATATCTCTGCGATTGGATAAAAACCTAAAAACCTTTTTCGGCGAGGTAAGAGCAGAAGCTTCAGAAGAGCTTTCCAACCTTATAAGCTCTGCCCGTAGTATTAAAACAAGGGATGAAGTTTCCTGTGTCATGACGGCTCAAAGAGCCGCCGAAGCCGCCTTCGACGATATACTTGACTTTATAAAGCCGGGTGTCACCGAGAGGGAAATTAAGCTTCGTCTTGAATACAAAATGCAGCTTAGCGGCGCTGAGGGTATGTCTTTCAGTACAATAGCAATTTCAGGCAAGAATACCTCAATGCCCCACGGAGCCCCTACTGATAAGCCTGTAGAGGCGGGTGATTTCGTTACAATGGATTTTGGAGGTATGTACGCGGGCTATTGCTCCGATATGACGAGAACTGTTGCTGTGGGTTTTGTCACCGAGGAAATGGAAAGGGTATATAATACCGTGCTTTCGGCTCAGCTTTCCGCAATAGAGAAAGCAGGAGCTGGAGTTGCCGCAAAGGATGTGGACAATGCAGCCCGAAGTGTAATCGAAAATGCCGGATACGGCAAGTATTTTCAGCATAGCACAGGTCACGGCGTTGGATTGGAGGTTCACGAAGAGCCCAATCTTTCCCCGAGTTCCGACAAAATCCTGAGAGCAGGCAACCTTGTTACGGTAGAACCGGGTATATATCTGCCTGAAAAATTCGGTGTTCGCATAGAAGATATGCTTTATATTGGGGAAAATGAGGTAGAAAACCTGACAAATTCGCAAAAAAAACTTATAATTCTCAAATAACTATTGAAAAATGTGAGAAAATGTTATAAAATTAATGTGTATTAAATTATTGGAGGTAATTACTTATGGTAACAGCCGGAGATTTTCGTAACGGTGTAACTTTTGAAATGGATGGTAATGTATACCAGATCATCGAGTTCCAGCACGTTAAGCCCGGAAAAGGTGCGGCTTTCGTTCGTACCAAGATCAGAGATGTAATAGGTGGCTCTGTTGTTGAAAAGACTTTCAACCCTACTGAAAAGTTCCCCACCGCATTCATCGAGCGCAAGGAAATGCAGTATTCTTACAACGACGGCGGTCTTTACTATTTTATGGACCCCGAAACCTATGATATGGTTCCTGTAAACGAGTCTGACCTTGGCGAAAACTTCAAGTTTGTAAAAGAGGATATGCTCTGTAAGGTTCTTTCCTACAAAGGCAATGTGTTCGGTCTTGAACCCCCCACCTTTGTTGAACTTCAGGTAACCGAAACCGAACCCGGTTTCAAGGGTGACACTGCAACAAACGCAACCAAGCCTGCAACCCTCGAAACAGGTGCTCAGATTCGTGTTCCTCTCTTCATCAATGAGGGAGATATGATTCGTATCGACACCCGTACAGGCGAATATATGGAAAGAGCATAATCGGAACAACCGATACGCTCAAGTTCACTTGAAAGGAGTTTTATAAAATGACAGTTTCCGAAAAGGTAGCATACATCAAGGGTCTTGCAGAAGGTCTTGATTTAGCCGACAGCAAAGAGGCAAAGCTTATCAAGGTTATTATCGAGTGCCTTGATGACATCGCTGAAAACATCGCAGAGGTTGAGGACGACGTATACGAACTTGCACAGCAGGTTGACGAAATCGACGAAGACCTCTCCAGCATTGAAGAAGATTTCTACGATGAAGATGACGATGAAGATGATGACGAGGACGATGAGGAGCTTTACGAAGTTACCTGTCCCAAATGCAACGACACCATCTATCTCGACGAGGAAACCCTTCTCGACGGCGGAATTGATTGCCCCAACTGTGGCGAAGCTCTTGAATTTGATTTCGAGTGCAACTGCGACGAATGTGAAGGTTGCGAAGAAGAATAATTCTTAATTTTGTAACGCAAAATGGACTGTCCGCGGTGGCAGTCCATTTGTTAAGTAAGGAATTTTATTATGTCTGTTAATTTAAAACAAGAATTTGAAATTCAGTGTGATATGATAACCGATGGCGGTAAAACCACAGCTATTATAGTGGCTGGAGGTACCGCTTCGAGAATGGGTGGAGTGGATAAAATTCTGCTTCCCTTAGTGGGTATACCTGCGATTATCCGAAGTATAAAGGCATTTGAGGAAAGCGAATGCGTCGACAATATAGTTCTTGTTTTACGCAAGGATATAGTTAATAAGGTCCAGAATCTCATAACCGAATACGGTTTCGGAAAGGTTACGGATTTGGTGGAGGGTGGGGTCACCCGTGCTGAGTCGGTAAAGGCGGGAGTAACAGCTTGTGGACAGGATACCGATATAATACTTATCCACGATGGTGCAAGACCTCTCGTTACAGCAGATATAATCCAATCGGTTAAGGATGCGGTTGAGCTATACGGAGCCGCCGCCCCGGGTGTGCCGCCCAAGGATACCGTTAAAATAATCGACCCGTCGGGCAAGATAATCGAAACTCCCGACCGCAGCTCGTTGGTGGCTATTCAAACCCCTCAGGGCTTCAAGATGCCGCTTTATGTGGAGGCATTAAGTCATTTGGGAAATATGGAAGTAACCGACGACTGCCAGCTCTTAGAAAAGCTGGGACATAGCGTATACACCGTTGACGGCAGCTATGAAAATCTTAAAATCACCACCCCCGAGGATGTGGAAATAGCCGAGGGAATTTTAAATAAAAGGGGAGAAAAGCTATGCGAATAGGTCACGGATACGATGTTCATAAGCTCACCGCCGACAGAAAGCTTATTTTAGGCGGAGTTAATATCCCTTATGAAAAGGGATTGTTGGGTCATTCCGATGCGGACGTGTTGCTCCACGCTGTATCTGATGCACTGCTCGGTGCCGCTGCGTTAGGAGATATCGGTAAGCATTTCCCCGACACAGACGATAGCTTTAAAGATGCAGATTCCCGCGTGCTTTTAAGGCAGGTTGTGGCTTTGCTTCAGGATAAGGGCTATAAGGTTGGCAACATTGATGCAACGGTTATTGCACAAGCTCCGAAGCTGGCTTCCTATATTGAGGCTATGAAAAACAATATAGCCGAGGATTGCGGTGTGTCACCCGATAAAATCAACGTGAAGGCAACTACTGAGGAGCATTTGGGATTTACCGGAAGGTGTGAGGGAATTTCAGCCCACGCGGTTTGTATTATCGAATAAAAACCAATTCCGAGCATATTTATTAGTGTTGTATTAATTATGCTTCGGAGGTTTTAATATGTTTATACTGAAGTTGAGGCTTACCCGAGACCGAGTAATAATAGCGGTCTGCTTGTTGCTGACAGCCCTGTCTCTGACATTGCATTTCCTGAGTTTCGGAGGATTTCCGCAGAGGGCTGAAAATTCTTTGGAACGGGTGGATTATCTCGTTGCATTGGGCTATGAGGTTGACCCTTCTTCAGAAAAAGTTAAAACAATTTTACTCCCCGAAAAGTTCGACAATATCTATGATTCATATAACCAACTGCAAAAAGCAGGTGGCTTTGATTTGCGGGAATACAGAGGCCGCACAGCGGAGCTTTATACCTATAAGCTACTACGACTTTATGATTTGAAGGAAGCCTCGGTGAATCTGATTGTGTGTAAGAATATAATCATAGGCGGCGACGTAGCTACCTTGGAAAAGGGCGGACTTTGTATGCCACTGATAAAAGCCGAGGAAAATATAACAGAGTTAAAGGAAAAATAAGATGACAGAGCGTTTGGATAAATTCATAGCCACTCAAAAGTGTCTGCCCCGCAGCGAGGTCAGAAAGCTGGTGACAAGAGGCTGTGTCCGAGTTGATGGAATGGTTATAAAAAAAGCTGATACCAAGATTGACCCGCAGCTAAATGCGGTAACTCTTTTCGGAGAAACTATTTTCTATAATCAGTTTGTCTACATAATGCTCAATAAACCCAAGGGCGTGCTTTCTGCCGCCAGGGATTCCTCCCGCAAAACGGTGGTGGATTTGGTGCCGCCCGAGCTTTACCGCAAGGATTTGTTTCCCGTTGGCAGGCTGGATAAGGATACCACGGGCTTGCTTCTCATTACCGATGACGGCGATTTCTCCCATTATGTGATTTCTCCCAAAAGCGGATTCGATAAAAAATATAACGTGGTGCTGGATGGAGCGGTCACCGATGAAATCGTTTCAAGGTTTAAGGAAGGAATAACCCTTGCCGACGGAACCCAATGCCTACCCGCTGAGCTTAGCTACGATTCGGACAACCCTACCCACGCCACCGTCACCATAAAAGAGGGGAAATACCATCAGATAAAGCGTATGTTCGGAGTGGTTGGATTAGGGGTCGAAGAACTGCACCGCGAATCTATCGGCGATGTGGTATTAGACAGTGAACTTTCCGAAGGCGAGTGCAGACACCTTACAACCGAAGAATTGGACAAGTTATATGGCAAATACAAAAAAATCAACAATAACTCGTAACTTTTAGTTAAAAGTTACATACCTCTTTGTATGATATATGCAATTTCAACAAAATTTGAGCCTTATATTTAGAAGGTTAAAGTATAGACATTTCGGTTTTAATTTGATATAATATCATTTGTAAATAAGTGTAACTATGCACAAATAAATATTTAGGAGGACAATTATGGCAAGCGTAACACTTAAAGGTATATATAAGAAGTATGCAGGCGGTGTTGTAGCAGTTTCCGATTTCAACATGGAAATCAAAGACAAGGAGTTTGTTATCCTTGTTGGACCTTCCGGTTGTGGTAAGTCTACAACATTGCGTATGGTAGCAGGTCTTGAGGAAATCACCGAGGGTGAACTTTTCATTGAAGACAGACTCGTAAACGACGTAGCACCTAAGGACAGAGACATCGCAATGGTTTTCCAGAACTATGCTCTTTATCCCCATATGACAGTTTTCGACAATATGGCATTCGGTCTTAAGCTCCCCAAGACTCCGAAGGATGAAATCAAGCGCCGCGTTGAAGAGGCTGCTCGCGTTCTCGACATCGAACACCTTCTCGAAAGAAAGCCTAAGGCTCTTTCCGGTGGTCAGCGTCAGCGTGTTGCTTTGGGTCGTGCTATCGTTCGTGAGCCTAAGGTATTCTTGCTTGACGAACCTCTTTCAAACCTTGATGCTAAGCTTCGTGCACAGATGCGTACCGAGCTTTCCAAACTCCATCAGAGATTAGGTACAACCTTCATCTACGTTACCCATGACCAGACTGAAGCTATGACAATGGGCTCCAGAATCGTTGTTATGAAGGACGGCGTTGTTCAGCAGGTTGATACTCCTCAGAACCTTTACGACAAGCCCTGTAACGAATTCGTTGCCGGCTTCTTGGGCTCTCCTCAGATGAACTTCCTTAATGCTTTCGTACGGGAGAAGGACGGCAAGTATTTCGTTGAGTTCGGTAAGGAAGCAACCAAGACCGAGAAGGAAGTTAAGTTCACCCTTCCCATTCCTGAAGAGAAGAACTACAGAGACTGCCTCAAGCCCTACATCGACAAGGAAGTTGTTATCGGTATTCGTCCCGAGCACATCCACGATGAGCAGATGTATCTGTCCTCTATGCCCGAAGGCATCGTAGACACCAAGGTTGAAGTTACCGAGCTTATGGGTGCTGAAACCTATCTGTATATGGATTGTGCAGGTCAGGCTATCGTAGCCCGTGTTGATCCTAAGTCAACCGCTCGTCCTCAGGATGAGATCAAGGTTACCTTCGATACCACCCGCATCCACATCTTCGATAAGGACACCGAAATCACCATCACCAACTAATATTGGTAATAATTCAGCCCGTGCCACTCGGCACGGGCTTTTTGTATGCTTTGGGAATATTATAAAAAAGAATTTCAATCTTTTTCAAAAAAATGCAAAAAAGGGCTTTAAGTTTTTCCCAAAGTGAAGTATAATAAAATTGTGTAATAATGTAATTTAACTTTTGGAGGTATAC
This sequence comes from Acutalibacteraceae bacterium, assembly GCA_045590175.1. Classification (GTDB taxonomy): domain Bacteria; phylum Bacillota; class Clostridia; order Oscillospirales; family Acutalibacteraceae; genus UMGS1532. The sequence goes on along the minus strand of JAZNQM010000172.1, from coordinate 26,868 downwards.
CTGCATGTGCGGATATGTTGGTTTTACTAATACAATAGGGGAGAGTGCCCCCGAGGTGCTGACTGCTATGATGGACAAGATTGTCCACCGCGGTCCCGACTCCCACGGACAGTTTGTCAACGACGATATCGCTTTAGGCTTTCGTCGTTTGAGTATCATAGATTTAGAGGCGGGACATCAGCCTTTATATAATGAGGACAATACCTTAGCTATGGTGTTCAACGGCGAAATTTATAACTACCGTCAGATAAGAGAAGGCCTTGTTGCGGCAGGTCACGTTTTTAGGACTGAAAGCGACAGCGAGGTGCTTATCCATGGCTACGAGGAATACGGAGAGGACCTGGTTCCTATGCTTCGCGGTATGTTCTCCTTCGTTATTTGGGACACCAAAAACAAAACCCTTTTCGGTGCCCGCGACTACTTTGGTATTAAGCCTTTCTATTATGCCCGCTTTGGTGCCGACTTCCTTTTCGGCTCTGAAATCAAGGGCTTTATTCCTCACCCCGCTTTTACAGCCGCCCTTAATGAGGAGGCACTGGCAAACTATCTTTCCTTCCAGTATTCTCCCACCGAGGAAACCTTCTTTAAGAATGTATATAAGCTCCCGCCTGCCCACTATTTCACCTATAAAAACGGCGAGATGTATAAGACCCGATATTGGAGACCCGAGTTCGAGGCTGATACCGACGGCAAGACTATGACCGAATACGCCGATCTTATCGACGATGCAATCAAGGAGTCGGTTGAGGCTCATAAAATCAGCGACGTTGAAGTTGGCTCCTTCTTGTCCAGCGGTATCGATTCAAGCTATATTGCCGCCACCGCCAACGTGGACAAGACTTTCACCGTTGGATTTGGCACCGACGAGAAGTATAACGAAATCAGCTATGCTAAGGAGTTTGCCGATTTCATCAATACTGTTAATATCAGCAAGGTTATCACCCCTGAGGAATATTGGGGCGAATTCCCGAAAATTCAGTATCAGATGGACGAACCCCTTGCCGACCCTGCCGCTGTGCCCTTGTACTTTGTTTCTAAGCTTGCTGCCGAGCACGTGAAGGTTGTGCTGTCGGGCGAGGGTGCAGACGAGCTTTTCGGTGGTTATCAGATTTACGGTGCCCCCTTGGCTTGTCCTAAATTCAACCTTGTTCCTAAGTTCATCCGTCGTTTCCTTGGACTTGTTGCAATGCAGCTTCCTAAGGTGCACGGTGTAAACTTCCTTGTTCGCCGTGGCAGACCTGTTGAGGATTGGTTCATCGGAAATGCTAACATATTCTCCAAACGCGAGAGAGCCAAAATTCTTAAGAATGACACTGCTCCCGCCCCCCGTGAGATATGTGCTAAGTTCTATAAAGAGGTCAGCGATAAGGACGAGGTTACCCGTATGCAGTACCTTGATATCAATATGTGGATGATGGGAGATATCCTTCTTAAAGCCGACAAAATGTCAATGGCTCATTCCCTCGAGCTTCGCGTACCTTTCCTTGATAAGGAAATTATGAACTTAGCCCGCACCATCCCTCTTGATAAGCGCGTCAACCTCAGCAGCACCAAGCTGGCTTTAAGACGTGCCGCCTCCAAGACCCTTCCCAGCAAGACTTCCGAGAAGCCCAAACTTGGATTTCCCGTACCTATCCGCGTTTGGCTTAAAGAGGATAAGTATTACGATTTGGTTAAGGCTGAATTCCTTTCCGAAACCTCAGAAAAGTATTTCAATACAAAGCTCCTTGTTAAGCTTATGGACGACCACCGTGCCGGCAAGGCAGACAACAGCCGCAAAATCTGGACTGTATACACCTTCCTCGTGTGGTACAAGCAGTTCATAACCGATTGAATTTGAGGTGATTTCAAATGGAAAACAACCAGGATAACGTTATACTTAACGGCGAGCCTGCCGAGAGCGAAAGCGGTCATCCTGAGGGCAACAAGCCGCAGAAAGGGGCTTATGTCAATTCCTGCCCCGTGTGCGGAACACCCTATACCTACGCGTGTCTCAAGTGCGGATATTCGCCCTATGTCAGCAATAAAAAAGCCAAGAAAAGCATCTTTACTAAATGGTGGTTCTGGCTTATAGCGGTGTTGCTTATGTTCAGCGTCATAACTGGTTCCACGTGTTGGTATTCTTACCTTACTAAGACGGATTTCGACGAGGAAGTATTACCTTTTTGCCGTGTTGGAGAAGTCGAGATGATGTATGAGCCCGAATACAGTTGGCGTTCTGATTACGAAATTGTGTTCAATTTGCAGGTTAAAAATTCGGGTGATGAAACAATATGCTTCTATCCTATAAAAGCAACAGTGGACGGAGAAAAGATTTTAGCACTATGTAATTATGTTTCTTTGGATCCATCTGACTATGCTGAAGACGAGAGCTTGATATTAAAATCCGATGACATTATGCGGGCACAGTTTAGTTTTAGTTCGGACGATGAGGAAACTGATGTCGATATGACAAAATACAAGACTCTTGAATTCAACGTAAATATCGCAGATCCCGTAACGCTTGAGGTTTTGGATACAACAAGGGTCACTTTCGATCTCAGCAAAATTGAAATTGACGAGTATGCAGAAGAATAAACAGTTCACATATTTAATTTTTGAGGTGATTTCAAATGGAAAACAACCAGGATAACGTTATACTTAACGGCGAGCCTTCCGAGAGCGAAAACAACCAGCCTGTGGGTAATAATCCGCAGAACGGTGCTCCCGTCAACCCCTGCCCTATGTGCGGAACACCCTATACTTATGTGTGTCCCAAGTGCGGTTTTTCGCCCTATGTCAGCAATAAAAAAGCCAAGAAAAGCATCTTTGCTAAATGGTGGTTCTGGCTTGTGGCAGTGCTGGTTATGTTCGGCATTATGATCGGTACGGCAAGCTGTATGATTTTCCTTATGGCTTCAGAAGATACCGACACCTCCGACTATAAAACTACTTCCCTTTGCGAAGTAGGAGATTTGGACGTCAGTCTCATTCCCAAAGAAAGCTATCGCGACGAATATACCATCGAGCTTTTGGTTGAGGTAAAAAACAACACTAAAGAAAAGATAAGCTTCTATCCTACAAAGGTGCTGTTCGACGGAGAAAAGGGCATAGGCAGAGGTGACTTTTCCGTAGATGATGTAAGTTTCGGTTGGTCATTTGACTGGGATTCTTACTATGCCGAGGATGAAAGCATTATTCTCCAGCCGGGCAAAACCCATCTTATAAGCCTTTCTTTTGAAACGGAATATTATGATGACGAGGACGAAGAATCGAGCCATCCCAAATTTTTGGACGACTTGAGAAACGTCAATGTTCTTGAGTTCAACCTTAACGTTGCCAACCCCGAAACCTTAGAAGTGCTTGACACAACTAAACTAACCGTTGATTTAAGCAAAATCAAAGCAAATAAGAAATATTACGAATACGAATAACAAAAAGCGGCATCCCGAAAAAAGTTGGGATGCCGTTTCCTTTATAATTCATTAATAAAATAGGCTCTTGTATATGCCTTTTTGCCGTCGATACCAATGCACTCGGCTCGTACGTATTTGTCATTGCTGCGAGGCTTAAATGAAGCTTTATAAACTGAATCTCCTTTTACTACTCCGCTGTGCCTTGTGGCGGTGTGGAACCGAATTTCTCGAAGGGGAGAGGCGGCTTCAATATGTATTTCTCCGTTTTCTGAATATATTTCCGAAAGCAGCGGACCGCAGGAGGAGTAGAACTCTCCCTTTTCAAATGCGGAGATAATGCTTTCGTAATCAAGAGTATCTGCCGCAAGCATTATGAATCCGCCGAACATATCGCAGGGGCGATGATTATCGTCGGCAGCAACGGGATAGCAACGCTCACCCAAGGCTAATAAATCGTCGTAAATGTCGCCGTTGTCATCGTTATGGCCGTCGATGTAGGTGCCGTTATTGTATATTTCGAGATTGTTCATACCCTTGTATTTTGAATAGTGGGTGTAGTTTTCCCTTGACCAACGAGGGTGGTTGTAGCTGACTATGAACCCTGCAGCCTTATACCGCTCAATTGCGGTGTTTATGGCTTCGGGGGTGTGACTTTTGTCCAGCGGTTCGCCCTTAGACAGAATTTTGTTTTTCAAATTCGGGTCGTGCAGCCAGTTGAATTTCGGATGGTCATAATCCTTTTGAAAGCCTAACTGAAATATTTTGGAGGGGTCCTTTTTATAAACGCAGAGATGGGTCACAATCCAATCGTTAAAGTCGTCGCCGCAAACCTCGTTGAACTCCAGCTCCATTCCCGCAATAGTGAGAAACTCATCGTCGTCAAGCTCCTTGTGGTAGAAAAGCCCCTCGTGGTCGGTGATGGCAAGAACTGAATAGCCCTGAGCCTTGTAAAAATCTTTCAATTCTTTCGGGGAATATTGCCCGTCTGACAGATTGCTGTGGCAGTGCATATTAGCTTTAAACAGATTTGCCCTTTGGGGGAGCAGATGTTTTTTCATATATCGTCCTCGATTCATATATTGTATTCCGTTTCTGCGATAGTGCCGCCGCCAAGCACGGTGTCACCATCGTATAGCACAACCGCCTGCCCCTCGGTAATTGCCCTTTGAGGCTCGTGGAAAACAATTTCCACTCTGCCGTCTGAAAGCAAGGTGGCGGTGGCGGGTTGTTCGCGGTGCTTGTACCTGGTTTTTGCCTTAACCTTAATAGGTGCTTCGGGAACTCCTAAAATCCAATTAAAGTCGTCGGCTACAAGTCTGCAGGTAAACAAATCCTCATTGTCGCCGATTATCACCCTGTTTGTATCACCGCATTTCCTGCAAACATATCCGGGCTTTTTGAGAGCTAAACCCAAGCCCTTACGCTGACCTATAGTGTAGCGGATGAGGCCCTTGTGCTCACCTAAAACATTCCCGTCTTTATCTACAAACTCACCCTTGGGGTAGGTCTTTCCTGTGCGGTACTCGATAAATGCGGCGTAGTCCCCGTCGGGGATGAAGCAGATGTCCTGACTATCGGGCTTCTCGGCATTGATTAAACCACACGATTCTGCCAATTCTCTGACCTGAGGCTTGCTTAATTCACCAATAGGAAGCAGGGTGTGGGATAGTTGCTCCTGAGTCATATTGTAAAGCACATAGCTTTGGTCCTTGGTTTCGTCAAGTCCTTTTTTCAGCTCGTACTGCTCAGTGTCAGCATTGTATTCTATACGGGCATAGTGACCTGTTACCACATAGTCGAAGCCCAGCTTTTGCATTTCCTCGAACAGCTTTGCCCATTTTATATGACGGTTACAGTCGATACAAGGGTTAGGGGTGAAGCCTTTTTCGTAGGCATCTATAAACCTTTCGATAACCTGTTTGTTGAAATCATCACTGAAATTAAGAACGGAGAAGGGGATACCTAAGATGTCTGCCACACGTCGGGCATCCGCGATATCCAGATTAGTGCAGCAGGACGGCTCTGCTTCTATATTAAAATCTTCGCCACCCTGCAGCTGCATGGTAATACCTATGCAGTCAATGCCACGTTCCTTTATGAGTAATGCTGCTACCGAGCTGTCCACTCCGCCGCTCATTGCGATTATAGCTTTTTTCTTGTTCATTTAAAATATCACCGTATAATTTAATCTGACATTTATATTTTAAGCAGAAAATCATCTAAAGTCAATAGTTTCGTTTAGTATAAAAAGGATACTGAAATGGTTAATTACTGACAATTCTATTAAATTATAGGTGAATAAATATAGGCTTTGTAACTTTTTTGTAACTTTTCGCATATTTTTTGCAAAAAAGACTTGAAAAGTGCTATAGAATTGTGTATTATATATAAGAAATGAATAAATTTTCTGTATAACCTTAACAAAAACACAAGAAAAGAGGAAGGTAATATGTCCAACAGATTGTTCCAAGGTGTAGTTCACCAAATGAAGGATGCAGTGGATAGAATGATCGGCGTAATCGACGAGAAGTCCACAGTCATCGCTTGCAGCGAATTGAGTATGGTGGGAGATGTCCACGACCTTAAGGTTTCAAATATTGCCGCAAGCAGCGATGCCTTTGTAAAAGGACAATACACATATAAGCCTTTTGGCGGAGTTCAGGATTCTGAGTACATACTCTTCGTTGAGGGTAGCGATCCCCAGGCGGCAAGATACGCTTCGCTTTTAGCGGTCGCCCTCACCAATATCAAGCACTACTATGACGAGAAGTATGATCGCGGTAATTTTATTAAGAATATAATCCTTGATAATATCCTCCCCGGAGATATATATCTTAAGGCTCGTGAGCTTCATTTTAACGGTGAGGTTTCCCGCGCTGTAATTCTTATCCGCATCGTTTCTAAGAACGAAGTTCCGATTTTTGATATCATTCAGAACCTGTTCCCGAACAAATCCAAAGATTTTGTTATTAACATCAGTGAATCCGATATCGCTATTGTTAAGGAAACGACCCATTCTATCGATTCTAAAGACCTTGAGAATCTCGCTCGCTCGATTGTGGACACATTGTCAAGCGAGTTCTATATCCACGCTGTTGTTGGTATCGGCTCCACAGTTGATACTCTCAAGGACCTTGCCCGTTCCTTCAAGGAATCTCAGATTGCTCTCGAAGTCGGTAAGGTTTTTGACAATGAAAAGACCATCATCAGCTACGATAATCTTGGCATTGCAAGACTTATTTATCAGCTCCCCACAACCCTTTGCGAAACCTACCTTCGCGAAGTGTTTAAACGCGGTTCAATCGAGAGTCTTGACCAGGAAACACTTTTCACAATCCAGAAATTCTTCGAAAACAACCTTAACGTTTCAGAAACTTCAAGAAAGCTTTTTGTCCACAGAAATACTTTGGTTTACCGTCTTGAGAAAATCAAGAAAATCACAGGACTTGACCTTCGCGAATTTGACCACGCAATCGTGTTTAAAATTGCCCTTATGGTTAAGAAGTATCTGAAAGCCAACCCTATTAAATATTGATGAGGTAGTTACATCTTATGGAATTTACGCAAGATAATAACACCATAATAGAGCTAAAAGGTGTTTCAAAAACATATCCTACCGGTACCCACGCCCTCAACGACGTTAACCTGACGGTTAAAAAAGGTGAATTCGTGTTTGTGGTAGGTTCTTCAGGTGCGGGTAAAAGTACCTTTATGAAGTTGCTTATGCGTGAGGAAAAGCCCTCTGCAGGTGAAATCATCGTAAACGGCTTCAAGCTTAATAAATTAAAGCACAGACAGATTCCGATGCTCAGAAGAACAATGGGCATCGTTTTCCAGGATTTCCGTCTTATTCCTAATATGAATGTATACGATAACGTTGCTTTTTCAATGCACGTTGTTGGTGCTTCCAAACAACAGATTCGTAAGAAGGTTTCTCACGTACTGTCCGTTGTGGGCCTTAGCGGCAAAGCCCGTTCAAAGCCTGCGGAGCTTTCCGGCGGTGAACAGCAGAGAGTCGGCCTTGCCCGAGCTCTTGTTAATAACCCCTCCCTTATCATTGCCGACGAGCCCACAGGTAACGTAGACCCCAATATGTCCTACGAAATCGTGGAAATGCTCACCGAAATCAACAAAATGGGCACCACCGTTCTGATGGTTACCCACGAGCATCAGCTTGTCCGTGATTTCAAACGCAGAGTTATAATGCTGGAAAACGGCAGAGTGGTGGCAGATAATGCCGACGGAGGTATGAAATGAAATTAAGCAGTGTTCGTCATCTTACCTATGAAGGCTTCAAAAACGTCTGGGACAACCGCCTCATGTCGTTGGCATCAGTGGGTGTTCTCATTTGCTGTATGTCCCTTATCGGTGCCGCGATGTTGCTTACCTTCAACATCGACAAGGCTATGATGGCTTTGGAAAAAGAAAACGTTATAATGGCATATCTTCACGATTACAATGCCGTAAGATATTCCGAAGAATATATTGCTTCTCCCGATACCTCAAAGGATGAGGCTTCAGACTCCGACGAGACAGAGGATAGCGATAATATTCATTCCGACATTCCTCACGACGATTACACCGTCCACAACGAGGAAGAAGCTTTGGCTGTAACCGAGGAAATCGAAAGACTTGACAATGTGGCAAAGGCTGAATATATTTCTCCCGAAGAGGGTATAATCCGCTTCGCCGCCACTATGTCTGAAGAACAAGCTAAGTATATTATGCAGCTTCAGGAGGATGGAGAAAATCCTCTGCCCGGTGCTGTAAAAATAACCCTTGATGACATCTCTTTATTCGACAGTACCGTTTCCAAAATTAAACAGGTCGATGGTGTTTATTCCATAAAGAGTCAGCAGGAGTTGGCTAAGCGTATTTCTTCTATTAACAACGCAATCAACACCGCAAGTTACATCATCATAGGTGTTCTTTTGCTGATTGCATTAGTTATTGTTTGTAATACAATCCGAGTTACTATGTTCAATCGTAAATTGGAGATTAGCATTATGAAGGCGGTTGGTGCCACCGATGCCTTTATAAGACTACCCTTTGTGGTTGAAGGTATGGTAATCGGTCTTATCTCGGCGGCAGTTACCTTGGGTATTCTCTACCTGGGCTATTCTGCAGTACTGAGAGCTATGGCAGATACCCTCACAAACCCCGTTGCTTTCTCCGAACACATAACCCTTTTCTGTGGTATATTTGCCGCAGTCGGTGTGATTTCAGGTCTCATAGGAAGCGTATTTATGATTAACAGATATCTCAAAAAGGAAGGCAGTGAATTTAGTGCATTATCGTAAGGCAGCCAAAAAGGCAGTATGTTTTCTGATAATTGCGGTATTGAGTTTGGGTAGCTTTGGAAATCTCAAGGTTGATATAGACGTTCGTGCGGCTTCAATAAGTGAAATGCAGAATGAAATCAACCAATTAGATTCCAAAATGGATGGACTTCAGGATAAAATAGATTCCCTCGAGGGAGATATTAAAGAACAAGAGGAATATTTGGATACAATTAATTCTTATATTTCTACCGTTGAAAGTAAGATTATGACAAGCGAAAATCTGCTTGCTTCTTATGCTGCTGAAATCGATGAGCTCAACGGTGAGATTGGTGAAAAGGAAGAGGAATTGGAAGAGAACAAGGAGCTGTTCAAGAGACGCATCCGCTCCATATATATGGCAGGCGGCAGCAGTAATAATCTTTTAGTGCTGCTGGGTGCTGACCAGTTTGCCGATTATCTTTCCACCGCTCAGGTTTCAGAGAGCCTTGCTAACTACGACAACGCTCTTATGAAGAAAATCAATCTTGTTATGAAATCTATAAACAAGAAAATTGATAAGAAAAACGATGCTATTGACGAGCAGGAAGCTATAAAGCAGCAGTTAGCCGGCGAACGTGCCGATCTTCAGAGTAAGCAAAGTGAAGCACAAGGCATAAAAAATGATATTGTAAAATCTCAAAAACAATTAAAATCTGAGCTTGCCGCGGCAGAGTCAGCTAAAAAGGAACTCGAAGCCAGAGTAGATGCGGCTTATGAAGCTGCACGTCAGCAAGCATTAGCAGGTAATGCTGTTAAATACGATGGTAAAGGTTTTGCTTGGCCAATTCCCGGATATACTACATTGACCTCTCCATTCGGTATGCGTTATGACCCTTACTATCAATACTATCGCGGACATAATGGCATCGACGTTTCGGGTGGTGGTATCGCAGGTAAGCCTGTAGTAGCTTCAGCAAACGGCACTGTGATTATGTCGGAGTTTAACAACGGTGGCTACGGAAATTATGTTGTTTTGAGCCACGGCGATGTTAACGGAAGCCTCGTAACAACTCACTATGCTCACCTTATGTCCTGTGCTGTTTCTGTGGGACAGACAGTAAATCAGGGCGATGTTATCGGTTATGTAGGCACAACGGGTGCTTCAACAGGATATCACCTGCACTTTGAGGTTCGCACAAACAACACCCCTGTTAACCCCTTCGGCTATGTCAGTTATTAATTGAATACAAAGACTGCGGCAGAAATAATTATTTTATTCCGCAGTCTTTTATTTTGTTATTTTAGGAAAGAGGGTTGGAATAAATGAAAATACATTTACCCCTTAAAGCCTTTATTTCGTTGCTGTTGACTTTTACTGTTTCGGTTTCGGTTATAACTCTGTGGGTCTTCAGGAACAACACAAACGGTGTAACCCTGGAGATGGCAAGTAAAATTACAGAAATAAGCAATCTGATAAATAAAGAATATTATTTCCCATTGGATTCTGAAGCACTGACTGACGGTATGCTGTCGGGCTATGTTGATGGATTAGGGGATAAATATGCTACATATTATAATTTGGATACTTCATCACAACAAACCGATGCCATTAATGGTGACACCCACGGCATAGGCATTATGGCGGTGGAAAGCTATCAAAGAGATATTTATGTCTATAAGGTTTATCGCGACAGCCCTGCCTATCTTGCAGGCATAAAAGCAGGGGATCATATAACCTATGTAAACGGTGAAAAGGTAACTGAAATCGGATTCAGCAAAGCAGTTAACGGTATCAAGGGAACAAAGGGAAAACGCATTGAACTCGTTATAAATCGCGAAGGAAAAAACAGTTCAATATCTCTTAAAACCGATGATACCGACATACAAAGCGTTTATTCCTACACAGTTGATAACGGTACAATCGGAGTAGTGCAAATCATTGATTTTAACAAAAAAACCTATCCCCAATTCAAAGCTGAAATGGATCTTTTGCTTAAAGAAAAGATTAAAGCGATAATCTTTGATTTAAGGCACAACACAGGCGGTACCGTTGATACTGCCGCTAAAATTTTAGACCACCTTTTGCCCGAATGCAATACAGTCAATATCAAGCTTAAAGATGGCAAAGTGAGGGTCAGAAACAAATCCGATAAGGATTCGGTGGAGCTTCCCTTTGTTATACTCACCGACGGACAAACCGCAAGCTCTTCTGAGATTTTTGTAAGTGCTATGCGTCATCAGAAAAGGGCTACAATAATCGGAGAAAAGACTTATGGAAAAGCCCTTATTCAACGAACCTACACTCTAAAGGATGGCAGCAAGGTGAAATTCACTATCGGCGAATTTGTGCAGGGCGACGGCAGTAGCTATAACGGAATCGGTATTTTACCCGATATAGAAGTTGATACAGGCTTCAGAAATTCTCACGAGTTTTATTTTATAAATTCCGATAATGATAAGGTTCTCAATGCTGCGGTTGACTATATAAATCAACTGTCGTAATCTTCAATAAGGGATTGAAGCTCCCTCTCGCTGTAAATTTTAATACCTGTATTCAGAAGGCTCTGGTCGTACTGCGGCAGACTTTTGATATGCACACTTTCCAGGGTGTATAGCGGTTCTGACTCATCAGGTTTAAACACTCCGATTTCGCCCTTGTGGGTTTTCATAATGTAAAGAATTTCTCTGGTATCAGCAGAGCTTGTAACTGATGTTCCGATATCCGTTTCGGTTTTATCTGCTGATATGGTGGCGGAAAACACAACTGCTAAAAGAGTGACAGCAGCGGCAGAAATTAAAAATAGTTTTTTCATAAATTCATCACCATTCTTAAAATGTATAGTAGTAACAAATCGAAAGTTTTTGTTTATCTTTCTATAAATTTGCCCTTTAAAGCTACAAAATATACCGAATATAAATAAAAATGGAAAAAATGCAAAAAAACAGTTACTTTTCTTTGTGTTTGTGGTATAATTAATATGTATAGCTACAGATGACCCATTTCTCTAACGGAGGTGTTCTGAATGGGTAACGATAATTTTAATAACAAAGACAGTTTTGAGGAATTTGAAGATATTTCCTCAGGAAGAGAGAAAAACCAGGACGATGTAAATTTATACACCGGCGAGTCTCAACAGGAAGGCATCAGTCTTAGTAGTTTCTTAGAGAATGAGCCCGATAAAAAAAGCCACAAAATCAAAAAAACTAAGCTAAAAAAGGAACGTAAGCAATCTCGTGGTTCAGCCTTTTTCAGAGGTTTAGTCAGGGTTGTTTTGTCCCTTGTTCTCATAGGTGTTATAGTCTGCGGCGTTGGTATTGCAGGTGTGGTAGCCTGGCTTTCTTCCGAAGAAGCCAAAGGCTCCTTCGATATGACCGAATACGACCTTAACAGCACCCTTGAATTTACCACCACCATCTATGCTAAAAACTCAAAGGGCAAATACGAAGTGTACGATCGTCTCCGCGGAAATTATAATCGTATATGGGTTGCAGGCGAAGATATATCCGACAACTTAGAAAATGCCTTTATTGCTATTGAAGATAAGCGTTTCAGAACCCACGCAGGAGTTGACTGGAAGCGTACTGTTTCGGCATTTATTAACTCGTTCGTTAATATCTATGGCGGCAGGCAGGGTGGTTCTACCATAACCCAGCAGTTGGTTAAGAATATTACAATGGATAATGACCTCAGTGCAATGCGTAAGGTTCGTGAAATAATGCGTGCACGTTATTTGGAGGATAACTATTCCAAGGATTCTATCCTCGAATGGTATCTTAACACCATCCCTATGGGCACAGGTATCTACGGTGTCGAGGTTGCTGCTAACTACTATTTCGGCAAATCGGCAGATGAACTCACAATCGCGGAGTGTGCCTCCTTGGCTTCTATCACCAACGAACCCGAAAACTACCGACCTGACCTCGAAGCTAATGAGGAAGCTCACCTTGAGCGTCGAGATCTTATTCTTTGGGAAATGTTGGATCAGAAATTCATAACCGAAGAGCAATACGAAAAGGCAATTAACAGCAAGTTGAAGGTAACCGCCGATCAATCTGTACTTAACATAGAAGATAACAACAACTCCTATTTCACTGATACCCTCATAGAAGATGTTATTGATATGTTGGTTGAGGAAAAGGGCTACGACCCGGATTCAGCAGCTGAAGAGGTTTATAACGGCGGATATAAGATCTATTCCACCATCGACCTGGACGTTCAAAAAGCATTGGATAAGGTCTATCAGGACGAATCCTATTTTGATGCCCCTGTCAGCACCGTAGACGGCGAAACCACACCTCAGTCCGCTATGACGGTTATGGACTACGAAGGACACATCGTCGGTATCGTAGGCGGCAAGGGTGAAAAGAAGGGGGCTCGTACCATCAACCGTGCGGCTCTGCCTCGACAGATTGGTTCCTGTATGAAGCCTATTGGCGTGTATTCTCTTGCAATGGAATACAATGAAATCACCTATTCATCTATGATTGACGACTATCAGATGCGTTGGTCTGACCCTTCTATTGAGGGCGGTAAATGGCCGAATAACTACGATTTTTCATATACAGGAAAATGCTCGGTAGAATATGCAATTTACCACTCTGTAAACTGTTCGCCGGTTCACGTTTTAAGAAATCTTATCGGTAACGGAGAGGATAACTATTCAAAGCCAAACAACGGCATCGAAATCAGCTACGACTTTTTAACTACCAAGCTTGGCTTTAAGCATTTTGGAGACGACGATAAAAACTTCTCCTCCCTCTGCTTGGGTGGTTGTGCCAGAGGTGCCACAAGTATCGAAATGGCGGCAGCCTATTCTGTATTCGGTAACCTTGGTTATTACTATCAGCCCAAAACCTATACCATAATATATGACCAGTTTGACAACGTTGTTCACGATGCCACCAAGGATAAGCCTGTGGCGGCAATAAGTGAAGACACGGCAACTGTAATGAACCATTTGCTCAGACAGGTTGTTAAAAAAGGTACCGGTAACGGTGCACAGATTGGCGACTTTGACGTCTATGCTAAAACAGGTACTACCACAGACTCTCAGGATTTATGGTTTGCAGGTGGAACACCCCACTACGTAGCCGCTTGTTGGTATGGCTTTGACGAGCCCGCTAAATATTCTCCTGACGGTATGTACGGTGCAGGCGTAAGTGCTTCTGCTCTTAATATATGGCATGATGTAATGGAAGAAATCCATGAAGACCTGTCCGAAAAGGAATTTGAGGACAGCGAGTATGCCGAAAAGATGAAGTTTTGTACCAAAACAGGACTTATAGCAACCTCTGCCTGCAAGAAAACCTCCACAGGCTGGTACAGATCCGACAATATACCCGATAAATGCGACTGTAAAAAGTCCAAAAAGGATAAGAAAGACAAGGACGAAAAGGACAAAGACAGTAAGGAAGAAACCGAGGAAGATGTAGAGGATACAGAAGCCGAGGATGTGGAGGAAGATGCCTCCGACACCGAGGATTCAACCGATGAGGAGACCTCTGAGGAGCAGGATGAATAAGTCTTTACTGTCAATCAGAAATATTATATAACAGCTGCTTGAATGTCACCCATTTGCAGGGTGAGGTTCAAGCAGTTTTTTTGCACTAATTAATGTCAGTTTCGACAATATATTCAACCAGGATTCGTCGGCTTTTTTATGCTCTTAGTGGTAGAATGTAATAGGGTGGTGATTGCAATAACTATTTACGTTGATGTGCTGATATCGATAAATCTTATAATAGACTATCTGTTGATTTCTCTTACATCAAAGCTGTTGAAGACCTACTGCCGCTTGTGGCGACAGATTTTGGGTGCTTTGACAGGCGGCATTACGTCGCTTTCTATAATGCTGCCGATACATAATGTGTTGGGGTCTTTTTTTGTAAGATTAGTCACTGCCGTTCTTGTGGTAACAGTCACTTACGGCATAGGAAAGCTTACTCAGTTTCTACGTAAGATTGCCTGTTTCTACATTGTTTCTTTTTTGTTTTCGGGCGTAATGTTTGGTGTGTGGTTCTTTCTCAAACCCAAAGGCCTTTTTATGCAAAACGGCATTGTGTATTATAATATTTCCACCATTTTTCTTGTTCTGTCGGGGGTGCTTTCATATCTTATCATATCTCTTATCAGCAGGTTTGTGAAAAGGGGCGATGCTCCGCTACGGCAAGTTGAGGTTCTGACGAAAAATTCCTTTGTAAAGTTAACAGTGTTGATAGACTCGGGAAATAGTCTGAGAGAACCTTTCTCCGAAAAACCGGTGTTGCTTTTAGACCCGAGATATGAATTTCTTTTAAAGGAATACGACGCTAAAAAACGGGTAATTCCCTATAAGACCGTTTCGGGAGAGGGAGTGATTTTCGGAGTTCGACCCAAGGCGGTGTATTTATGCGAGGGCGGCAGGGAAGCCCTGGATGTCTACATCGCGGTCAGTCCTGAGTCTTTAGGGGAATATGAAGGTGTGTTGGGTTCCTGTGCAATATAAATATGAAGGGGTATTGATATGAGATTTATTATTAATCTATTAGCAAAATTCAAAAATCTGTTCTATAAAAAGAGGGGATGTTATTATATACACGGCCCCGAAACCCTACCGCCGCCATACAGCCAGCAGGAAGAAGCAGAGCTTTTGGCGCGTTTGGATACAGAGGGGGAAGCCATAAGACAAAAGCTGATAATACATAACCTACGATTGGTGGTTTACATAGCTAAAAAATTCGATGCAGTGGGTGCAGGGGTGGAGGATTTGATTTCCATTGGCACTATAGGTCTTATAAAGGCTGTGAACACCTTCAGACCCGAGAAGAATATCAAGCTTGCCACCTACGCCTCGAGATGTATCGAGAACGAGATACTTATGTATTTGAGAAAAACCTCGTCCTTGAAGGGAGAAATCTCCATCGACGAGCCACTCAACGTAGATTGGGACGGTAACGAGCTATTGCTTTCTGATGTGCTGGGTAGCGAAGCCGACGAAATTGGCAGGGGAGTGGAGCAGGAGGCGGAAAACAAACTGCTGATATCCTTGGTTAATGAACTTACACCGAGAGAAAAAAGAATAATGGAGCTTCGCTTCGGGCTCAACGGTTGCAACGAGCATACCCAAAGTCAGGTGGCGGAGCTTTTAGGTATATCCCAGTCTTATATATCCCGTTTAGAAAAGAGAATAATAGGAAATCTCAAGGAGGATTTTCTGACAAGAATGGTGTGAATATGTTTTAAACACAGCCCATACTATCGAAGCAATGGTATGTTGGCTGTGTTTTTTGTATTATTTTATGATTTGAGAGTATATAAATTTGTCTTTTTTTATTATGCACTTTGTTAAAAAATAAACATAATAAAATGCTCTAATTATGTTGAAATTAACCGACTTATTGTGTTATAATTAGATGTATTAATTTTAGATTTGGAGTATTTATATGAAAGATCGAGAAATAATGTCTCCCGCAAAAAATATCCGTGGCGGAGCGAAGCCTCGTCACTGTAAAAACACGGCTGACTGTGAAACCGTTGTAATGCCGGCCCCCGAGGTTATTACCGTTGCTATGCAGCAGCATATCGGTGCTCCCTGTACCCCCTGTGTTGCGGTTGGTGATACCGTCTATGTAGGCACTAAAATCGGCGATAGTGATAAGTTTGTTTCGGCACCTATACATTCGGGTGTTTCGGGCAAGGTTTCCGCTATCACCACAACTACCCTCACTAACGGCGTAACCTGCGAGGCAATCCAGATAGAGAACGACGGGCAGGGAACACCTGACCCGAATCTTAAGGCTCCCCTGGTAGAAACCGAGGAACAGCTTGTAAAAGCCGTTCGTGATATGGGTCTTGTAGGTCTTGGTGGTGCAGGCTTCCCGACCCACGTTAAGCTTGTGAAGCAACCCGATAAGCCTTTGGATACCTTAATCATCAACGGCGCAGAATGCGAACCTTATATCACCGCTGACTACCGCGAGTGTATCGAAAATCCTAACGACGTTCTTGAAGGTGTGTATAAGCTTCTTGATATTATGAAGTTCGAGCGGGTCATAATTGCAATCGAGGACAATAAGCCCGATGCCATCAGCCTTCTTTACGATATCGCCGCAGATAAGCGTGACACCGAAAATCGCGTCCGTCTTATGAAGCTCAAGAGCCGTTACCCTCAGGGTGCTGAAAAGGTTCTTATCTATACCACCACAGGCAGAGTTCTTCCCTTAGGAAAGCTTCCCGCCGATATAGGTTGTGTGGTTATGAATATCACAAGTATCGCCGCCATCGGCAGATATTTGAAAACAGGTATGCCCCTCACCACCAAACGTCTTACTGTTGACGGTGATGCCATAGAAAAGCCTCAGAATGTTTCTGTAACCATCGGCACCAAGCTGCAGGAGGTTATAGATTTCTGCGGTGGCTTTAAAGGAAATGCATCGAAGGTAATTGTTGGCGGACCTATGATGGGCTTCTCGGTACATGACACCGGCATCCCCGTTCTTAAGCAGAATAATGCTATCCTTTGCTTTAGCGAAAGTAAAGCAAAGCTTCCCGAAATTGAAAACTGTATCCGTTGCGGTAAATGTGCCGAAGCTTGCCCTATGGGACTTGCTCCCTTCCACATCGCTGCAGCTTTAAAAAATGATGACCTGGACGAAGCAGAAAAGTTAGGTGCTAACTACTGTATGGAATGCGGCAGCTGTGCCTTCACCTGTCCCTCGGCAAGGCCAATAGTTCAGGTTATGCGTGCAACCAAGCAGGCTTTGAGAAACAAATAAGGAGGTAGGAAAAATGGATTTAAAAATGGTACAGCATTCCCCCCATGTTGTGTCTAAAACCACAACCTCGGGTATAATGCTGGATGTTATATTTGCTCTTTTACCTGCCACCTTGGTCGGTATAGTTTACTTTGGCCCCCGTGCTATAGCCGTTCTTGCCGCATCAATACTATCGGCAGTGTTGGCTGAATTCATCTGCTGTAAGATAATGAAAAAGCCCAACTCTATCGGCAATCTTTCTGCTGTTGTAACGGGTCTTTTGCTGGGTCTCAATCTGCCACCAACCCTTCCTGTATGGATGGCGGCATTGGGCAGTGCAATTGCCATTGTGGTTGTGAAAATGATGTTCGGCGGCTTGGGTCAGAACTTTGCCAACCCCGCTATCGTGGGCAGAATTGTTCTTATGATGTCCTTCGCAACGGCTATGACAAATTGGGTAGAGCCCTTTGCTTGGCTGAACCCTTCCCTTGATGCAGTTTCAACTGCAACTCCTTTGGCGGCAGAATCTCTCTTGACGAGTTATTCACCAAGCTATCTTACGTTACTTTTAGGTAACCACGGCGGCTGTATCGGTGAAACCTGTGCCTTAGCTCTTATCATCGGCGGTGTTTACCTCGTGTTAAGAAAGGTAATTACTCCCGCAATTCCCCTTAGCTTCATCGGCACAGTAGCAGTATTCAGTGCCATTCTTGGCATTGACCCTCTGGCGGCTATACTTTCGGGCGGCGTTATGCTTGGTGCAATCTTTATGGCAACCGATTACGTAACCAGCCCTCACAACACTTTAGGTAAAATCATTTTTGGTATCGGTTGCGGTATTATAACCGTTGTAATTCGTCAGTTTGGAGCATTGCCCGAGGGCGTTTCTTACTCCATTCTTCTTATGAATTTGCTGGTGCCTCATATTGAGAAAATCACCCGCAGAAAACCTTTTGGATGGGAGGCAAAGAAAAATGGCTAAACCTACCGTAAAGAACATTGCCGTTCCTTCCATCGTCCTTGTTGTCATTTGCTTGGTAATCTCTGCCGCTTTGGCATTTACCAACGACATCACAAAGGATAAAATTGCTGAAAACGACAAGAAAAATTCCAATGCCGCAATGGCTGAAATCTTCACCGATAAAGGTACTGAATTTTCCGAAGGCGATCCAATAAAGCTTAATGAAGCAGAATACGCCTATTCAGTTGCTTCTGTAAACGGAGAGATCGTGGGTTATGTCTTCACAACTGCCACTTCGGGCTACGGCGGAGAGGTAAGGGTTATGACGGGTGTCAATGCTGACGGCACTGTAAAAGCCATAAAGATTCTCTCTGTTGCCGATGAAACCCCGGGTCTCGGTCAGGCGGCAACAAAGCCTGAATTTACCAATCAATTCAGTGGTAAAAGCGGTGTAATCTCCACAGAGAAAAATAAGGATGTAGATGCCCTCACAGGTGCTACCATCACCACCAAGGCGGTTATCAACGACGTAAACACCGCCCTCAAACTATACGAAGAAGTTAAAGGAGGTAATAAATAATGGGAAAAAGAACCTCTGTTTTAACTAATGGTATTATCAAAGAGAACCCCGTTTTAAGACTTATGCTGGGCACCTGTCCTACCTTGGCTGTTTCTACCTCCGCCTTAAACGGTATTGGTATGGGTGTTGCGGCTACCTTGGTGCTCATTTGCTCGAACCTTACAATTTCTCTGCTGCGTAAGGTAATTCCCGACAGAGTAAGAATCCCTGCATACATAACTGTTATCGCAGGTTTTGTTACAATTGTTCAGATGCTGGTTAAGGCTTTTGCCCCCGCTCTCGACAAATCTCTCGGTATATACCTTCCTCTTATAGTTGTTAACTGTATTATTTTGGCGCGTGCCGAAATGTTTGCAAGCAAGAACACCGCCTTTGATTCCGTTCTCGATGGAATAGGTATGGGTCTCGGCTTTACTTTAGCACTGTTCCTTATGGGCTTTATCCGCGAGCTTATCGGCGGCGGCACAGTGTTTGCAGGAACTCCTCTTGCCTTCACTGTCACCACAACACCCTTAACCGTTATGCTTCTTCCTCCCGGTGGCTTCTTTGTGTTCGGTGTGCTTGTGGCACTTGCTAATAAGGTCGCCGTAAAGCTGGGCAGAAAGCCCGTTAAAAAGCTCGGTTGTGACGGATGTCACGGCGACTGTGCCAACTGCGGCAGTAGTGAAAAGGAGGGTGCATAATGAGTTTAACTAATATTGTAACAATACTCTTGGCGGGCATCCTCACCGAGAATATGGTTCTCGCCAAATTTCTTGGTATCTGCCCCTTCCTCGGTGTTTCCAAAAAAACCAACACAGCCGTATCAATGAGCTTTGCCGTTATATTTGTTATGGTTATGGCAACCGCCGTTACCTACCCGATATACGCAAGCATTCTCCTTCCCAATGATTTAGGCTACCTTCAGACCATCGTGTTTATCCTTATAATTGCCGCATTGGTTCAGCTGGTAGAAATCGTGCTTAAGCGTTTTATCCCGCCTCTCTATCAGGCTTTGGGAATATATCTCCCTCTTATCACCACCAACTGTGCCGTGCTTGGTATCACCATTCTTAACTTTACAAGCCCCAGAGTTTCCAATTTCCTTGAGGCAATAGTCAACGCTTTAGGTGCAGGTCTCGGCTTCCTTGTTGCAATGGTCATCTTTGCAGGTGTCCGTGGCAGACTGGAAAGCAGTGACATTCCCGAATCTTTAAAAGGACTTCCCATAACACTCATATCTGCCGCAATCGTAGCCCTTTCTTTCTTAGGCTTTGCGGGTATTGTTTAAGGAGGTGCCGCAATGGATGGAATAATTTTAGCAGTAATTGTAGTTTCGGTTATCGGCGTTATAGCAGGTATAGGACTTTCAATCGCTTCTGTTGTTTTAGAGGTTCCCCAAGACGAAAAAATGGTGGCGGTCCGCGAAGCCCTGCCTGGTGCCAACTGTGGCGGTTGCGGATATTCCGGCTGTGATGCCTACGCTGAAGCAGTAGCCAAAGGCGAAGCACCCACTAATCTGTGTGCCCCGGGTGGTGCCGACACCGTTGCCGCTATATCCAAGATTATGGGTGTAGAAGCAGGGGAGTTTGTGGAAAAGTATGCCTACGTTCGTTGTAACGGCGGCTGCGAAAACACCACCAAAAAATTCCAGTATCGAGGTGTGCAGAGCTGTGCCGCCTTGTCGGGCTTCTTAGGTGGAGATAACTCCTGTGCCTTCGGTTGTCTCGGACTTGGCGACTGTGCCAAGGCTTGCACTAACAATGGCATTAAGATTAATGCCAACGGTGTAGCAGAAGCCGACCCCGACCTTTGTAACGGTTGCGGTAGCTGTGTCAACACCTGCCCCCGCCACATTATTGACCTGGTACCCAAAGCCCCCCGCCATATGGAGGTTAACTGCAGCAATACCGATAAGGGTGCCGCAGCTAACAAAGCTTGTAAGGTTGCCTGTATAGGTTGCGGACTTTGTGTAAAGCAGTGTGAATTTGACGCTATAAAAGTTGAAAACAATCTGGCACGTATCGACTACACCAAGTGTACTCTCTGCGGTAAATGTGCCGAAAAATGCCCTAAAAAGTGCATAGAATTGGTTTCTTAAAATCAAACGAGAAACTAATCAAATAAACGCAAAAAAGCGACGGAATCAACCTTTCCGTCGCTTTGTGTCTTTTATTTTGTTCTGTATTGACTTGGAGAACAGCCCATTCGTTTTTTAAATTGTTTAGAAAAATGATAGCTGTCATAAAAGCCTAACTCATCCGCAATACATTTTATACTTTTGCCTTCAAGCAGCATTTTAGCGGCAGCTTTGATTCGGCACTCCATTACATATTCAAGCGGTGTGACACCGCAAAGACTTTTGAAGCGCTTTGTAAATGTACTAACCGAAAGATTCACACTTTTAGCAAGAAGTGGCAGACTGTAATTATCGGCAGGATGATGTTCGATTTTTCTGCGAGTTCCATTTATTACTGCCTGATCTGGTATATTGTGGCAGATTTTTTTAGATTCTTTTATTATGCGTGAATATATATCACAAATACATTTATAGGTTACTATCTGCCGAAAGTGGCTGTCCTGCGAGGTATTGCAGATAAGCGTTTTAAGATTTTTGTGTAGTTCTTCTGCTTTTTTGCCCGTGAAAAGGAAGGGGAAGTCATAATTAAAAAGTATATCCTTTCCCTCCTCGCAGGCTTCGATGTGCACCCAACTTAACCGCGTGTTGTTCGCCACCTCTATATCGTGTCTGAAAAAAGGCGGGACAACCACCGCTTCACCATCTGTTACTACCACTTCCTGTTTTTCTATGGTGCATCGGTAGGTGCCATTTATAACAAAAACTATATCGGTAAAAGGGAAACAGCGATCGGATTGGGTGTGCGCAGCTTCCAAATCATTATAGCAACCTGTAAAATATGTGCATTTAATTGACATTTGCATCACCTGATTTTAAGTTCTAACTAAATCATACATTATTTTTTACGAAAAGTAAAGGAAATTAACGATATTTTACATCAAATGCACACCATATTACATTGATGTAACTGCTTCTTTACAATATAATCAAATTAAAAGGGGGCGATCATCTTATGATAGGTGTTAAAAATAATCTATGCGATGTAAAATACCTGAATCCCGAAGAGGGGGATTTCTTCTTCGGCTATTACGACATTCCTGCCTACAGTGCAGATGGAAGAATCCATCTTGCAAACAAATTACCCTTTACTCACCGCCTTAACACCAAAAAGGATAAGTTAGAGCTGGGCTTTTTGAAGGACGGGATTTTCACTTCATTTGAGAGTAATGATTGCTGGTGTTTTCAGCAGGGCTCTTTTCTGCAGTTCAAATACGGCAGTAGTGATGATGTGTTCTATAATATTTATGACAAAGCAGATGGTGAATATAAGACCGTTAAGAGGAAACTGTCAGATGGAAAAGTCGAAACCTTTGATGGTGCTTCTGCCACCGTTTCACGAGATGGCCGTTATGGGCTTTCGGTAAATTTCAACAGAATCTGGGATTTCCGTCCCGGCTATGGCTACTGTAACACTAAGGACCCGTATTTTGATTTCCCTTTACCCTCAGAGGACGGCATATTTCTTTGTGATTTTCTGGCAGGAACTAAGAAACTTATTATTGACTACAAGCGAATGCTTAAGGAATTTCCTATTGAGGGCAAAGAGAATGCCAAGTTTGTTGTTAATCACATAACCTTTAATCCAAGCGGCAACAGATTTCTGTTTCTGCTACGTGATTTCCCGCAAGCAGGAAGCAGTAAGTGGTGGAGTACCTCGCTTATCACGGCGGACCTTAAGGGTAATATGCGGATAGTTTACAAAGATACGATGGTTTCACACTATTGGTGGGCAGACGATAAAACTATCATTGCCTACTGCCAGCCAAACGGCGCCGATAAATGGGGTGTGTATAGCATAAATGAACCTGACGGCAGTTTTGTCAATATCTGTGGCGAATTTTCTGACACTTCGAGGGACATACATTGCTCGCTTTCACCGAACAGTAAATATCTTATCGGAGACGGCTATCCGGATGATGAAGGCTATCGTCATATATGGATAAAGAATCTGCAAAGCGGCAGGTCAAGTATATTGCTTTCCTCAAAAACCATTGTACCCGATGTTGAAGATATTCGCTGTGACCTTCACGCAAGATTCAATCCTGACGGCAGTAAGATATCTTTTGATAGCTTTCATCGAGGCAAGAGAGATATTTGCGAAATTGATATGATAGGATTTAATTTATAAGGAGTATTGATATGAAATTAGGCGTTTTTCACAGTTTCGACCACGGACAGTATGATAAGCTGCCGATCTTTAAGGCGGCAGGAGTGGATTTTTTAGAGATAAACTACTATCTGCTTGCAAATCTTGACGAAGCAAAATTCCGCGACATTGTTGCCGCAACCGAGGCAAACGGTTTACCTATGGAATACGGATGCGGACTTTTCGGACGTGAGCGTTTATATGAAAACGGCAAGATAAGAGAATCAACCAAAGAATTTGCTAAGCGAAGCTTCGAAAGATTTGCCTCTACCAACTTGCGTCATTTAACCTTTGGCAGTGGATATAGCCGTGCAACTGAGGGTGAATTTACCCCAGAATATGGTCGTGCTTTAATCACAGAATTCATAGGGGATTTTCTTTCTCCTCTTGCCCAAAACTATGGTTATGTTATTGCCATAGAACCTCTTCGATCTACCCAGACCGATGTCATAATCAACTCGAGCGAAGGCTTCGAGCTTGTTCAAAAAATAAACAGGGACAATGTAAGACTTGTTGCGGATTATTACCACTTATTTGCAGAAGAAGATGATGTGAGAAGGCTCAAAGAATATAAAGGATATTTGTCGCATCTTCATATTTCAAGCCTTAAAAACGGCGATCCACCTATGCCCGATGATGGAGAAGAGGAGCAGTACGTAGAGTTTTTGAAGTATACTATGGAGGCTGTTGACAAAGATGTGAATCTTTCTATAGAAACTTGGAATGACTTTATTGATCCTCAAACAAGCTTCAAATATTTAAGAGATATGATAAGAAGTCTTAATAAAAGGAGAGGCGAGTAATGTTAGATATGGAAAAGCATAAAGAACGCGTAAAATGGTTCACAAACGACCGATTGGGTATGTTTATACATTGGGGACTCTATGCCTTAATCGGTAAAGGTGAATGGTGCAGAACAAGGTTTAATTTCTCGGACGAAGATTACCGCAAGCTAATGAACGACTTTACAGTGGATATGTACAACCCCAAAGAATGGGCAAAATTAGCCAAGAAATCCGGTATAAAGTATGCAGTAATGACAGCAAAGCATCACGACGGCTTTTGCCTTTTTGATTCAAAGTTTACAGAGTTTAAAAGCACAAATACTCCTTCAAAACGAGACCTGATAAAGGAATATGTAGAGGCTTTCAGGGACGAGGGAATAAAGGTTGGAATATATTATTCCTTGCTGGATTGGGATCATCCCGATTATCCTCGCGACCGCATACATCCCAACAGAAAGGATGGGGTCGACAGATTTGAAGGTATAAATTTTGATAATTATTTAGAATATATGCACAATCAGGTGTGTGAGCTTCTTACCAACTACGGCAAAATTGATTTGCTGTGGTTCGACTATTCCTACGATGATATGGTAGGGGAGATGTGGAAGGCAACAGAACTTACCCGTATGGTTCGCTCCATACAGCCCGAAATTATTATAAATGCTCGGCTTGACGCACACGACGGATACTTCGGCTCATTAGGCGAAAAAGAACCTAAGGAGTATTGTGGTGATTTTATCGGGGCGGAAAGCATTGTTCCTTATGACGGATGCCGTGACTACAAGGGTGAACTACTACCTTGGGAGAGTTGCTTCACAGTCAGTGAAGCTTGGTCGTACCGCCAAGATGATACAGGAGCAAAATCTTTGGATCAACTCATCAAATGCATCATAAACGTTGTTTCAAAGGGAGGCAATGTGCTGATGGGTATTGCTCCAGATGCAAAAGGAAATATAGCCCAAGATACGGTTGAGGTTTTGAAAAAGCTAGGCGAATGGCTAAAAATAAATGGAGAGTCTGTCTACGGTTGCACAGCAGTCAGCAGACCGAAACCCGAAAACGGATTCCTGACGGGAAAAGGAAAAACGGTATATTATCACATTATGGATAAAAACGTTACACTTGATCCAATTTATAATTTCAGCTTCGATGAGATCGAAAGCATAGCTCTTCTTTGCAATGGAGTAAAACCTGATATGCCTAGTGGTAGGGAGCATTTAGTAACCTGTCATTACAGTGATATAGTATATCTCAATCTCCAAAGTACCAGCAAGCTTCCTGACCCTATTGATACGGTTGTGAAAATCAAATTAAAATAAATAAATCAAGAGACGAAAATAACGATTTTCGTCTCTTTTTCATATAATAAGTATTAAAACTTGCTGTATCAATTAATAATCTAAATCTTTCAAAAATCTAACCGAATGATAAAACCAATCGGCTGCGTCGTATTCTAAAGATAATCCCTTGCCGTGAGGTGTGTTTTGGTAGATGTGTTCTTCGCAGGGTACACCTGCTTTGCGAAGCTCTTCGCAGTAGATATTAGTATGGTATTTCGGCGGGTCTGCCGTGTCAGCCAAACTTCCCCAGGAAAAAGTAGGGGGAAGGTCGGAGCTCACGTTGAGATTAGGATTCCAATAGTCGAGCCTTGTCGCTTTTTCTTCCTCACAGTATTTTGCAGTGAGGATGTTGGGCAGGGAGGAGAGACCTGTGCCACTTTGGAGATTGGTTCTCGCGTAGCATAATACAACAGCGCTGGGCTTGTTGCTTATTTTTCCGATTTCATCGGCAACAGCACTCGGGACAATCTGTTTTTGTGAAGTGGCAAGAGCTAAAAATCCGCCTGCTGAAAAGCCGCATACTGCGATTTTTTCTGGGTCTACACTGAACTTGTTTGCGTTGTATCTGACAAATTGCACAGCTCTTTGGGCATCCATAATGATTGTTTCTCCGTCGTATCCGTCAATAGGGGATGAGGGGTTGCCAATGCGATACCTCACAACAAAGGCAGAAATGCCCGCTTTGTTGTAGGCTTTAGCAACCTGTATACCTTCGCTATAATCTGTTCTTGCAAAGAATCCGCCACCAGGGTATATCACAACGCAACCCTTTGAATTTTCCACCATATATGGAGTAATAGTGGGGTTGTTGTCGGTTAGGTTTCCGCCTCCGTCGTTGGAATATCTAATCTCTACTGAGGCAAAATCTGCATTGTAATTAGGAATTGGATTGTCGCCATACAGCGGCAGTGTGGTATGTTCCTTAAAATTGTATTTTCCCATATAGTTACCTCCTGATAGCCATATAAAAATTTTATCATAAAGTAAAATCAGAGTCAACATCATACATTAAAAAAACAAATCCCCTGAAACCTTGCGGTAACAGGGGATTTTAGCATTACACGGCTACTGCCGAGTAACTATTCAGTTGCATTAAATTTAAGTAAAAATTACTTAAGCTCAACCTTAGCGCCAACTTCTTCGAGCTTCTTCTTGAGCTCTTCAGCTTCGTCCTTAGAAACGCCTTCCTTAAGAGCCTTAGGAGCAGCTTCAACAGCAGCTTTAGCATCAGCAAGACCAAGACCGGTGATCTCACGAACAACCTTGATAACCTTGATCTTCTCAGCGCCGGCTTCGGCAAGAACTACGTCGAACTCGGTCTTTTCTTCAGCTGCTGCGCCGCCTGCTGCGGGAGCTGCTACTGCAACTGCTGCTGCAGCGGATACGCCGAATTCTTCTTCGATTGCGGATACGAGCTCAGAAAGCTCGAGAACAGTAAGATTTTTTACCTCTTCAACAAGAGCAGTGATTTTCTCAGATGCCATGATAGGTACCTCCAATTTTAATTTCTTTAGATTTTAGTTTAATGTTTTGCTGAATTATTCAGCT